>MGTY01000020.1:0-8701 GCA_001799695.1 Elusimicrobia bacterium GWA2_69_24
AGCGCTTGACCACCAGCGGCCCGATCTGCCGGCTGACGATGGAGGCGATGGAGGAGAAGATCGTGAGCTGGGCGACCGCGGTGAAATCCCCGAAGGTCTTCTGCACCAGGGTCGGCATGGCCGCGTAGAGGGCCTCGACCCCGACCTGGGCCACCACCAGGGACCCGATGAACATCAGGGCGACCTTGCCGAGGCCGAACCACTTCTTGGAGCCCGCTCCCACGGACGGGTCCCCCGGCTCCTGGCCGGTGACGGAGGCCGTGGGGCGCGCCTTGAAGACCGAGAAGACCTTCGCGAATGAGCCGCGCGCGGCTTGGATCAAGAAGCTGAGGCCCTTGGGCTCGGTGTTGCGCAAGACCAGCGGGACCGGCTTGGAAAGGGATTCCCCTGAGACGGTCGCCCCGGCGGCGGGGCGGGTCCAGCGCTGAAGGCCGGCCCGGGCCGCGCTGATCGGGACGGTGAAGACCGCGGCCGCCCGTTCCAGGAGCGAGACCGAACCGGAGACGGGGCCCTGCAATCCGACCTCGGTAACGGAGGCCGGGGAGACGTCCGCGTCCTCCCGTACTCCGAAGGCCGCCTTCAAAGCCGCGAAGTGCCGTCCCAGGCGGTTGGCCTTGCCGCGGATGGGCTGCAGGGACTGCGAAAGATCCTGACCTTCCAGGGCGGCCTGCCGCTCGGCGTCGGTCTGCGGGCCGGAGGGCTGGGACTGTATCCCGGTCCCGGAACGGCCCTGTAGGGCGGAGGCGCGGACGGTAGACGGACCGGCCTGGATGCCGGCGCGCAAGGGCGCGCCGCCCTCGTAGGCGGCGGCCTGGGCCCGCAGTGCGGCGACCGAGGGGTTCAGCCCCTGGATCGCGGTGGCGGGGAGGGCGAAGGGGGATTGCAGGTTGCCGACCTGCGGCTGGACCGACCCGAACGGGACGACCCCGGAGAGGAGCGAGACGCTGCCGCCGCCGGGACCGCCGGGGATGACGCGCCCGGTCTCCTGGACGAGGCCGATGCTGCCGATGACGCCGACGGCGCTGCCGCCGCCCACGGGGACCTGGACCTGGACCGGCGCCACGCCCATGTTGGCGAGCGCCTGATAGGCGCCCAGCCCCGGGGTCGTGAGCCAGAGAGCGGCGCACACGACGACGGACAGGAGGCGCTTCACCAAGGCTGCGGTCTGCATTACGTTGATATTGTAATGGAGATGCTGGATAAGGCTCACGGTCTTTTGGGGACCCGGACCCAAGGTATTGGTCCTATTAGGGAATAGGCCCTTCGGCACCCGGGCCTGCGGGGTCCGGGAACTCCCGGGAGCGGCCCGGTGTCCTATCGGAAGGCTGGCACCCGGGAGCTCTTTTTTGATAGATTGAATAATTGCAGGAAAAGACATGGAATATTCAACGCTGGGCCGTCGGTCCGCAGGAGGGGAACAGTGAAATATCTCTCGCTTCTCATCGGTCTGGGAATCCTCGGATTCCTCTTCTATCAGCATGGATGGAAGAAGAACTCGCAGACCGCCGCCGTCGACACCTCGGCCCCGCCCCCGTCGCCGCCGCCCATCATGGAGGAGCCGCCGCCGGCCCTCGACATGGAAGCCCTCAGAAAGATCCGCATGTCCACGCGCGACACGAACCCGGCCGTGCGCTGGGAGGCCGTCCTCCTGCTCATCAGCTCCCATGACCCCAAGGCCGACGACTACCTGTTCAACATGCTGAAGACCGACACGGAGCCGTCCCTGCGCTCCCAGGCCATCGCCCTCATCGCCCAGCGGGACAACCCCAAGGTGATGAACTATCTCGTGACCGCCCTGCGGGACACCGAACCCGCCGTGCGTATGGCCGCGCTGAACGCCCTGGACACCCGGGGGGACTACCAGGCCTCCTCCGCGGTCAGCGAGCTGCTCAACGACGTGGACGAGAGCGTCCGGGTCCAGGCCATCAACGTGCTTAAGAGCCTGCAGAACAAGCACACCGAGAAGGTGAACAAGGCCCGCCAGCAGAACGAATCCGCCCAGAAGGAATACGAGGAGAAGATGCGCCAGTACGAAGCCGCGCAGGCCAAGAAGGGCAAATGAGCCGCCTACTCCTCATCGCCGTCGTCGTCGGGGGCCTCTGGTACCTCTTCCAGAAGAAGAGCGTCCAGGAGAAGGCGGCGGCCCTGCCGCCCCCGCCCGAGCCGCCCATCCTGCAGCAGGAGCCGCCGCCGGTCCTGACCGAGACGGAGCTCAAGAAGATCCGCCAGGCCACGATGGACTCCGATTCCTCCGTCCGGTGGTCGGCGATCGAACTGCTGTACCGCGTGAAGGACCCGAAGGCCATGGAGATCCTCGAGAAGACCATGTCCATGGACATCGAGCCTTCGGTGCGCCGCAACGCCCTGGCCACCCTGCAGAACATGGACAATCCCGACATCCCGCAGAAGCTCACCAAGTCGCTCATGGACTCGGAGCGCGACATCCGGATCTCGGCCCTCATCGCCATCGGCGAGCGCGGCAACCCGGAGTCCGTCCAGGACGTGGTCAAGACGCTCTACGACGTGGACCCCGAGGTCCGCGTGCAGGCCATCCACACCCTGGGCCGCATCCAGGCCCGCATCGAGGAGGAGCACCGGCAGAAGCAGGCCAAGGCCAAGGCGGAGTGGGAAGAGGCGGTCCGCGCCCAGCAAGCCGCCGCCGGCGAGCCCGTGACCGGCACGAACCCCGACGGCAAGCCGATAGGCCGCGGCGAGCTCAAGGACCTGATGAAGAAGGCTCTTAAAGGAGAGTGAACCGGACATGACGACGATGACCCAGGACATCCGTGAGATCAACGAGAAGGTCCAGGCCGAGAGCCTGTTCGTGGCGGAGCTGAAGAAGGAGCTCTCCAACGTCATCGTGGGACAGGAGGAGCTGCTCGACCGCATCCTCGTGGGGCTGCTCTCCAACGGCCACATCCTGATCGAAGGCGTGCCCGGGCTGGCCAAGACGCTGACCATCAACACCCTGGCGGCCGCCATCGACGCCAAGTTCCAGAGGATCCAGTTCACGCCCGACCTCCTGCCCGCGGACCTCACCGGGACCCTGGTCTTCAACCAAAAGGACAACACCTACATGGTGCGCAAGGGCCCGGTCTTCTCCAACCTGGTCCTGGCCGACGAGATCAACCGCGCCCCGGCCAAGGTCCAGAGCGCGCTCCTGGAATCCATGCAGGAACGCCAGGTGACCATCGGCGACAGCACCTACAAGCTGCCGGAACTCTTCATGGTCCTGGCGACGCAGAACCCCATCGAGCAGGAAGGGACCTATCCGCTCCCCGAAGCGCAGGTGGACCGCTTCATGATGAAGCTCCTGGTCACCTATCCCCGCAAGGACGAGGAGCGCGTCATCCTCGAGCGCATGACCCGCGGCCACGCCCCCAAGGCGCGCAAGGTCGTGACCCCGGACAAGATCTTCTCGGCGCGGAAGGTGACCGACGAGATCTACGTCGACGACAAGGTCAAGAACTACATCGTCGACATCGTGTTCGCCACGCGCAAGCCCGAGGACCACGGCCTGGCCAAGCTCAAGCCGCTGATCCGCTACGGCGCCTCCCCGCGCGCCACGATCTTCCTGACCACCGCGGCGAAGGGCTTCGCCTTCCTCAACGGGCGGGGCTTCGTGACCCCCGAGGACGTCAAGTCCATCGGCCCCGACGTCCTGCGCCACCGGCTGCTGGTGAGCTACGAGGCCGAGGCCGAGAACGTCTCCTCCGAGGAGATCATCCACTCGGTCTTCGAAACGGTCGAAGTGCCCTGAGGCGGGGGGAGCGACGATGCTTCCGAGGGAGATCCTCGCGCAGGTCCGGCGCATCGAGATCCGCACCGGACGCCTGGTCAACGAGACCTTCGCCGGGAAATACCTGAGCGTCTTCAAGGGCCGCGGGATGGAGTTCTCCCAGGTCCGGGAGTACGTGCCCGGCGACGACATCCGCGCCATCGACTGGAACGTCACCGCGCGCAGCGGGAAGGTCTTCGTCCGGGAATACCAGGAGGAGCGCGAGCTCACCCTCGTCGTGGCCTGCGACCTGTCGGGCTCCCAGTTCTTCGGCTCGGGGAAGAAGTTCAAGCGCGAGGCCGCCGCCGAGCTGGCCGCGGTGCTGGCCTTCGCCGCGCTCAAGAACAACGACAAGGTGGGGCTCTTCCTGTTCACCGACCGCGCGGAGCGCTTCATCCCGCCCCGCAAGGGGCACCGCCACGTGCTGGCCATCATCCGCGACCTCCTCGCTTTCGAGCCCAAGCACCGGGGGACCCGGCTGGGGGACTGCCTCGACACGCTCAACCGGATGCTCCACCGGCGCAGCATCATCGTGCTGGTCTCCGACTTCCAGGACGCCGGCTTCGAGCAGTCGCTGCGGCGCACGGCCAAGAAGCACGACCTCATCCCCGTGTTCATCGAGGATCCTCGGGAGCGCGACCTCCCCGCCCTGCCGGCCTTCCTGGACCTCGAGGACCCGGAGAGCGGCGAACGCATCCTGGTGGACGCCCGCTCCGCCGCCCTGCGCCAGGGCCGGCGGCGGGCGCGGGACCGTTCCCGGGCCGAGGCCGAATCCCTGTTCAAGAGCGCGGGCGTCGAATACATCGACATCGACACCCACCAGCCCCTCATCGACCCGGTGGTGCGTTTCTTCCGCGAGCGCTCGCGGAGGCTGCATTGAGGCTCACCCTCGCCGCCGCCCTTTTCGCCCTGCTGCCGGCGGGGGGAACGGCGGCTGACGCCGTCCCGGCGGAGACCCCGGCCGAGAGCGCGGCCGTGGGGCGGTTCGAATGGGCGGGCACGCCGGAGTCCCTGCTCATCGGCAGCAGCTTCACCCTCCGCGGCCTGATCGAGTTCCCGGAGGAGCACGAACTGCAGGGGCTGGACCGGGAGGGCCTCGACACCGGCGCCTTCGAGCTCCTGGGCACGGAGATCGGGGAGCGCGAGTTCCAGGACGGGTTGGAGCGGCGCCCCGTCACGGTGGTCGTCGCCGCGTTCGCCCTGGGCAACCAGACGCTCCCGCCGCTGCGCTGGGCCCTGCGCGCGCCCCAGGCCGCGGCCCCCGCAGTGACGAGCCCCGCGGTCACGGTCACGGTGACCCCCCCGGCCCCGGGACTGCGGGACACCGGGGACATCCGCGACATCAAGGGCCCCTACTCCCCGCGCCTGTGGCCCTGGGTCCTCGCGCTCCTGGCCGCGCTCGGCGCCGCCGCTTGGGGGGGAAGCGCCCTGTGGCGCCGCGCCCGCCGGCCCGCCGGCGAGAGCGCGGTCCCGGCCGCCGCCCCGGACCTGCGCTCGTACGAGGAGATCGCCCTGGCCGAGATCGACGCCCTGCTCCGGATGGGGCTGCCGGTCAAGGAGTATTACGACCGGATCTCCGACATCCTGCGCCTCTATTTCGAGCGCCGCTACGGGATCTCGGCGCTGTCCATGACCACCTACGACCTCCACCGGCGGCTCCTGCAACTCCAGGCCGACCCGCAGGCCCGCTCCTGGATCAAGGCCCTCTTCACCCGCTGCGACCTGGCCAAGTTCGCCCGCCTGCTCCCCGGCGAGGAGGAGACCCGGGAGGACGCGGAGTCGGCCCGCCGGATCGTGCGCCAGCTGGCGCCCCAGGCCGCGCCTCCGGCCGAGGAGTTGGTGGCCAAGCGATGATGCTGCAGAACCCCTGGTGGCTGCTCCTCGCCGTCCCGGCCCTGGCCGCGCTCTGGGCGGCCGCGAGCGGGTTCTTCGGCCGTTCTCCGTCCTTGACCTACCCCAACGTGGTCGCGCTCCGCCGGGACCTCCCGTCGCGCTTCGCCGACCGGCTCGTCCGCTGGGCGCCCGCGGCGCTCCGAGCCGCGGCCCTGTGCCTCTGCGCGGCGGCGCTCGCCCGCCCGCAAACCGTGTCGCGCCAACTGACGGGGCTGGCGGAAGGCATCGACATCCTGATGGTCCTCGACACCTCCACGAGCATGCAGGCGATCGACTTCGACCCGCTGGACCGGATGACGGCGGCCAAGGACGCGGCGCGGAACTTCATCCAGGCCCGCCTCTCCGACCGCATCGGCATCCTCATCTTCGGGGGGGACCCGCTGCTCTCCTGCCCGCTGACCCTTGATTACGACGCCCTCCTGGAATTCCTGGAGGGGGTGAGCGCGGGCATGACCCGGAGCGAGGGGACGGCCATCGGCGACGGCATCGCCGCCGGGGTGGGCCATCTCAAGGACAGCGGCGCCCGCAGCCGGATCCTCATCCTCCTGACCGACGGGCGCAGCAACACCGGCCTCATCGACCCGCTCACCGCGGCCAAGACCGCCCGGACCTTCGGCATCAAAATCTACACCATCGGGACCGCCAAGCGCGGCCCGGCCATGGTCCCGGTCAACGACCCCATCTTCGGCCGCCAGCTGGTGCAGATCCCCGACGAGCTCGACGAGGACACCCTGCTCAAGATCGCCGCGGAGACGGACGGGAAGTACTTCCGGGCCACCAACATCGCCGAGCTGGCCTCGATCTACGCGGAGATCGACCGTCTTGAGAAGACGGAGTACGAACGCCCCGAGATCGTGTCCTACCGGGACCTCTACCACCTCCTGCTCCTCCCGGCGGTCCTGCTGCTGGCGCTGGAGATGCTGCTCTCCGAGACGCTGCTCCTGAGGATCCCATGATGGACCTCTTCCGGACCCCCGCGTACCTCGGCTGGACGGCCCTCGCCGTCCTCGCGGGGGCGGCCCTGTGGTTCTGGTCCGCGCGGCGCCGGCGCGCCATCAGCTCGGCCTTCGCCCATCCCGACGTGCTGCGCCGGCTCTTCCCGCAGGAGGCCCTCGGCCCGCGGCGGGTGAAGTACGGGCTGCGCCTCGCGGCCCTGGCCCTCATGCTCCTGGCGCTCGCGGGTCCGCAATGGGGGGTGGAGCTCGTCGCCTCGCGGGCCAAGACCACGCAGGTGCTCCTGGCCGTAGACACCTCCTCCTCCATGCTGGTCGAGGACCTGAAGCCCAACCGGATCGAACGCACCAAGAACGCCCTGGCCATGCTCATCGAGGAGCTGAAGGAATCCCGGGTCGGCATCATCGTCTTCGCGGGCGAGGCCTTCGTCCAGTGCCCCATCACGACCGACCTGCAGGCGGCGCGCTCGCTGCTCCACCGCATCACCGCGGACATGATCCCCCGGCCCGGGACCGCCGTCGGCAAGGCCATCAACCTGGCGACGGGGCTCCTGGCCAAGTATCCCGGACACAAGGCCCTGGTGCTCCTCACCGACGGGGAGGACCACGAGAGCGAGCCGCTCCTGGCGGCCCAGGCCGCGGCCGAGGCCGGGATCCGCATCTACATCATCGGGATCGGGACCCCCGAGGGGGAGCCGATCCCGTTGAAGGACGACGCCGGACATGTGGTAGGCTATAAGAAGGACCGCACCGGGAAGACGGTGATCAGCCGTTTGGGCGAGGCGGAGCTGATCCAGATCGCCGCCGCGACGCAAGGCGCCTATTTCCGGGCGACCACCGGGGAGAAAGAAGTCTATGCCGTCCTGCGGGAGATCGAAGGGCTCGATAAGGCCGAGACGCAGTCCGCCGCGGCAAACCGCTACAAGAACCGCTTCCGCTTCCCCCTGCTGGCCGCGTTCCTCGTACTGCTCCTAGAGATGCTGCTGCCCGAGCTCCGCACCGCGAGGTTCCGCCGGAAGAAGACCGGGGACGCCCCGCCCGCCGCGACGGCGGCGCCGCTGGCCGCGCTCCTCTTCCTGGCCGCCTGCGGCCCCGCCTCCGCACAGACCCCGGCGACCCCTTCGGGTCCCGGGACCGAGGAGCAGTTCCACCGCGAGGGCGCCATGCCTTCCGGCCTCCGGCTCTGGAAGGGGAACAGCCGCTACCGGAAGGAGGATTTCGGGGAGGCCCTCAAGGAATACCAGAAGGCCGACCCGGGGGACCCCAAGACGCGCTTCAACGCCGGCGACGCCCTGTACAAGCTGGGAGACCTCGACACGGCCCAGCAGCTGTTCGAGAGCGCGACCGACCCCAAGTCCGTGCCGCGCGGCATGGCCCCGAAGGCCTACTACAACCTCGGCAACACCCTCTTCCGCAAGAAGCAGTTCAAGGAGGCCGCCGAGGCATACAAGCGCTGCCTCCTCCTCGACCCGTCGGAGGAGGACTGCCGCCACAACCTGGTCCTGGCCCTGCGCCCGCGCCAGCCGCAAAAGGACGACCCGAAGAAGCCGGACCCGCAGAAGCAGGACAAGAAGGACGAGCCGGATAAGAAGAACGACAAGGAAAAGCCGCCGGAACCGAAGGAACGGCCGAAGCCGCAGGGCATGTCCCGCGAGGACGCGGAACGCATCCTCCAGGCGGTCAAGGAGAAGGAGGATTCCGCGCAGCGGCGTCAGGCGGAGCTGAAGCAGCAGGCCGCCAAAGAGGGTCAGCACCGGCCGGAGGTGGATTGGTGAGACTCCCTCCCGGTCTCCGCCGCGTTGGCGTCCTGGCCGCCCTGCTCTTGGTCCCCGGTTCGGCGGGCGCCTTCTCGATCACCGCCTCCGTGAACCGGACCTCCGTCCAGATCGACGAACAGATCGTACTCTCCGTGCAGGTGTCCGGCGAGGCGGCCAACCTGCCCGACCCGCAGCTGCCCTCCATGCCGCGCTTCAACGTCCACGCCGCGGGACGGAGCCAGAACTTCTCCTTCGTCAACGGGAAGATCTCCAGCGCGATCGAATACACCTACGTCCTGGTCCCCCGGATGATCGGCAAC
>MGTY01000020.1:8740-12854 GCA_001799695.1 Elusimicrobia bacterium GWA2_69_24
ACTCCCCGGACGTGTTCGTGACCGCCACGATCGACGACGCCCATCCCTTCATCAACCAGCAGGTCCTGCTGACGGTGCGCTTCCACACGGCGGTGCCGCTGCTGGGGAACATCGAATGGAACCCGCCCGCCACCAAGGGATTCCTCAACGAGGACCTGCCCCCGCCGCCCCCGCAGGAGACCGTCATCAAGGGGCGGCGCTACAGCGTCTCCGAGATCCAGATGGCCCTGTTCCCGATCGAGTCGGGTCCGCTGACGATCGGGCAGAGCTCGATCCGCTGCCAGGTCCACCGCGGCATGGCCGTGGACCCCTTCGCGGCCGACTTCTTCAACCAGTTCTTCTCGCGCGGCATCACCACCGCCGAACCGAAGACCCTCTCCACGCGCCGCATCACCGTGAACGCCCGCCCGCTCCCCGAGGCCGGCAAGCCCCCGGGCTTCGCCGGGGCCGTCGGCGAGTTCCGGCTCCGCGCCGAGACGGACCGCTCCGAGGCCGCGGTGGGCGACGCCATCAACCTCACGGTCACCATCGAAGGGAAGGGGAACCTGAAGGGGCTGGGAGAGATCGCCCTCCCCGAACTCCCGCAGTTCCGCGCCTACGAGACGGTCTCGTCTTTGAACCAGTCCAAGGACGGCACCGGCGTGAAGGGGTCCAAGGTCTACAAGACCGTCCTGGTGCCGAAGGTCTCCGGGGACATCGTGATACTCCCGATCAAGCTGAACTTCTTCGACCCCAAAGCCGAGAAGTACGTGAGCCTGCAGAGCGACCCGATCCCCTTGAAGATCGCCCCGGGCCAGACCGCGGCCGCCGGGGCCACGGGCTATCAGGCGCCCGCGGCCAACGGCGCGATCCTGCCCGTGACCGAGGACATCCGCCACGTCCACGACGCCATGGAAGTCCCGACCCTGCACCGGCTGGAGGCGGCCCTGGCCGGGGCGGGCTGGGCCCACCTGTTCCCGCTGCTGCTGCTCTTCGCGGCCTCGGGCTTCGCCTCGCACCGGGGCCGCAGCCTGCAGGACCCGGCCCGGTGGCGGGCCCGCGGCGCCCTGGCCAAGAGCCGCAAGCGAATACGCGAGGGGCGCTCCGAACGGGACCCCCAGCGCGCCACGCAGATGATCTCGGAAGCCCTGACGGGCTATCTGGCCGACAAGTTCGACCGCCCCGCCTCCGGGCTCACCCTGCGCCAAGTCCTCGACCTCCTGAAGCAGAACGCCCCGGGCCTGCCGGCCGGGCACCTGGAACAGCTCAAGCGGGTGTGGAACGAGCTGGAACTCTTCCGCTTCGCTCCGGCCGGGACCTACCACGCCGACCCCTCCAGCCTCGCCGACGGGGTGGGGGAGCTGGTGCGGGCCCTCGACGAGGAGCTGCGCCGGTGAGAACGCTCCTCGCCGCGGCGCTCCTGGCCGGCGCGGCCGCTTTCGCGCAGGGGGACCCCGCGCCGGCGCGGACCCCGGAACGCGGCCTGACGGAGGCCAACGCCCTGTACGAAGCCGCCGACTACGAGGGCGCGGCCGCCGCCTACAAGTGGATCCTGGAGCAGAACCCGGAGAGCCCGACGGTCCACTACAACCTCGGCAACGCCTATTTCCGCCAGGGCAAGCCGGGGAGTCTCGGCCGGGCCATCGCCTGCTACCTGCGCGCCTTCGAGCTCCAGCCGCGCGATTCCGACATCCGCCACAACCTCGAGTTCGCCCTGCGGCGCGCCGGGGAGCCCCTCATCCCGGCCGGGGTGCCGCCCGCGCTCTTCATCGCCTACCACGCGCTCAGCGGCCTCGAACTGGCGGCCCTGCACTGGTTCTGGTACTGGGCCGCGCTGCTCCTGCTCGCGCTCTGCGCGGTCCAGGAGCGCTGGCGCCCGAGCCTCCTCCCCCTGCTGGTCGCCGCGGTCCTGGCCTGGGCCGGCTTCGGGTCGTGGTGGGGCTTCCGGGAGGCGACGGGGCTGAGCCGGCCCGCGGTGGTCGCCGTCGAGGAGGCCGAGGTGCGCAGCGGCCCCGGCACCAACTTCCCCGTGGCCTTCAAGGCCCCCCAGGGCCGGCGGGTCTCCCGACTGGAATCGAAGGGGGACTGGATCGAGATCGGGCTCCCCAAAGAAGGTCTGAAAGGCTGGATCGCCGCCGACGCCCTCGAGAAGATATGAACCCAGTACTCAGGGATATATTCGGGATGGTTGAATCGGACCCCGGCATAGATATCTGATTCCGATTCACCATTTGCTGGATGGTGGGAGACTAAAGACGATGAAGATAGAATCCATTAAACTCAAGAATTTCCGAGCTTTCAAGAACACCGAAATGCGGGATATCCCTGGGATGTGCATTACGGTCGGGTCAAACGGAAGCGGCAAATCGACCCTGTTCAGCGTCTTTGGATTTCTCAAAGATGCCTTGACCGATAACGTACATGTGGCACTCACGAAGATGGGAGGCAGCCGAGGGTTCCAGGAAGTGCGCAGCCGAAATGCGGATGGCCCCATCGAAATCGAATTGCAATTCAGGGAATCTCCGTCATCACCGTTGGTCACCTATTTCCTGGCGATCTCGGAATCAAACGGACGGCCGATCATCTCTCGGGAGATCTTGAAGTACAGACGCGGCAGCAAGGGGCAACCCTGGCAATTTCTCAATTTCGCGAACGGGGAGGGGACTGCCGTCACGAATGAACCAGATGAAGTCACGGACCGGACGTTATTGCAGCGTGAGAAACAGAAGCTAAAATCACCTGACATCCTTGCTGTCAAGGGGCTGGCCCAGTTTGAGAAGTTCCCCGCGACAAAAGCGTTGGGCGACCTCATCGAAAATTGGCATATTTCTGATTTCCATATTCAGCGCGCGAGGCCCGATCAAGAAGCCGGTTTCGCGGAACATCTGTCCAAGGAAGGAGAAAACCTCTCGCTAGTCACGGAGTATCTGTACAATCACCATCGTCCCACCTTCGATCGAATAATCGCGAAAATGAAGCATCGCGTTCCGGGCATTGTGCATATCGAAGCCAAGACCACTGAAGAAGGCCGGGTGCTTCTCCGTTTCCAAGATGGCGCTTTTGAAGATCCTTTCCTTGCCAGAAATGTCTCCGACGGCACGATAAAGATGTTCGCCTACCTCGTCCTCCTATGCGATCCAAAGCCTCATCCGCTGCTTTGTGTCGAGGAACCGGAGAACCAGTTGTATCCGAGGCTGCTGGCCGAGTTGGCCGAGGAGTTCCGCGATTACGCACGCCGCGGAGGCCAGGTTTTTATCTCAACCCATTCTCCCGATTTTCTCAATGCCGCCCAACTGGACGAGGTATTCTGGCTCGTAAAAGATAAGGGCTACACTACCATCCATCGAGCTCGCGACAATGCTCAAGTAAGGGCATACATGGAGCAGGGCGACCAGATGGGGTTTTTGTGGAAACAGGGCTTCCTTGAAGGAGCTCATCCGTAATGAATGAAATCGTGTTCTTTTTGGAAGAACCGTCGGCAGAAGCGCTATTGAAGAGCATCATCCCAAGGATATTTCGTCATGCGCCATCATGCCGTTTCGTTGTATTCGACGGCAAGCAAGATCTCGACAATAACCTGACAAGACGGATGCGAGGGTACCAGGTTCCTGGCGCGCGATTTGTCGTGCTTCGTGATCAGGATGCGGCGGATTGTCATGCGGTCAAGAGCTCCCTTCTGAACAAATGTAAAGAGGGATCCCACCCGAACGCCCTGATTCGCATTGCCTGCCACGAACTCGAAAGCTGGTATCTGGCCGACCTGAGCGCCGTCGAGCAGGGGTTGGGTGTGGCTGGTTTGGCAAACCGTCAGCAAGAGCGTCGTTTTCGTAATCCCGATAGCATGGCTTCGCCGGCACGAGAGTTATCCCGAATCGCCCCACCCTACCAGAAGATCGGTGGATCGCGATCGATAGGGCCGCATCTTGACCTTCAGAACACACGGTCCAAGAGTTTTCAACATTTCGTAAATGGCATCCGTCGATTGGCTGCGGAGGGGCCAGCGGAGGGACGGTGAGCCTCATCGAATGTCACCCGCCCGAAAGGGGGGTGAAACGGCCGGCCCGGCCACCTACTGGTTCGACTTGCTGCCCGCGGGCGAGGCCGAGCTCCGGCGCCGGCTCGAAGAGGAAAGCCG
>MGTY01000021.1 GCA_001799695.1 Elusimicrobia bacterium GWA2_69_24
TGGTCCACACGCCCAGGGGCGGAGCGCCTCGTGGCTGCGGTCTATGTCTTCATCCACCGCGTGGCGGACGCGGACGACCCGACGGTGCCGCGGCTTATGGCCACGAGCTTGCTGGAGGACGGCCGTTTCGCGAGCATGGTGCTCAAGCGGTTGATGGACCGCTGGCTCGGCCTGTTGAGCGGCGCGCTCAAGGCGGCGCAGAGCGCCGGGGACGTGGACGCCGCGGCGGGGGATCCGTCGGCGAGCGTCTGGCTGTGCCAGCACCTGGCCATGGCGCTCCTCATGATGCGCCTGCCCGGCAAGCCGGCGGTGGACTACCCCGCTTCCCGGGAGAGCATGGTCTCGGCTTCCGTGCTGTTCTGCCTGCGGGGCATCGGCCTGAAGGAAGAGGCTATCCGCAGGCACTACGCCCCGGAGAAGCTCGGTGTCCTCATCGGGGCCGCGCAGCCCGACGGGAATGCCGTCTGAGCCTGGGACGACCGCTCCGCCCTACAGACTGCGGCGGTACTGGCCCCCGGCCTCGTAGAGCGCGCCGGTGATCTGGCCCAAAGAGCAGCAGCGGGCGGCGTCCATGAGTACGGCGAAGACGTTCTCGTCGCCCTGCGCGGCCTGACGCAGGCGGGCCAGCAGGGCGGGAGTCCGGTCCGCCTGGGTCCGGTGCAGCAGTTGGAGCATTTCGACCTGGTGGCGCTTCTCCGCTTCGGAGGCCCGGGTGACCTCCTTGGGCGGGATGGTGGGGGAGCCGCTGGAGGAGAGGAAGGTGTTGACGCCCATGATGGGCAGCCGGCCGCTGTGCTTCAGGGATTCGTAGCGCAGGGATTCCTCTTGTATCTTGCCGCGCTGGTAAGCGGTCTCCATGGCGCCCATGACCCCGCCGCGCTCGGAGAGGCGCTCGAACTCGCGGAGCACCGCTTCCTCGACCAGGTCGGCCAGCTCCTCGATGATGAAGGACCCCTGCAGCAGGTTCTGGTTCTTGGTGAGCCCGAACTCGCGGTTGATGATGAGCTGGATCGCCAGGGCGCGGCGCACCGACTCCTCGGTCGGGGTGGTTATGGCCTCGTCGTAGGCGTTGGTGTGGAGGGAGTTGCAGTTGTCGTAGACGGCGCTGAGCGCCTGCAGCGTGGTGCGGATGTCGTTGAACTCGGTCTCCTGGCTGTGCAGGGAGCGGCCCGAGGTCTGGCAGTGGAACTTGAGCCTCTGGGATTGGGCGTTGGCCCCGTAGCGGAGCTTCATGGCCTTGGCCCAGATGATGCGCGCCACCCGGCCGATCACCGAGTACTCCGGGTCCATGCCGCCGGAGACGAAGAAGGACAGGTTGGGCGCGAACTGGTCGACAGCCATGCCTCGCGACAGGTAGTGCTCGACGTAGGTGAAGCCGTTGGCCAGCGTGAAGGCCAGCTGGGTGATGGGGTTGGCTCCGGCCTCGGCGATGTGGTAGCCGGAGATGGATACGGAATAGAAGTTGCGCACCCGGCGGCTCATGAAATACTCCTGCACGTCGCCCATGAGCTTGAGCGCGAAATCGATGGCGTAGATGCAGGTGTTCTGGGCCTGGTCTTCCTTCAGGATGTCCGCCTGGACCGTGCCGCGGACCTTGCTCAGGGTGTCGGCCTTGATGCGCTCATAAGTCTCGACGGGCAGGACCTGGTCGCCGGTGATTCCTAGGAGCAGCAGGCCCAGGCCGTCGTGCCCTTCGGGCAGAGGGCCCTGGTAGGCGGGCGGCCGGGCGTCCCGGGCGCGGTAGAGCGCCGCGATCTTCTCCCGCACCTCGCGTTCCAGGCCCTGCTGACGGAGGTGGAGCTCGCATTGCTGGTCGATGGCGGCGTTCATGAAATAGGCGGTCATGACCGGCGCCGGGCCGTTGATGGTCATGGAGACGGAGGTGTGCGGGTCCGCCAGATCGAATCCCGAGTAGAGCTTCTTGGCGTCGTCCAGGCAGGCTACGGACACTCCGGAGTTCCCGATCTTGCCGTAGACGTCGGGCCGCGTGTCCGGGTCCGCGCCGTAGAGGGTCACGGCGTCGAAGGCCGTGGAGAGGCGCTTGGCGGGCATGCCCCGGGAGAGGTAATGGAAGCGCCGGTTGGTCCGCTCCGGCCCGCCCTCGCCGGCGAACATGCGCATGGGCGCCTCCCCCTCGCGCCAGAAGGGGAACACTCCGGCGGCGTAGGGGAATTCGCCGGGCAGGTTCTCCTTCAGCGCCCAGCGCAGGAGGTCCCCCCAGGCCCGGTAGCGCGGCAGCGCGACCTTGGGTATGGCCAGCCCGGAGAGGGATTCCGTGCTGGTCCTCACCCGCACCGGGGTCCCCCGCACCTCGTAGCTGAATTCTTCCGCCCGGTAGTCCGCCGCCTTCTTCTCCCAGCCCTCCAGGATATCCCGGTTGGCGGCATCCAGCCGTTCCCGCAGCTTCAGGGCGGCCGCTTCCAGCTGCCGGGAGCCTTCGCCCTTATCCTGGCCGGACTCGCGCAGGGCCAGGAGGGCCTGCTGGAGGCCGTAGAGCCGCTGGGCCGTCTCGGACTGCTCCGCCGCCCAGCGGTTGTAGCCCCGGACGGTCTGGCCGATCTCGGCCAGATAGCCGGAGCGGGCGGCGGGGATGATCGAGGCGCGTTCCCGGGCGGCCGAGCCGGAAGCCGGCGCGGTCTTCAGTGCCCCGCCGGCCAGCGGAGCCAGCTTCTCCAGCAGGGCCCCGTACAATCGGTCCACTCCCGGGTCGCCGATCTGCGAGGCCCGGGTCCCGAACACCGGCAGCTCCCGGTCGGGGTCGAAGGCCAGCCGGCGGCTGCAGGCGTATTGCTTCTTGACGTCGCGCAGGGCGTCGGCCGCCCCGCGCTTGTCGAACTTGTTGATGGCCAGGAGGTCGGCGTAATCGAGCATGCCGATCTTCTCCAGCTGCGTGGGGGCGCCGAACTCCGGCGTCATCACGTAGAGAGAGAGGTCGCTGTGGTCCACGATGACCGTGTCGGATTGCCCGATGCCCGGAGTCTCCAGCACGATGAGGTCGAAGCCCGCCGATTGCAGGACTTCGAGGACCTGGTCGATGCAGCCGGGCAGGCCGGAGTGCGCGTCGCGCGTAGCCATGGACCGCATATACACCATGGGGGTGTCTATCGCGTTCATGCGGATGCGGTCTCCCAGCAGGGCCCCGCCGGTCTTGCGTTTGGACGGGTCCACCGACACGATGGCGACCGTCCGTTCCGGGAAATCGCGCAGGAAGCGCCGCAGGAGCTCGTCGATCAGGGAGGATTTTCCGGAGCCGCCGGTGCCCGTGACCCCGAGCACGGGGGTGTGGCGCGTCCCCCGCTGTCCGGCGAGGCGTTCACGCAGGCTTCGGGCCTGGGCCGGACGGTTCTCGACCGCCGAGAGGAGCCGCGCGATGGCGATGGGATCGCGCCGGACGATCTGCTCCGGCAGGACTCCCTCCAGGCCGCGGGGGGGGACGTCGCAGGTCCCCAGCAGGTCGTTGATCATGCCCTGCAGGCCCAGGGACCGGCCGTCGTCGGGCGAGTAGATGCGGGCGACGCCGTAGTCCTGCAGCTCCCGGATCTCCTGGGGCAGGATCACGCCGCCGCCGCCGCCGAAGACCCGGATGTGGCCGCAGCCCTTCTCCCGGAGCAGGTCGAGCATGTACTTGAAGAATTCCACGTGCCCGCCCTGGTAGGAGGTGACCGCGATGGCCTGACAGTCCTCCTGGACGGCGCAGTCCACGATCTCCCGGGCGCAGCGGTTGTGCCCCAGGTGGATGACCTCCGCTCCCGTGGACTGGAGGATGCGCCGCATGACATTGATGGCGGCGTCGTGCCCGTCGAAGAGGCTGGTCGCGGTCACGACCCGCAGGCGCCGCCGGGTCCGGTAGGGATCGGCCTCGGGCTTCATGCCGGCCCGCCCGCCGCTTCGAGGAGTTCGGCCAAGTCTTTGACGGCGAGTCCTTCCTGGCCGAGGTCCTTGACGCCGGTCTCCAGCATGGTCAGGCAGTAAGGGCAGGAAGTGGCGATGGTCCCCGACTGCGTCCCTAGTGCGGCGGCCAACTGACGCACGCGCTCGTGGTTGATGCGGGGGCCCTTCTCCTCCAGCCAGAACATGCCTCCGCCGGCGCCGCAGCAGAAGCCCCGCTCCCGGGAGCGGTCAGGGGGGGCGGCGTCCGCGCCGCCGACGGCCGACAGCAGGTCGCGCGCCGGCTGGTAGATCCCGTTGACCCGGCCCAGGTAGCAGGAATCGTGGAGGGTGACCGGCCCGAGAGTCCCTCCCGCCGGCTTCAGCCGGCCCTGGAGGACCAGCTCTTGAAGCAGTTCGGTGTGATGCACGACCTGGAAATGCCCTCCGAAATCGGGATACTCGTTGCGCAGCGTATTGTAGCAATGCGGGCAAGGCGTCAGGATCTTCTTTACCTTGAGCTCGTTGAACAGGGCGGCGTTCGTCTCGGCCAGGCTCTGCCCCAGAGCCTCTTCGCCCAGCCGGCGGGCGGTCTCGCCGCAGCAATGCTCCTCCGCGCCCAGCACGGCGAAGGACACGCCGCAACGCCGCAGCAGGCCGACCAGGCTGCGGCTCACCTTGCGCGCGCGGTCGTCGAAGTTCGCGGCGCAGCCGAGGTAGAGCAGGTATTCGGCGCTCGGGGTCTTGCGCCAGAACGGCAGGTCCAGGTCCTTGGCCCACTCCATGCGGGTGGAGGCGCCCAGGCCCCAGGGGTTGGAGTTGTTCTCCAGGCCCTTGAACACGCGCTTGAGCTCCGCCGGGAAGCTCCCCCGCATGAGCACCTCGCTGCGCCGCAGGGAGTTGATGCGGGCCGCGTGGGAGATGTTCACCGGGCAGGCCTGCTCGCAGGCCTGGCAGGAGGTGCAGGCCCAGATCTCCTCGGGGGTGACCAGCCCCGGCGCCAGCTCCTCGGGCTTCCCTCCGCTCCCGTCGAGCAGGCGGCCGGACTCCCGCGCCAGGCAGTCCTTCTGCGCGGAAACGATTTCTCGCGGAGCCAGCTTCTTGCCCACGGTCGCCGCGGGGCAGGCTTCGTTGCAGCGGCCGCATTCCGTGCAGGTGTAGAGGTCCAGGCCGTCCTTCCAGGTCAGGTGCTCGATGTTCGGCGTCCCGAACACCTCCAGCTTCTCGTCGGCCAGGTCCGGCCTGGTCAGCCTGCCGCTGCGCCGCAGGGGCCGCAGGTACACGTTGAAGACCGAGGAGAGGACGTGCATGTGCTTGCCCGTGGGCAGGTAGGCCAAAAACACCAGGATGCCCGTGCAGTGGAAGAGGAGGGCGCCATGCCCCAGCCAGGACCCGGCTCCGCCGGGCAGCGCGGCGAGCTTTCCGTCCAGGGCCGCGTCGAAGAGCATGTCGCTGAGCATCAGGCCCAGGATCATGAGCAGCACGAAGAGCGCATCGGCGGTGTTGCGCAGCCGGGGCACGCGCTGCACGTAGCGGCGCCACAGCGCCACGAGCACCATGAAGCTCACCCCGGCGTTGGCCGCGTCCTTCAGGAGCCCGTAGGCCCGCCCGGCCCAGGTTTCCGGGCCCAGCCCGGGGAGGTGGAAGTCGAACCCGGCGAAGGCCATGCCGAAGAGGGTCAGGGCCCGCAGGAGCAGGATGCAGAAGCCCCAGAAGATGAGCGCGTGCATGATGCCCGGGACGGGGTCCTGGAAGAGCTTGCGCTGCCCGAGGAACACGGTACTCAGTTCTCCCAGGCGGCGGGGATGGTCCTCCACCGGGTCCGGCACGGGAGCGAGAGCCCGCAGCAGCCGCAGTTTTCGCAGGGCCGTCCGGCCGAAGAGGAACACCGCGACGGGCAAGACGATGCCGACCGCCACGGCGTCCGCCGGGTGCCAGTGCATCGCCTGCGTCAGCCCTTGCGGAAGACGATGGCCACCACCGTCTTGTCGTCGCCGCCCATGTTGATGGAGAGCCCATAGGGGCGCTCGGGCGTCATCGGGATCTGGCAGCCGCCCGCCTGGCCCGTGAGCTGCTCCCAGAGGGTCACGGCCTGGTGCACGCCGGTCGCGCCCGTGGGGTGGCCCCAGCCGATGAGTCCGCCGGTGGTGTTGAACGGCACCCGGCCGCTGCGGGAGGTCTCGCCGGCCAGGATGAAGTCCGGCCCCTCGCCGGGCTTGGCCAAGCCCACGGCTTCGGTCGCGAGCACCCCGGCGATGGTGAAGCAGTCGTGCGATTCCACCGTCCCCAGGTCGCCGGCTTTGATGCCGGCGGACTCCAAGGCCTGGGCCACGGCGCGCCGGGTGGTCTCCAGGCGGGTCAGGTCTTCCGGGGCCTTGGTGAGGTCGGCTTCGGTCTGTCCCCAGCCGACGACCTCGACCGCCTCGTTTTTCGGGATGCCCGCGCGCTGGAGCCCTTCCTCGGACAGGATGGCGATGGCGGAGGCGCCGTCGGAGACCTTGGAGCAGTCGTAGAAGTTCAAGTGGTCCACGAAGCTCCTGGGGGTCGGCTCGGAGAGCGCCAGGGCCTCGAGGTCCTTGGCGGAGTTCTGATGCTCCTGGGCCGTGGGGCACAGGCGCGCGTTCTCGATGGCGTTGCAAAACCACCGGGCCATGGCCTTGCGGCTGCGCTCCCGGCCGTGTTTGGCGAAGTACGCTCCGGCGCGGTCGCTGAACTTGCCCGGGAAGAAGTAGGCGTGCCCGGCTTTGCGCTCCCGGCTCCAGCCGGCCGTGGCCAGGATGTCGGCGCCGTACACGGCCTTGACGGTGTTCTGCACCTCCACGCCGAGGCACAGGACCGACTCGGCGGTTTCGGCCAGCACGGACTTGATCCCGGACATGAGCGCCAGGGCCCCCGAGCAGCAGGCGCCCTCCACCCGGGTGCAGGGCTTCCAGAGCAGGGTCTCGTCGATCGTGGGGATGAGGGCGGCGAGATTGCCCTGGTTGTTGAAGCGCGCGGCCATGAAGTTGCCGATCACGGCCTCATCCACATTCTTCCCGCCTCCGAGCTGCTTCAGGGTCCCGCCTCCCGCCTCCCGGATGTAGTCCTCCAGGCCGGGACGGGGTTTCTTGGGGTGGAACTCCTTGCGGCCGGAGCCCATGGAGATGGTGTTGCAGCCGGCCGTCATGTAGACCTTGCGCCGAAGCTTGTTCATGGTTTCCCTCCCGGGACAATGGTTGTGCTGAAATCCTCGTTCACGTGGATACCCCGAAGTGCACCATCGACTCGCGGAGATCGTTGACAAACTGCTCGATCAAAGGATCCAGTTGC
Organism: Elusimicrobia bacterium GWA2_69_24; assembly: GCA_001799695.1. Classification (GTDB taxonomy): domain Bacteria; phylum Elusimicrobiota; class Elusimicrobia; order UBA1565; family UBA1565; genus UBA10166. The sequence goes on from MGTY01000021.1 coordinate 7,177, forward strand.
GATTCGCGACAACCCGCGGTTTTGAATCCGCTATCGGACAGGATATTCTGGGCAAAGGTGTTGTGTCTGAGACTGCCAACGTTGTTGCCCACACTGAGCCACATGACCTTTCTTCTTATCTCATCTCGCCAGGCCTGCAAGAAATCCTGCTGAGCCTGTGGGTCAGTTGTGCCGCAGTTCGCCTTGATGAAGTCCTCATGCTTTTGCAGAACTTGTTGCTGCAAATCAGTCTTCCCTGCGGATCGGAAATAGAAGATCATTATTGCCACGGCATATTCGCCTATCTGGGCTGCGAGTTGGTAATGCACCTCCTTCGATAGGGGGAGTTCGTCCTCAGCCCGCTGGGAGAAGTTTTGAGCGTGTAGTACCGCATTCTCAAAAAGTGCATGAACCAATAAATCATACGGAAGATTCTTTGGATCCAGTGACATATTTTACTCCTTCAGGAAGTCAACGCCACGCTCCTGCCGAGCGCGATATTGGCCATCCGACAGACGCGCGACGGCAGAAGCGAATAGGCTGCCACTTTCCTATCAACATCAACATAAACACTGAGGGCCTCGGTAGCCCCGGCTTTAGCGAAAGAATGCGGACACTCGACTGCTTGGTTCCCATTCATTCGGATTGAATCGCTTAATGTCCGAGAACTGACTCCTAAATCCGATTGGAACCGCGAAGAGATCCGTCTCCAGTGTCACCTTCGCGTTAGCCCCCATATTTTCTAAGAGATAGGGTATCCCCCAATCCCCCGTGTTTATCCATTTTTGCCGAAGCAAGTGTGGACGGAGAGCCTTGCATGAGGAGATGGCCAACAGCACAGCACACAGAGTGTCGCGCGCGGACTGGAATGTCGCATTCGTTATGTTGCTTAAGAGGTCGTGTTTCAAGTCATTGTGAACCTGCCACCACGACAGTGGCACATACGTCGGGCTGGCCCATGCGCCATAGGGGTTCAACATCTCGGGTGGAGAAACCAGGAAAATCCCTTTCGTTTCTGACAGCTTCCATTCCGGCTCGAAAATGCGGTAGTAATCTGTAATTGTCAAATCTTCAGCGTTCTTGCTAATTCCGTATTTTGCCAATAAAGATGCCGACAGGTCGCGGAAAATGGAATCCAAAAGCCCGCATCCGCTCAAAATGACAGAAGCCATTGTAGGCGACCACGCTTGGAGGTTCGGCCCATGAGGGGGCACATGGCATAAATATTTCGCCACCTGGCTCTCCAAGGCACAGTACCAACTGAAAATTACTTCCTTTGACTCTTCATTCACGGTGCACCTTTGCCTGTCAGCCTAACGCGACGGCCTGCGGCGCGCGCTAACAGTTACCTCTTGGCGCGCATTCGCAGAATCGGATGTTAGCGCATTTCTCAACCGGCTTTCGGTGCGATCGCGCTAAGAATTCTCCAAAATCCCGCACGAAGCGCATTCCGCTTAGTTTTGTCACTTTTAAGAGGCCCAAGTTTCGCCTCTGCTGATATTAGAAGTTGGCTATCTAATGCATTGGGTATCTGTGGCTTTTTGGCAAGGAGGCGGTTGATTTCGTCATGGGTTGCCCCCGTTGACCATGACTTGGCAAAGGCGGACCCGAACTCGGTTGCCTCTTTGAGGCCGTGCGGTTTGGGTGTCGTCGAGGCGGCGTGAGCTGCGGATGCTGGCCTCGCCGCAGTAGCGGCAGAAGGTTTAGTCGAAGGAGGATGGCCCACTGTTTTCGGCGGGGGCATAGGGCCAGATTTAAAAAACGGGTCCCAAAACGGCTTGGGGAAGATCATGTTCTCATCAGATTCACGGATGAGCGTCTCGGCCTGATTCTTGCCCATAACAGGAATACCCAAAATGACCACACGCACTCCTAGACTTTGGGCCTCTGCAACACCTTCGCGAAGGTCTTCATCCCCAGCCAGCAAATAAGCAGTTGCCATGCCACGCTCACGAGCAAGCCGGATGAGATCGATGACAATCAGAGAATCTACGCCCTTTTGGTGTCCATTCGAAAGTCGCCCCAATCGGAGCTTCACATTCGGTAGGCCGGCAACATCGAGTTGGTCTTTTGTGGGTATTCCATCCTTTGCGCCATCATACCAGTACGTTCGAAGAAGCGGCAAAGCGCAATGTTTTGTGAGAAGATGGGCCATCGCATCTATAAGGCCCCCGGAATCCAACTGAATGCGCGCACGTGATTTGGTCCCGACGCAAAGGCTTCCGCCCTCAGCGATTAAATAACCTGCATCAATGAATAGCGCGCATCGATCCATGAAACCTCCAGGGATTGACGAGATTGGGATTGCCTGCTATAATAACTTATCATCGATTTGTGGGCCCCTATCCGGGGCCCTTTTTTTGCCCTCACTCACCCGGACTCTTGTGTCCCACCAATCCGTGTGATTCGCCGTTCCTGAAGCGGATTTTGCGGGAAATTGGCCGTCGAATTCCCCGCGAAATCCAAGATCGACAAGCCCTTACTTCTCCACCTTCGCTTTAAAGTAGTCGTTGATCGGACCGTAGGCGTGGAAGAAGCCCGTGAGCAGCACGGTGTTGACGTCCTCGGCGGCGGCGGCGACTCCGTCGGAGACCAGGCCGAGGCCGATCTCCCGGGAGCGGGCGCCGTACCGGCACGCCAGGTCCGCGCCCAGGGTCTTCAGGCCTTCCAGCTTGCCGAAGAATCCGGCGAGCGCATCGTCCTTGGCGGGGTGGCGCACCGCGGCCTTCCAGGGCAGGGCCGGTTCGGGCAGCGGCCCGAGCGCGGCGTCGCACGCGGCCTGGATGGAGTCGAGGGGCGTGTAGCTCTTCCGGTCCGGGTCGTAGACGCCGGCGGGCCGTCCTCCTTTGTAGCTCAGGAAGCCGTCCTTCTGGGAGCCGTCGTGGTTCTGCCCGCCTTTCACCCCGAGGGCCAGCAGGCGGTCGATGAGCGGGCTCTGCAGGCCCTGGCCGGGCAGGCGGGGGTCCATCACGCGCAGGATGCACTGGCATACGTCGAGCCCCACGTAGTCGATGAGCTGGAATATGCCCATGGGCCGCACCAGGAAGTCCTGGGAGACGCGGTTGACCATGTAGACCGCCTCCACGAAGGTCCGCTCGCGGCCCAGGCGCGCGGTCTCGGAGATGGCGTAGAGGCTGTCGCGCATGAAATGGCCGTTGCCGATGAAGCCGGCCACATCCCGGGAGGACACCACGGTCTTGCGCAGTTTTTTGGCCAGGGTCTCGGCGAATTCCGCCACCTCGCTCCGGGTGGTCTGGCCGCGGATGAGTTCCACCAGCTTCTGCACCGCCGGCGGGTTGTAGAAATGGAAGCCCATGAGGCGGCCGCCCAGCTTCGCCTTGGCGTCCACCTCCTGGATGGGGATGGAGGAGGTGTTGGTGAAGACCCAGGGCTCCCGGGGATTGTCGGCGCCCGCCACGGTCAGCAGCTTCAGCTTGAGGTCCAGGCTCTCGGGCGCGGCCTCGAAGATCACGCTGGCCTCGGCGGCCGCTTCCAGGGTGGTCGTCGGGCGCACCACGTCGAGGACGTCATTGATGTAAGCCTCGATGATCTCGCCGTTGGAGACGAGTTCGGACCGGTCCGCGTAGGTCTTGCGCAGCGCCACGATGCGCTTCTCCGCGGACTTGCGCGCCTGCTCCCGGAGATACCGCATGAGCCCGGAGAGCGCCCGCTGGGAGACGTCCACCGCGTGCAGCACGTATTTCCGGGAGCGGTTCTCCGGCCGGAGGGCCAGGTCGGCCATCTCGGCGGCCACCAGCAGCACGATGCCGCTGCCCATCTTGCCCGCGGCGCCGAGCACCGCGACGTTCTCGAGTCTCTCTTCGTAGTTCATGGGTTCACCATTTGGCGGGGCGTTTTTCCAGGAAGGCCCGCATGCCCTCGGCGCCTTCGTTGCCGAAAAGGGAGCCGAACTCCTCCGACTCCATCGCGCAGCCGGCCGCGAAGCCGCCCTGCAGGCCCCGCCGGACCAGGCGCTTGACCTTGCGCACCGCCTGCGGCCCCTTGGACGCGATCTTCCGGGCCAGGCCCAGGGCCTCGGGCATGAGCTGTTCCGGGGCCGTCACCTTCTGCACCAGCCCCAGGCGCAGGGCCTCCTCGGCTCCGATGAGCTCGCCGGAGAGCAGCAGGTAGAGTGCGTCGCAGGTCCCGATGAGGCGGGGCAGCCGCTGCGTGCCCGCATAGCCCGGGGTCAGTCCCAGGTTGACCTCGGGCTGGCCGAATTTGGCCGCGGCGCTGGCGATGCGGATGTCGCAGGACATGGCCAACTCGAGACCGCCGCCCAGGGCGAAGCCGTTGATGGCGGCGATGACGGGCAGCGGGGACTCCTCGAGGCTCAGGAACGTGCGCTGCCCGACCCGGGAGAATTCCGCTCCGGCCGCGGAGTCCTTGTCCGCCATCTCGGCGATGTCCGCGCCGGCCACGAAGGCCTTCCCCGCGCCGGTCAGGACCAGGGCCCGCAGGTCGGTCCGGGCCGCGGTAGCCGCCAGCAAGTCGTCCATTTCCTGGAAGAAGCGCGTGTTGAGCGCGTTCATGGCCTGCGGCCGGCTCACCGTGACCGTCATGACGGCGTCAACCTCTTCGGTCTTCAGTATCTCGTAGTTCATTTTCCCAGCACCTTGGCCAGTTCTTCCTTCAGGATGGGCAGGACCTGGAAGAGGTCCCCCACGATGCAGAAGTCGGCCTTCTCCATGATCGGAGCGTCCTTGTCCTTGTTGATGGCGATGATGAATTTGGAGGAGCCCATGCCCGCGAAATGCTGGATGGCTCCCGAGATGCCGCAGGCGATGTAGAGCACCGGCGACACCACCTTGCCCGTCTGCCCCACCTGGTGCGCGTAGGGGATCCAGCCCGCGTCCACGGCCGCGCGCGAAGCGCCGACCGCGCCGCGCAGGGTCCGGGCGAGCTCTGCGACCGCTGCAAACCCCTCCGGACCGCCGACCCCGCGGCCTCCGGAGACGATGACTTCCGCCTCGCTCACGTCCAGCGCTCCCTGCGCCGTCTGGATCGCCTTCTGCACCTGGGCGCGGATCCGGAGGTCTTCGGGGGAGATCGGTACGACCTCGACGGCCGGGGCCGGGTCCCGCTCGGCCGGGGCGGGGAAGACGTTGGGCCGCAGCGAGAGTACCCGGCGCGGAGCCGTCAGCTCGGTCACGGCCATGAGCTTGCCGGAGTACACGGGGCGGATCACGGTCAGCGGCGCGGCGTCCCACCGTATGCCGGTCACGTCCGTGGCCAGCGCCGCGTCGAGCCGCGCGGCCAGGCGGGCCGACAGGTCCCGGCCCAGGGCGGTGGCGCCCGTGAGGTAGAGGTCGGCCGGCATCCGGAGGCCCGCCTCCGCGACCGCGGCGGAGTAGGCCTCGCTGGAGTAGCGCGCGAAGGCCTCTCCGGTAGCGGCGAAGACCTTGGAGAGCCCGAGCCGGCCCAGCGCGGGGGCCAAAGCGGCATCGCCGCCGCAGAGGACGGCGGCCAGAGGGACGCCGAGCTTCTCGGCCAGCTTCAGGCCGACCCCCGCGGCTTCCCGCGACGCCTTGCGGATGCCGCCGTCAGTCGTCTCGACCCAGACCAATATTCCGGACATGTTATATCACCTTCGCCACGTCGGCGAGCCACTCCCGGCTCCGGGCCGCGACCTGGGCCGGCTCTCCCTCCACCCGGACTCCCTTCGGACGCGGGGGCGGGGACCGCAGTTCCGTGACGCGGCTCTTTGCGGGCCCCGCCGGGATCCCGAGCTCGGCCAGGGAGATCTTCTTGAGCTCCTTGTGCTTGGCCCGCTTCATGGCGATGAGCGTCGGGTAGCGGGGTTCGTTCAAGCCCTTGCAGCAGGAGATGGCCGCGGGCAGCCGGGTCTCGATCTCGAGCGCGGCGCCCTCCACCTCGCGGTGGACCACGGCTTTGTCCCCGGAGATCGTGATCTTGGCGGCGTTGAGCACATGGGGCAGGTCGAGGGACTGCGCCACCACCGCGGCGAGGGCGTCCTCCGCCGTGTCGATCATCTCGCGGCCGCAGAGTATGAGGGACGGATTGAAGCTCTTTATGGCCGCGGCCAGGATGCGGCCCTGAGTCACCACGTCCGCCTCCACCGCCGCCGCCTCGGTGATCCAGACGGCCCGCTCCAGACCCATGGCCAGGGCGCTGAGCAGTGCGGTCTCGGAGCGCTCAGGCCCGATGCAGAAGCCCACGGCCGCGCCGCCCGACGCTTCCGTGATGCGCAAGGCCTCCTCCACCGCGTATTCGTCGTAGGGGTTGAGGATGAACTTGACGTCCGTCTCCAGGATGGAGCCGGGTCGGGCCGGATCCGCCTTGAGCACGGCCTCGGTGTCGGGGACCTGCCTGAGGATGACCGCGATGTCCATGGCCTTACGCTCCCAACAGGGTCCGGGCGATGACGTAGCGCTGGATCTCCGAGGTGCCTTCGTAGATCTCGGTGATGCGCTGGTCCCGGTAGAGGCGCTCGACCTTGTATTCCTTCATATAGCCGTAGCCGCCGTGGACCTGCACCGCCTTGTGGCAGACCCGGTGGGACATCTCCGAGGCGAAGAGCTTGAGCATGGCCGCTTCCTTGGTGAAGCGCTTGTGCCCCGACTCCTTCATCCAGGCCACCCGGAAGAGCATGGTCTTGGCCAGCTCCACTTCGGTCGCCATGTCCGCGAGCATGAACTGGACGCCTTCCAGCTCCGCGATGGGCTTGCCGAACTGGATGCGCTCCTTGGCGTAGCGCACGCTCTCGTCCAGCGCCGCCTCGGCGATGCCCACGGCCTGGGCGGCGATGCCGATGCGGCCTCCATCCAGGGTGGTCAGGGCGATCTTGAGGCCCTTGCCCTCCTCGCCCAGCAGGGCCGAGGCCGGCACCCGGCAGTCCTGGAACACCAGTTCGGTGGTGCTGGAGGAGCGGATGCCCATCTTGTGCTCGTGCTTGCCCACCGAGAATCCCGGCGTCTCCTTCTTGACCAGGAAGGTCGAGTTGTTCCTGCCGTCTGGCCCGCCGCGGGTGAAGACGATGATGACGTCCGCGATGCCGCCGTTGGTGGTGAAGTTCTTGGTCCCGTTCAGGACGAACGACTGCCCGTCGCGGGCCGCGGTCGTCCTCATGGAGGCCGGGTCGCTGCCCGCCCCGGCCTCGGTCAGGGAGAAGCAGCCGATCCACTCGCCGCTGGAGAGCTTGGGCAGGAACTCGGTCTTCTGCGCCTCGGTGCCGAAGTGCAGGATGGCGTCGTTGACCAGGGAGTTCTGCACCGACATGCCCACGGCGACCCCGGCGTCGGCCTTGCTGACCTCGACCATGGAACCGGCGTAGGCGACCGCGCCCATGGCCGACCCGCCGTAATCCTCGGGCACGGTCATGCCCAGATAGCCCAGACGCCCGAGTTCCTTCAGCCCTTTGAGATTGACTTCGGCCTTCTCGTCGAACTCCGCCGCCGCCGGGGCCAGCTTCTCCTGGGAGAAGCGGCGCGCCCCCTCGATGGCCATGCGCTGCTCTTCATTGAACTGGAAATCCATGGTCGAACCCCCGTTGGGGGATTGTAAGGAATTCCGCGCCGCCGCGCAATTGCTCCTGCTCCCCGCGGCGGGGTGGGAACTTTTCCGCCCCTCGATCGTACATGAGGGCAGGGGCTCACAGCCGGAGAAGCGTTCCGCGCGCGCGGCCCCGCATCGGAGGAGAACCATGGCGAACATCGGCTTCGCGGTCAACAACCGCCGCAAGAACCAGGAGACCGGCGCATGGGAGGAGGTTCCGGTCTGGGTGGAGCTCAAAGCCTTCACCCGCGGATCGGGGCGCAAGCTCGCGGACCTGGCCGAGCAGCATCTCCGCAAGGGCCAGCTGATCTACGTCGAGGGGCGCCTCGTCCTCGACCAGTGGACCGGCAAGGAGGACGGCAAGAAGCATTCCCGGACGCTGGTGCACGTCGAGGACATCCAGTTCCTGGAGGGGCGCCGCGCGAAGGCGGACCCGCGCGGACGCCCGGAAGACCCGCCCGTTAGCTAGACTATACGGGTGAGTCAGGGCCTTCCCATCCACCCGTTCCGGGAGCGGATCGTCTCCGAGACGGCCCGCGCGGGTTGCCTCATCCTGACCGCGCCCACGGGCAGCGGGAAGTCCACGCAGGTACCCCAGTTCCTCCTGGGGCAGTCCCCGGGCAAGGTCCTGGTGCTCCAGCCGCGCCGCATCGCGGCCCGGAGTCTCGCCGCCCGCGTCGCCGCGGAGACGAAGACCGGGCTGGGCGAGATGATCGGCTACCAGGTGCGCTTCGACAACCGCTGCGGCCCGCGGACGCAGGTCGTGTTCCAAACCTACGGCGTCTTCATCCAGCAGATGCTGAAAGACCCCCTCCTGCCGGGTGTGGGCGCGGTGCTGCTTGACGAGTTCCATGAGCGGACCCTGGAGTGCGATCTGGCGCTGGCCTGGCTGAAGGCCCTGCGCCGGGGGCGCCGTTCCGACCTCCGGGTCTTGGTCATGTCCGCCACGCTCGACGATGCGGCGCTGGCGGGCTACCTGCCCGACGCGGCCCGGGTGGACGTGCCCGGGAGACTGTTTCCGGTGGACGTCCGCCATCGGCCCGGCGATGCGGGCGGCCGGCCGGAGGAGGGCGCGCTCTCGGCCCTGCGGGACCTGGCGCGCGAGGGGCTCGACGGCTCCGTGCTGGTCTTCATGCCTGGGCTGCGGGAGATCCGGCGCGCGCTGACCGTCCTGGGTCCTTGCTGCCGCGAGCAGGGGCTGGAACTGCACTCCCTCCATGGGAGCATGGGCCTCGCCGAACAGCAGGCGGTGCTGGAGCCCTCGCCGCGGCGCCGGGTCATCGTGGCCACCAACGTCGCGGAGACCGGGCTGACCATTCCCCAGGTCACCATGGTCATCGACAGCGGCCTGCATCGCGTGGCGGCCTTCGACGCGGCGCGCGGCATCAACACGCTCTATCTGGCGCGCATCAGCCTGGGCAACGCGGCCCAACGCGCGGGCCGCGCCGGGCGCACGGCCCCGGGGCGCTGCGTGCGCCTGTGGTCGCAGGCCGAGGAGGCGGGTCTGGCGGCGGGCCTCGCCCCCGAGGTCCTCCGGCTCGAGTTGAGCGCGCTCCGCCTGCAGGCCGCGTCCCTGCCCGAGGCCGTGGATTGGCTCACCCCTCCGCAGGAGGCGGCCTGGGACGCCGCGGAGCGCTCCTTGGCGGCCCTGAAGGCGTTGGACGCGGCGGGGCGCGTCACCCCTGCGGGACGGGCCTTGCTGCGTTATCCCGCCCCGCCGCGGGTGGCGGCCGTGCTGGAGTCGGCGCTCGCCATGGGACCCGAGGCGTACGAGCGCGCCGCCGCCATGGCGGCCGTGTTCGAGACCGCGGGCGACCGCCGCCCCGGGGGGGAGGCCGATCTCGCGGCGCTCGCCGAGGATCTGGAGGCCGGCAACCGCGAGGACGTCCCCCGAGAGGCGGCGGAGGTCTTCCGCCAGCTGCGGCGCCTGCGCGGCCGGGGCGGGGGCGGCGGCGCCCCGGACGCTGGCGCGGACGCGCTGGCGCGGGCCTGGCTCGCGGCCTTCGCGGACCGTCTCGCCGCCCGGGAGGGGGAGGGCGCCTTCTATCGCTTGAGCGACGGGAGGGGGGTCTCGCTGACCGGCGTCAAGGATGCTCCCGCGCTCATCCTCGCCCTGGACGTCCGGGAGCGGGCCGGGGGCGGTCAGGCCCGGCAGACCGGCGTGAATCTGTTCTTGGCCCTCGCGCCGGAGTCGGTCGCGCGCGCCTTCCCGGGCGATTGCTCCTGGACCCCGGTCGCCGAGTTCGACGAGCGCAGCCGTCGCGTGGTCAAGGAAGAGCGGCTGCTGTTCCGGGGGCTGGCGCTGGCGCGGCGTGCGGCGGCCGCGCGCAAGGAGGACCGCAAGACCTCGGCCGACCTATGGGCGGAGAAGTTCGCTTCGGGCGAGCTGCGGCATCCGGGTCTCGACGAGCGCGTCCTTCAGTTCGTGGCGCGCATCCGGCTGGCGCGGCGCTTCTACCCCGATATGGGCTGCCCCGCGATGGACGCCGACGATTGGCGGCTCATCTATGGGGAGGTTTGCGCGGGGCGCAACTCGCTCAAGGACATCGAACGCGTGAGCCTGCTCCCCGGCATCGAGGGCTACCTGGGGCGGACGCTGACGGACTTCATCGGGCGCGTCCTGCCCGCCACCCGGCGCCTGCCCTCAGGACGAATGGGGCGCTTCACCTACCACGAGTCCCAGCCGGCGGAACTGGCCGCGCGCCTGGGGGACTTCATCAAGATGACGGGCACGCTCAGCCTATGCGAGGGCCGCCTGCCCGTCACCTTCGACATCCGCGCGCCCAACCACCGGACCGTGCAGAAGACCCGGGACTTGAGTTCCTTCTGGGCCAACGCCTATCCGGAGATCAAGAAGGAGATGAAGCGGCGCTACCCCAGGCACCCCTGGCCTTGAGGGCGGATACCGCACCCCTGGGGGGAGCGGAGAGGCCGCGCTGGTGCCAGATTCTTGGTGGACTGTGCCCGGGCACAGTCCGGGGCCCGGGGGCTTCGTCTGCGCCATAGACCGGTGGGTCGCCGTCGTCAAGATGCCGCGGGCCTCGCGCCCGCGGAGCATCACTTCTTCTTGGCCGGGTCCGCTTTCTTGACCTCGGTGACCCCGGTCTTTTCCGCCTTTTCCAACCTGGGGGCCATCTTGGTCTCAGACTTCGCTTCCGGGTTCGGTTCCGCGCCGAACGCCGCGTTCGTCCCGGCCGTCAGGCCGAGGGCGATGCAGCAGGCGAGCATCCTTGCGATCATGGGTGATCCTCCGGGTGCCCCGACTTTTTCTCCGGAGAAGATGCATCATAGCGGATAAGCACGCCGCGTCCGTCGACGATGACGGCCAGCTCTTTCGCCGTCTTGCGCATGTTGACCGCATGTTCGTCGAGTTCGTCGCAGATGATGCGCATGGAGACCAGGTCCTGAGTCTCATCCTGGGTGAAGGCCGTGAGTTTTTGGACGCTGCCATCCAGCAGGTCGGCTCCCGGAGTGAGCAGGCGGGAGAGTTTGTCCAGGGGATGGATCAGGCTGGTCGCGATCCGATACGCGAGGATGCACGCGAGCAGGAGAGTCAGACCGGAGAGCAGCAGGGCGGTGACCTTGCGCCTCACATAGTACGCGATGCGGGCTTGGATCAGGATCCCCAGTTCCGCGGTGGACGCTTCCCACAAGCGGAAGCTCGCTTCGCGGGCCCTGACGCCGGCCGCGATGTAGTCATCGATCCCCGGCAGAGGGACCGCCCCATCGGCCAGACGCCGGGTCCGGGCGATGAAGGCGTCGGCGGCCTCCGCGTATCCCGCATAGGCGATGGGGACGTCTTTCTGGAATGAGTCAAGGACTCCGTGGAACTGGTTCTTGTTCTCACTCAGGGCAGTGTCCAGGTGGGACTTGATCTGGTCACGGTCCGCCTGTTCCAGGAAGGTCGCCTGCGTGGCCAGGGCCATGCGCTGGGCCGGGGGAATGGACCGGCGCGCCAAGGCGTCCCGGCCGGCGGCGATGACTTGGGCGAGCCGGTCCTGCGTCCTCGGGAGGAGCACCGACGCGGCGGTGATGAGGTGATAGGTGTCCAATTCCGGGTCCAGGATCAGGTTCGAGGAGTCGTTGACATGAGTAAGCATGGTCTGGATGCTGTCGGCCAGCCGGTCGTATCGTGGATCCCGCTCCGGCGCCGTCGCCTTGCCGCCGGCCTGGGCGGACGCGAGCTGCTCCCAGCCGTGCCGGAGGTTCTCGACGGTGGCCAATTGCCGGCCCCGCTTGGCCAATCCCTCCCCGGTGAACTGGAGCATGACTCCGTAGCGCAGATCGACGGACCGGAGCGCGGCCAAAGTCCCGGTGATGGAATCCCGCAGACCGGAGATCCGTTCGGAGCAGTCCTCGCCTTCAGGGCAGCGCCGCTCGAGCCGCTGATGTTCCTGGAGGTCTCGAAGCAGGATGCACAAGGGGCGCTGGTAGGCGAGTCCCGCCAGTTCGAGCTGAGCGAAGGCTATGTGCTCATCGATGTTGCGTACCACCAGATAGCCCAGTACGATGATGGGCAAAGCGAAGCTGGCGGCGACGCAGAACACCTTCCGGGCGATGCTCATCGCAGGGAGATGATGCCTTCTCGGATCGCGTATCGGGTGAGGCCCGCGACGTTGTGGATGTCGAGTTTCGCCATGATATGCATGCGATGCGTCTCGATCGTCTTGATGCTCACGCCGATCCTCAGGGCGATCTCCTTGGTGGACGATCCTTCCGCCAGCAGCTGCAGGACTTCCTGCTCGCGTCGGGTGAGCGGCGAGGCCGCCGCGTCCGCGGGTGAGACCCGGCCGACGCAGCCGTCCACGACGATCTGGGCGATCGCTGGGCTCAGGTAGGTCTTCCCGTCGTTCACCGCGCAGATCGCGGCGAAGAGCTCGTCGAAAGCGGAGTCCTTGACCAGATAGCCCGAGGCGCCGGCCTTGAGGGCTTCGGTGACGAAGCGGCGGTCGGAATGCATGGAAAGGACGATGACCTTGATGCCGCGGCGCAGATTGAGGATGCGGCGGGTCGTCTCGATCCCGTTGAGTTTGGGCAGGGAGATGTCCATGACGACGATGTCGGGCGCGAGGTCCCTGGCGCGCTCGACCGCCGCAGGCCCGTCCTGCGCCTCGGCGACCACGTGCAGCCCCGATTTCCCCTCGATCAGGGTCTTCAGGCCTTCGCGGAAGATGCGATGGTCATCGCATAGGAGCAGGCGCAGGCTCATGTCGGCGCCTCTGGAGTCCCGGTCCGCAGAGGCGCCGTCAACACGGCGCGGGTGCCGCGGCCGGGAGCGGACTCGACCAAGAAGCGGCCGCAGCAATGGCGCATCCCTTCGCGGATGCTGAAGAGCCCGAATCCGCCCGACTTCCCGGGGGCCGCGGCGGCAGGCTCGGGATCGAAGCCGGCCCCGTCGTCCTCCACTCGGACTTCCAGGACGTCCCCCGACGCGCTCAGATCGACTCGGATCCGGCCGGCGCGGGAGTGCTTGATCGCGTTCATAAGCAGCTCCCGCACCGCCTTGAAAAGGACGACCTTGATCTCATCGCTCAAGGGATGCGGCCGGTCGGATGCGACCGCGATCGGAATGCCGTGTTTCTGCTGGAGCTGTTCGGCCAGGGCTTCCAAGGCCGATCCCAGACCGAGCTCATAGAGGATCGGAGAGCTGAGCTCGAAAGTCAGGGAGCGGGTGTACTGGATGGATTCCTCGATGAGGTTCCGGAGTCCGGCCAGCTCTCGGCGCGAGGGTTCCGCGGCCGGAATCCGCTCCAGTCCGGCCACCTTCATCTTCGCTAGGGCAAGTGTCTGCCCGATGTGATCGTGCAGGTTGCCGGCGATGGCTCGCCTCTCCCGCTCCTCGGTCCAGGATAGCCGGGCGGCCAGCGAGCGCAGCTGTTCCTGGTAGGAGCGGATCTCGGCTTCGGTGCGCTTGCGCTCCGCGATCTCCGTCTGGAGGGCGGCGTTGAGTCCCTCCAGTTCGGCGGTCCTTTCCTTGACTCGCAGTTCCAGCTGGTCGTGCGAGGCCACCAGGGCCTGTCGGGCCATCTTGCGTCCGATGGAGCGGTGGAACATCTCCGCCAAGAAGTCGAGGAGGCTGCGCTCCTCGGCCAAGAAGGGGCCCTCGGCCGCGTCGGGGAATTTCCGGAGATAGCCGACTTCGATGAGGCCCTGTAAGCCGTCATCGGTGACGAAATGCGCGGTCTGCCGCCAGGGAGTGGACTGGAAATTCGCGGTGCGGAACTCCCGTTCGCCGAACAGGATCCGGGCGGAGGCGTCCTCGGGATACTGCCAGGCCGAGGGCAGTATGGCGACGACTTCATTCATGAGCACGGCGATGTCTTTGGAGTCGTCTTGAAGCAGCTTGGCGACGAGTTCCTTGACCCGCTCCTGGAACAGGTGGAGGATCCGGATCCTGCGCCGCCGCCGTCCTTGCGCATCCATCGGGATACGCTCCGCGACCATCGTCGTCATGTCCATAGCCGGTCCTTCCGGATTGTAACAAATGCGCGCCATAAGGGATTTGGAGGCCGGCCCTCAGGGATATCCTGATGCCGGGCATCCCGGGATTAGGATAGATTCCCCACAAGACCCAGTCCTTGATCCTGAGGAGGATAAGACCATGTTCGATACCGGCAACACCGGGTTCATGCTCGTAGCCACCAGTCTAGTCATGCTCATGACCCCAGGCTTGGCGTTCTTCTACGGAGGCCTTGTGGGCAGGAAGAACGTCCTGGCGATCATGATCCAGAGTTTCGTCTCCATGGGAGTCACGACCGTGCTCTGGTACATCTGCGGCTATTCCCTGTGCTTCAGCGGCGGGGAAGGGGCCGTCATCGGCGATCTCAACAACGCGTTCATGCGCAATATGGACATCACCGCCGCCTACTCGGGTTCGAGCAGCATCCCGCTGCTGGTCTTCTTCGCCTATCAGATGATGTTCGCCCAGATCACGCCGGCCCTGTGCACGGGCGCCTTCACCAACCGGGTGACCTTCAAGGCGTATCTGATATTTTTGGTGGGCTGGCTGCTTTTCGTGTACTTCCCGCTGGCGCACATGGTGTGGGGCGGCGGTTTGTTGGCCAAGCACGGGGTCCTGGACTTCGCCGGGGGCATCGTCGTCCATGCCACGGCGGGCTTCGCCGCGCTGGCTTCGGTGTTCTTCGTCGGCAAGCGCAAAGTCGCCGATCCGGCCGCGCACAGCATCCCCCTGGTCGCCTTGGGCACGGGTCTGCTCTGGTTCGGCTGGTACGGCTTCAACGCGGGCAGCGAGCTCAAGGTCGACGCGGTGACCGCGCTGGCCTTCGTCAACACCGATGTGGCCGCCTCCTTCGCGGCGATCACCTGGCTCATCCTGGCCTGGATCATCGAGAAGAAGCCCAAGTTCGTCGGCCTCTTGACGGGCTCCATCGCGGGACTGGCGACGATAACTCCGGCGGCCGGCTACGTGACCACCAAGAGCGCGGTCTTGATCGGCATCACCGCCAGCGTGGTCTGCTACATCGCGGTCAATATCAAGAACAAGCTGCAGTGGGACGACGCCCTCGACGTATGGGGCGTCCATGGCGTGGGGGGAGTGCTCGGCGTCATCTGCCTCGGGCTGCTGGGCAACAAGTTCGTGAACGCCGGCGGAGCGGACGGCCTGGTCCATGGCGGGGTGAACTTCTTTCTGAAGCAGACGGTGGCGGTGCTCGGCACCGCGGTCTACGCCTTCGTGTTCACCTACGTCATGCTGTTCCTCATCAACATCATCACCCCCGTGCGGACCTCTCCCGAAGAGGAGCAGGCGGGTCTCGATGAGAGCATGCACGGCGAGACGGCGTATCTGCAGAGCTAGCGGGGAGAAAAGGAAAAAGACCATGACCCTCAGAACGATGACGATGGCGTTGTCGGCGGCTGTTTGCCTCGGGATGGCGCCGGAAGCCGGCGCCACCCCCTCGACGCAGATATGGATACCGTCTTCGGACGTGCAGGCCTTCAAGGTCACTCACCTCAACATCGACACCTACCTGCGAGCCCGGAACGAGGGCGACGGGACCCGGAAAGCTGCGCTCTCCATGGTGGGTCCCACCATCGGCGTCCTGCCCTGGAGGGAGCTTCAGGCCGAGGTCGGGTTCGACCTGATGTATCAGGGCGTCAAGGTCCTGGACGACAATCCGCTGTACTTCCATGCCAAGCTGGGGACGCCTGAGGATTCCCTGGGCAAGTGGTCCCCGGCTCTGGCCGTAGGCGGGTACAACCTGGGGACCAAGGACCGCTATACCAACCAGAACATCTGCTATGGGGTGGCGGCGCGCACCTTGCCCGTGTTGGGACGCATTTCCGCGGGATACTATGCGGGGAACGGAGATGTCCTGGTCGATGAGCGGGGGGAGCGCGACAAAGACGGCGTCCTCCTGTCCTGGGACCGCACCATGAAGGAGGTCTCCGACAAGCTCTGGCTCGCGGCGGACTACCAGGGCGGGCAGTCCTCCCTGGGGGCCGCCAATTTCGGCTTCGCGTGGGCCTTCACGGAAAAGACCAGCGTGATCTTCGGCTACGATATCTACAACAACCGGAACGTGGCCGGGAAGAACACCTTCACCATCCAGGTCGACATCAATCTCTGAGCGGCCCGGCCGCCCATCACGCTGCTGGTCGTCGAGCCCGGACCTCAGGGCGAGCGCCTGGCCCGGCTCAACCCCCTGTTGGAGGGGATGCGGCCGGTCGCCGGTCGCCGGTCGTCCGACGGCCTATCTCTGCGCGGACTACGTCTGCGGGACCCCGATATCCGCCCCGGGGACGCTCGGGAGCCGCCTCGACGCGATGCGCGCCTAGACCAGGTAGTTCAGGAAATAGGGCATCTGCCGGCGCCACGAGCCCCAGCCGTGGTCCACGTCATGCCCCCAAAAGTCCACCCACGCCGGGATGCCCTTGGCCTCGAGGACTCCCTTCATGGCCGCGGTCTCGCCGATGCAGTCGTACTCGCCGCAGCGCTCCCAGGCGCCCTGGCCCACGCAGAGGACGATCTTGGCCCTGCGGAGGAGGTCGAGGACGTGTTCGTCGCCCAGGCCGGGCAGGTAGGTCAGCGGGAAGTGGAAGTAAAGGGAGTCCTCCCAATAGTCCCCGAAGAGGAACTTGGGGCTGTAGAGGCCGCTCAGGGCGATGGCAGCGTCGAAGACGTCGGGACGGCGGAATAGGAAGTTCGCCGCGTGGTAGGCTCCGCCGCTGACGCCCGTGGTCAAGATCCCCTGCCCCGAGCGGTTCCAGTCCCATATGAAGGGCAGGGCCTCGTCGGTGATGTAGCGCACGTACTGCTCGTGGCGCCGGACCCGGTCGCCGACGGAGATGGAGGCGTTCATCCAGGACTGCTGGTCCACTCCATCCACCGCGAAGAGCTGGATGCGTCCCGCGTCCAGGAAAGGACCGCAGGCGCCGATCATGCCGAAATCCTCATAATCGTAGAACCGCCCGCCCCCGGACGGGAAGACCAGGACGGGCTTGCCCCCGTGTCCGTAGACCTTGAGCTCCATGTCCTGCCCCAGGGCCGGGCTCCGCCACTTGCGGTATTCCATTCGGTTCAGGCCTCCAATTGGTGGATGAAATCCGCGACGGGCTGCAGTTCCGCCAGGCTCCGGGCCCGGGCCAGGTAGGCGTAGTCGCCGATGGCCTTCCGGAACACGGAATCGATGGGGGTATGCGAGACGATGAGGTCTCCGTGCGCGCGGAGGATATCCTCATGGGAGTGGCGGTAAGGTTTCCCGTTCTTGCGCCCGACGTAGGAGACGTGGTAGGGCCGCTTCCACTCGGCCCGGAAGCCGCCGTGTACCACGAGCTCGGCGTAGCCGCGGTACACGTCGATGTCGTTGGCGTAGTTGAACATGTCCGTCGTGAGCCCGCCCGGGGGCCGGGCGTTGATCTCCATGGCGGTCAGCTTCCCCCTGGGGCCGCGGATGAACTCGAGGTGGAAGAAGCGCTCCTTGAGGCCGAAGGCCGCGATGGAGCGGCGGCCCTGGGCCTCCAGGTCGGCCGGGAGGTCCCGGAAGGACCAATAGTGGAGGTTCTGGTCCTGGTTGACCGCAGTCATGATGTCGATGCTGAACTGGTGGCCGGTGCAGAAGACGATTCCCCCGTCCCGGTCGGTCAGGCCGTCGAAGGACTGGATGACGCCCGCCAGGAACTCCTCGAGCAGAAAAGGGATCCGCGGGTCCTTGACCGCGAAAAAATCCGTGAGTTCCGCGTCATCGGACAGCTTGTAGGTCGCGTGGGCGCCCACGCCCTTGTCCGGCTTGGCGATGATGGGGTAGCCCACGCGCCGGGCGAAGCGCTGCCCCGCCGCCGCGTCCGTGGCGAGTTCCCACGCGGCGGTCGGCACCTGGGCGCGCGCGAAGCCCTCCTTCATGCGGGACTTGTGCCGCAGCCCGACGATGTCCGCGGGCTTGAGTCCGGGCACGTTGAAATCGAGCCGCAGGGCGGCTTCCAGGTCCACGAAGTGCTCCTCCTGGGCCACGACTCGGTCGAAGCGCCCGATGCGGGAGAGCAGCCAGGCCGCGGCGCGGAGCACGTGGTCGTAATCGCCCATGTTCTCCACCCGGCAGTACTCGGCCAGGGCGCCGCGGAGCTCCGGGGGCAGGCGTTCTGGGGCCTCCCAGCCGATTCCGGCGACTACGGCGCCCTCGTCGCGCAGGCGCAGGGGGAAAGCCGTGTAGTTGGGAGGGAAGTTCGGGGACAGATAGAGTATGTTCACGGTTCCTTGGGCCTCACGCACAGGACCCCCCGCCGGTTCCGGCGGGGGGTCCCTTGCGACTCGCGTCACGTCAGCGGCGACGGACGACAGTCCGGTCACGCACGCACGGCGACGAACGCAACGGACGGCAGTCGACGTCAGCGGCAACGCACGCAGTCCAAGTCAACGGCACCGACGACGGCGGACGAACGGCCCGGAAACGAATGCCTGTCGAAGTCCACGTCTCGGCGAACGGACGACCCGGCACCGTCTTGCGGCCCGACTCTAGTATCTAACCGGATAGCTCCGTCCTGTCAAGGCCCAGATCCCTCGGCTCAGAATTCCCAGCGGATGGAGAAGCTCTCGTAGAGCGCCGCGGGCAGCTTGAGGGCGGCCTGGAGGAGGTTCTCGTAGCCCGACGGGTCGAGCCGCACTTCCTCCATCGGCTTGGCTTCGGCGCCGGCCGCTTCCTGGAACCAAGCGCAGGTGGTCCCGGCCTTGGGCTTGCCGGCGCAGCAGGTGCAGAGGGCCGAGCCCGAGCCGCCCGGATACCGCATCGAGGCGGCCAGCCTGCAGAAGCGCGCATCGGGCGCCGAGCCGGGCAGGGGCTTGAAGACCCAGGTGATGAGCTCGGTGCGGACGTCCTTGGGATGGGCCGCGAGGATCTTCGCCGGATGTCCCGGAGACCGGGCCTCGATGTCCTGGCGGGCGAGGCGGCCCGTGCGCAGGATCATGGTCACGGCCTTCCGGACGGCCGTCTCCCCGTGCAGGGTCCAGACGCTGCCCCAGGACTTCTCGATGCGGGGTTCCAGGTGGAAAAGGGCGGTCAGCCAGATGTCCTGTTTCGGGTAGCGGGGCTCGGCCATGGGGCCGGGGCCGATGGGGATGGTGAGATAGGCGTTCTCCTGCGCGGGGTCGGAGACCAGCTCGAACTCGTATTCCGTCGGCGAGGAAGAGCTGCCCAGGCGGGCCAGGAAGGTCCGCCGTTCCAGCGTCCCCGGCACGGCGGGCATGGGCGCGAGAGGCGCTTTCATCGGGGAGCCTTCTTGATGCGGAGGTCCCCCGAGACGGACTTGAAGCGGACCGGCGCCCCCGCGGGATCGGCGGGGAATTCGTTGGAGACCGAACCCAGGGTCTTAGACTCGACTGCGGCGAGCGCGGTCATGGCGGTGAAGGCGAGTTCCGCGTCGCCGCTGACGGTCTGGACCCGGACCCCCTCCTTGCCGGGCGGAGCGGTCCAGGCGGCGTTGATGCCGCCGCTGACGGTCTCGGCGTCCAGGGGCCCGGCCAGCCGCGACAGGGCGGCGTTCCCGCTGACCGTCTTGAGGCGCAGGGAACGGGAGACGCCCGCGGCTTTCACGTTCCCGGAAACGCTCTCCAGGGTCACGTCTCCGGAGAATCCGGCCGCGGCGACCTTGCCGCTGACGGAGATCGCGGTCAATTTCGCCGCGGTGGGCGCGCGGACCCGGAAGGCGGCCCGGCAGGAAGAGTCTCCCCAGGACAGCTTCTTCAGGTTCTTGGCCTCGGCCAGCAGGCGGCCGCCCTTGAGTTCGACCGTGACCGCGCACTTCTGCGGGTCGTTCTCGGAGACCTCCACCGAAGCCTTGGGGGCCGGGGAGGTTTCAAGGGATATGTCCCCCGCCACGGTGCGGACCTCGACGCTCTTGACGGCGGCGGCGTCGAACTCCTCGCGGGATCCCGTCTGGGCCGCGGCGCAGGCGGGCAGGATGGCGAGGATGAGTGCGGCGGCGGAGTTCTTCATGGCCGGATGATACCTTTTTCGCCGCCGCGTACAAGGTCCCCAGAAACATATAATGGGCTGATGAGCGATGACATCCTGTCCCGTTTCCTTAGATACGTCCGCATCGACACGCAGTCCCAGGACGGCGTGGAGGACCGGTATCCGAGCACGCCGGGCCAGCTCGACCTGCTGCGACTCCTGGCCAAGGAGCTCAAGGCCATGGGCGCGAGCGGCGTGCGCATGGACCAGCACGGTTATGTCACGGCCGCCATCCCCTCCAACCTGCCCAAGGGGCATCCCGCACGCGGCAAGGTGCCGCCAGTCGGTTTCATCGCCCATGTGGACACCTCCGACGCGGAGAGCGGCAAGGGCATCAAGCCCCGGGTCTTCAAGTACCGGGGCGGGGACATCCGTTTCCCCAAGGACCGCACCGTGCGCATCAAGGCCGCGGGGGACGCCGCCCTGCGCAAGGAAGTCGGGCATACCCTGATCACGAGCGACGGGACCACGCTGCTCGGCGCGGACGACAAGGCCGGGGTGTCGGTCATCATGGACCTGGTCCGGCGCCTCCGGAAGGACTCGTCGCTGCTTCACGGCGAGGTGAAGGTCGCCTTCACCCCGGACGAGGAGGTGGGCAACGGGACCAAGTTCTTCGACGCCAAGGCCTTCGGGGCCAAGGCCGCCTATACCTTCGACGGCTACGAGCCCGGGCAGCTTAATAAGGAGACGTTCAGTGCGGACTCGGCGGTCATCACCGTGACCGGCGTGGAGACGCATCCCGGGGAGGCCAAGGACGTCATGGTGAACTCCATCCGGGCCATGGCCGACATCATCGCGCGCCTGCCTAGGAAGATGGCTCCCGAGACCACGTCGGGCTATGAGCCTTACATCCATCCCCACGACATCCACGGCTCGACCGGGAAGACCGTCCTCAAGTTCCTCCTGCGCGACTTCAAGACCGCGGGGCTTGCCAAGCAGAAGCGCATCCTGGAGCGCATCATCACCGAGGTCCGGCGCCGGCACCCCAAGGCGAAGTTCGAACTAAAGGTGACCGAGTCCTACCGGAACATGCGCGCGGGACTGGAAAAGGATTCCCGGGTGCTCGCCACGCTGTGGGAAGCGGTCCGGCGCGCCGGGGCCGTGCCGCGCTGGGAGCCCATCCGCGGCGGCACCGACGGCTCGCGCCTGACCGCGCAGGGCCTGCCCACCCCGAACATCTTCATGGGGGGCGGCAACTTCCACAGCCGGGCGGAGTGGGCGTCGCTGGAGGGGATGCGGACCGCCTCCGACACCGCCGTCCACCTCCTGCGCGTCTGGGTCGAGCAGTGCTCCCAGCCCTAGCCCTCGCTCTGGCCGCGGCCCTGGCCCCGTCGGCGCGGGCCGTGGAGTGGAAGACCGTGGATATCCCGGGCTGCAGCATCCGGGAGACCGTGGACGCGGGCGACCTGCGCTACGAGCTGCCGCCCGTGGACTGGGCGAAGACCGGGTTCCGGTTCTCCGCGCAGATCACCTACCCCGAGCTGTCGTTCATCATAAAGGCGCCGGGGGACGTGCGGCGCTGCGCCGCCGTGGACGCCTGGGCCGCATCCCTCTCCACGGGGACGCGGGCGCAGTTCTGGAACCGCGCCGGGGCCACGATGGACCTGCTGGAGGCCGTGGCCGCGGCCGAGCCCGCGGAGTTTGGAGCCAGTTTCCGGGCCTACGCCCTGAACCGGCTCTTCGGTCCGCTGGCCGGGCTCGGCCGCGACGCCGTCTTCGCGGCGCCTTGGGAGACGGATTGGGTCGAGCCTTGGCGGAGGCTGGACCGGCTCCGCCTGCGCCTGGCCGGGGACCCGGACCGGAAGGTCGCCACCTTCATCGAGCGCTACACCAACCCCCCGCCGGGAGGGCGGACCTGGGAGCAGGCCCAAGCCGAGTACGCCGCGGTGCGCGAGCGCATGGCCGCCGATGAGCCCCGCTATGCGGATTTCCTGGAGAGCCTGTGGCTGCGGGTCGGCGAGGTCCGGCAGAGGGAGGCGGCTTCGGCCGCCGCGCGTTCGGCCCGGCTGATGCGGGAGTGCTCCGGCAAGCTGGGGACCGAGTCCTGCCGCCTCGTGGAGCGGGAGATCCGCCGTTTCCACGCCAATCTCGAGCGGGAGGCGTACGACTGCTTCATTCCCCGGGTGCTGTACGAGGAGGGCTCGCTCGCGAAGAGCCCCAAGGAGTACGGCTTGTTCCTGAGCCCGTTCCGGATGATATGGCCGGATTTTAGCTTCCTGTACGGCCCCGCCGCGCCGGCCGCACCGGCGCCGGCGGCAGGCCGCGCGCCCCGGCTGCCCGGGGCGCTGCGCTATCTGCCCTTCGCGGGGCTGGCCCTCCTGCTCTTGGGTCTGTACCGTTACCTGCGTCCGGGACGGAAGGAGGGGCGCGCGGCGCCGGCGGAGGAGCCGCCCGGCCCCGAGCCCGAGCCCGAGCCCGGACCCAGTACCGCGCCCGCGGTGCCCGAACCCGACGAGCTGGCCCGCGCTTATGCGGTTCTCGGGCTGCAGCCCGGCGCCACGCGCGAGCAGATCCGGAAGGCCTATCATGGACTCATGACAGGGTATCATCCCGACAAGGTCGCCCATCTGGGCGTCGAGCTGCGCCGACTGGCCGAGCAGAAGGCCCGGGAACTCAACGAAGCGTACCAGAGGCTGGAGAGGCTATGAAGATCGCGATATCAGGGGCGTCGGGCTTCATCGGGAGCGCTCTCGCCAACGCCCTCATCGCTGACGGCGACCAGGTGCGGCGGATCGCGCGCCCCTACGGCCAGGACGACGTGGATTCGGCGGTGTCGGGCGCGGACGCCGTGGTGAACCTGGCGGGCGAGAGCATCTCCGGACGGTGGACCGCGGAGAAGAAGGCGGAGATCCGGGCCAGCCGCCTGCGCTGCACCGAGGCCGTCGTGCGGAGCCTCGCGCGCGTCAAAGCCCGGCCGCGCGTCCTGGTCAGCGCCTCGGCCGTGGGTTTCTACGGCGACCGCGCCGAAGCGGTCGACGAGAAGAGCCCCACGGGGACGGGGTTCCTGGCCGAGGTCTGCCGGGATTGGGAAACCGCGGCCTTGGCCGCGGAACCCCTGGGCGTGCGCGTCGTGCTCCCGCGCCTGGGCGTCGTGCTGGGCCGGGAGGGCGGGGCTTTGGCCAAGATGCTCCCGGCCTTCCGCCTGGGTGTGGGCGGTCCCATCGGGAGCGGCCGGCAGATGATGAGCTGGATCTCCCTGGAGGACCTCGTCCGGGTCATCCGCTTCTCCATCTCGACCCCCGGGCTCCAGGGGCCGGTCAACGCCGCGGCCCCGGCCCCCGTGTCCAACCGCGAGTTCACCCTTCTGCTCGGCCAGGCGGTGCGGCGCCCCGCGGTCATGCCCCTGCCCGCGCTGGTGGTGAAGACCCTGTTCGGCGAGATGGGGGAGGAGCTCCTGCTCTCCGGCGTGAGCGCCCTGCCCAAGAAGCTCCAGATCCAAGGCTTCTCCTTCCATCATCCCGGACTCGCCCAGGCTTTCGCCGCCCTGCTCGGATGAAGGTCTTCTGCGGGCCCTTCCAGCCCTCGCTCGAGGACGCCTTCGCCGAGCGCGTCAAGGACCTCGCCGCGGCGGGCAGACGCGTCGCGGTGGTCACCCCTTCCCGGCGCCTGGCCGAGAGGCTGCAAAGTCTCCTGTGCCTGGAAAAGGGCCTGTCCTTGCTGGGCGCGCGCTTCCACACCTTCTACAGCCTGGCTCTCGAGATCCTGGACGCGGCGGGGCTGGGTGAGGATTATCTGGTGGCGGACGGGCTCTTCCACGACAAGATCGTGGACCGCCTCCTGGCCGGCGAGCCGCGGCGGACCCGGGGCCTGGCCGGGGCGTTCCGCTCGAGCATCCGCGACCTGGTGGACGCGGGGGTGGACCCCGGTCATTTCCAGGAGCATTTCGCGGACCTGCTGGCGGAGGGGCCGGAGCGGGACCGCCTCTTCCGTCTGCTCGGCATCCAGGAAGAGTACCTCAAGGCGCTCCGGGAGATGTCGGTCCTGGCTCCCTCGGGCATGGCTCGGCTCGCCGCGGAAGCGGTGCTGGGCGGCAAGGGGGACGCCCTGGTCAAATACGACGAAGTGCTCTACTACGGCTTCTACGACCTGACCGGCGCGCAGGGCGAGTTCTTCGAGGCCGTGGCGAAGAACCACCCCTCGTCGGTGTTCTTCCCGTACCGGAAAGGGCATCCGGCGTTCCGGTTCGCGGACCGGTTCTTCGAGGAGAAGCTCCATGCCGGGGGCGCTCCTGAGCAGCTGGAGCCGCGAGTGGAGACGCGCGCCCTGGGCCTTGCCCTGGACCGTCTCTTTGTCCCGGCCGAGCGCGCGCCGCTGCCGGACCCCTCCGTCCTGCGCGTCATCAATGTCTCCGGGGCGAAAGACGAGCTATGGGCCGCGGCCAAGGAGATCAACCGCCTGCACGAAGGCCCGGAGGCGGTGCCGTTCTCGGCTATCGGCATCGTGGCCCGGACCCTCGAGCCGTACCGTTCCATCGCTCCCGAGGTCCTGAAGGAGCACGCCATCCCCCATCACATGGAGGCGGGGGACCCGCTGCTCCGGCATCCCGTGGCCCAGCTCGCGCTCGCGCTGCTCACGCTCCGGCGGCGGGGCTTCCCCGCGGCCGCGGTGCTCGATATCGTCGGCTCCGAGTGCTTCCGGTACGCGGATAAGAAGGGCCTGGTCGGCAATTGGACGCGGCTCATCACCCGCAACCAGGTCCATGGGGGCTGGCCGCAGTGGGAAGGCCGCATCCAGCCCTGGACCCATAAGGAGTTCGAGCTGTATCCCGAGCTCGCAGCCGAGGGCGAGCGCGGCGAGAGCATCCCCAAGGCGGACGCGGCCCTCCTTTGGTCCTGGCTGCGCCTGCTGCGCGAGCAGCTCCAGGGTCCCGCGGCCGCCGGTTGGGCCGCCATGGCCGCGCACGCGCGGGCCGTGCTGGAAGATAATTTCGCGGTGCGGGAGGGGGATGCGTCCTACCCGGCCTGGCAGGCGGCCCTGGCCGCGGTGGACGCCCTGCGGCTCTTCGACCTGGCGGCGCTTAAGGGGGCGCCGGAGGCGACCTGGGAGGAGTTCCTCGAGGCCCTGGCGGAATCCTGGCGCCGCGAGTCATTGAGCGCGGGGCCGCAGAAGGGCGGGGTGCGGGTGCTAGACGCCATGGGCGCCCGGGGCGAATCCTTCCGCGTGCTCTTCCTCATCGGCCTGCAGGACGGCCTCTTTCCCCGGCAGGTCAGCCCGGACCCCCTGCTCCCGGACGGGGTGCGCAACAAGCTGAGGGCCGGGGGCTACGGCATCATGCCGAAGCTGGAGGGCGAGGAGGAGGAGCGCCTGCTCTTCTATCTCCTGGCCGCGTCCGCCTCGGAGCGGCTCTACTGCGTGTACCAGCGCTCCGACGACGAGGGCAAGGCCGTGGTGCCCTCCCTCTTCCTCCAGCAGGACCTGTGCCGCGCCTGCGGGCGGGACCTGGAAGACCCGCGCTTCAATGAACGCATCCCCAGGCAGCCTTTCGCCAAGATGGAGGCCGTGGACTTTCGGGCCCTGACCCGCAAGGAAGCCTCCGTATTCCTGTCGCGTTCCGGGCATTCGTCCGAACCCGCCCTCCAGGAGAGCCTGGAGGCTGTGCGGGTGCTCAACCGCCTCAAGCCCGGGCCCGGGGCCATGGACGGCATCATCGGACGCGACGAGGCGTTCCTCAAGCGGCTCAAGGCGCGGGGCTTGTCGCCCAGCGCGCTCCAGAGCTTCTGCCAGTGCCCCTTCAAGTTCTTCGCCAGCCGGCTCCTGCGCCTGGAGGAGGACGAGGGCTCCTCGGACATGGGGGACATCTCCACCCAGTTCCGCGGGAAGCTGTATCACGCGGTCTTGGAGCGCTTCCACCGGCTCCGGAAAGAGTCCTCCGGCGGGGATGCGGAGAAGTTGCTTGCGGAGAGCCTCGAGGCGGAGCTCCCTGAGGGCGCCTGGCGCCGGCTGGGCCTCTATCCCGTGCTGTGGGAGGCCACGCGGCGCCGGCTGGCCTCCAACCTGCGGCGCGTGGTCGCGCGGGACCTGGACGAACTCGCGGCGACCGGCTTCGCGCCGTCCTATTTTGAGACCGAGCTGTCCGCCGAGGTGGAGGGGCTCCGGCTCCACGGCCGGGTGGACCGCATCGACCTGGACGAGAAGGGGGGCAGGCTCCGCGTCATCGACTATAAGTCCACCTGGCGCAAGGGGGGTCTGGTCAAGTTCGTGGAGGGGATGAAGGCGCTCCAGCCGCCCCTCTATCTGGAGCTCGCCGGGGCCTGGGAGCGCGCTGCAGGATATGAGATCGTCGGCGCGCGCTACTACGCCCTGGAAGACGGCGAAGAGACCACGGGCCATAAGGCGGTGCAGGAATTCCCGGCCGAGGATTGGCAGCGCCTGCGCAGGAAGTTCCTGGCCAATCTCGGGGTATTCGTCAAGCTCATGGGGCGGGGCTCCTTCCTGATCACCCCGGACGAGGAGCGGGGCGGCGCCTGCGAATACTGCGATTTCCCGTCCGTCTGCCGGAAGGCCCATGTGATGACCCGGCGCCGGGCGGAAGGCTCGGCCATCCGGCGCCAGCTCGACCGCGGCCGCAGCGCGGCCGAGCCGGCGGCCAAGCCTAAGAAGGTCAAGGCATGAGCGCCGACCAAGAGCACCGGCTCAAGGCGCGCACCGAGCTCGGCAAGAACATCGTCGTGGAGGCCGGCGCGGGCACGGGCAAGACCACCTTGCTCATCGACCGCATCCTGTTCTCCCTGTTGGCGGGCGGCAAGGACGGCAAAGGCGTCCCGCTGCCCCGGCTGGTGGCGCTGACCTTCACCGAGAAGGCCGCGGCCGAGATCCGGGTCCGCCTGTCGGCCATGCTCCTCGACCTCCTGGCCGTGGATGCGGTCGCGGACCCCAAGCGGAAAGAGGCGGTCCTGGCCCGTCAGGCCGAGGCGCAGGCGGCGTTCGGGGTCGGTCCCGAGGCCTTGAAGGAGCGCTGCGAGGCCGCCCTGCGGGACATGGGCCGGTCCGCCATCGGGACCATCCACCATTTCTGCGCCCAGATCCTGCGTCAATATCCCCTGGAGGCTGGGGTGGACCCGTCTTTCGAGGTGGACGCGGGCGACCCGGGGCCGGGCTTCGCGAGCCTGTTCGACGCCGAGTGGCCGTTGTGGCTGGACGCGGAACTGGGCGAAGCGGCGCCTCACCGCAAGCAGTGGCTGGAGCTGCTGGGCCTCGTCCCCATCGAGGACGTGGAAGCCCTGGCCCGGGCCCTGTGCCGCAGGCCGGAGCTCGCGCCGGCCGGTCCGCAGGCGTGGACCGCGGCCGAGCTCGCCCGCCTCATGGCGGCGCTCCGGGCCATACTCAAGAAACCGGTGGCCCCCAAGACCGACAAGATCCGGGAGCGGGCCGAAGCCGCGCTGGACCGGCTCGAAGGCCTGGCCGCGAGCCTGGTGAAACCCCTGGCCCTGCCCGACAGTCCGGCCGTGCTCGATAGGCTCGGCGACCTCAAGTGGCCGGAGGCCTGGGAAGAGGACGTCGCCGCCCAGGCCGCCTACCTGGAAGCCCTGGACCTCGTGAACGCGGCCTCGGCTTTGTCCGAGAGCCAGACCCGCAAGGCGTCGGACCGCCTCCGTCCCTTCGTCGAACGCTTCCTCCGGCAATACGACCGGCTGGGCCTCATCAGCTTCGACGGCCTGCTCTACAAGACGCTCCGTCTGGTGCGCGGGGACAAGGAGGTCCGGCGCCGCCTGCAGGGCGCCTTCGACGCCATCCTGGTGGACGAGTTCCAGGACACCGACCCCATGCAGGGCGAGCTCCTCCTGTACCTCGCCGAAAAGCCGGGCGCTGCCGGGGCGGACGATTGGCGGCGGACGCGCCTGGAGCCGGGCAAGCTCTTCATCGTGGGCGACCCCAAGCAGTCCATCTACCGTTTCCGCGGCGCGGACATGCGGGCCTACTCGGGCTTCACCGAGCACGTCCTGCGCGAGCACGCCGAGCTCTGCGTCCTTTCCACGAGCTTCCGCAGCCCCAAGGAGCTGGTGGACGCGGTGAACTCGGTGTTCGGGACCGTCATGACCGAGGTTCCCGGCCTCCAGTCCCGCTACCGCGACATTCACCCTCCCGGCGAAAAGACCGGCGGGTCGCTGGAGCTGGTGCTGACCGGCGACGCCCAGGACCCCGCCCTGGCCTACAAGGCCGAGGCCAGCCGGGACTTCGAGGCGGTCTGGATCGCGGATTGGATCGCCCGGCACTGCCGGAAGGGGAAGTTCAAGGACGTGGCCCTGCTTTTGCGCACCACGACCTCGTTAGCGGGCTACATCGCGGCGCTCAAGGACGCGGGCATCCCCTACGTCGTAGAGTCGGATAGGTATTTCTACGGGACCCAGGAAGTGCTCGACCTGGTGAACCTCCTGCGCGTCTTGGACGACCCGGGCGACGGCCGGGCCCTCACGGGACTCCTGCGTTCGCCGTTGGCGGGGCTGGCGGACCGGGAGATCCTGGCCCTGCGCGCACGCGGCGAGGTGAGCTATCTGGCCGAGCTCCCGGCCGTCCCCGGGGTGTCCGCCCATTCGCGGTCGCGGCTGGCCCGCTTCTTCAAGACCCTGCGTGGTCTGCGCGAGCGGGCGGGACGGGAGCCTCTGGGGGATTTCGTGGCCCGGGTGCTCAATGAGACCTTCCTCCTGGAGGTCTGCGCCGCGGCCTATCATCACGAGCAGACGGTCGCGAACCTCCTGAAGTTCGCGCGGTTGGCGGCGGAGGCCGGGGAGGAGCGCGCGGCCACCCTCAAGGAGTTCATCGGCGAGATCCAGCGCGCGGTGGGCGAGGGAGCCCAGGAAGGCGAGAGCCCGCTCGCGGACGAGGGCCTGGACGCGGTCCGCATCCTCACCATCCACAAGGCCAAGGGCCTCGAGTTCCCCATCGTCATCCTGCCCTACCTGGACACGGCGCCGCGGGGCGGGGGCGGGGACGGCGCAGCCGCGCAATCCGATTGGGGCACCGGCGCGGTAGGCCTGCGCCTGCCCAAGGCCTGGAGCGCGGCCGCCGCCCTCCTGGAGAGCGAGGCCCGCCGGCGCGACGGCTACGAGGCGGTGCGCCTGCTGTACGTGGCCATGACCCGCGCCAAGGAGAAGCTCATCCTGCTCGGAAGGGCGGACCCGGGCAGCGCCCACTCCTTCAGCGCCATCCTGCGCGGCTCGGACGAGGCGCGACATCATTTCTGGCCCGGGAAAGGGGAGCGCCCGGCCGCGCTGGACCTGGGCCACGGCCTCATCGTGCCCATCCGCTACGTGAACGCCCGCAGCCTGCGGGGAACGACCCTCGCGAAGGTCGAGAAAGAGGCGAAGGCCCATGCCCCGAAGATGAGCCCGGACGCTTTCGGGGCCTTGTGGAAGGAGCGCGCGGCGGCCTGCGCCGAGACCGGGAAGCAGACCCTGTTCACCACTCCGACGGCCCTCTCCAGGGAGCCCGAGGATCGCGTCGAAGACGACGGGCTCGACCCGGAGCGGGCGGCGAGCCTGGGATCCAGGGCTGAGGCCATCCTCATCGGGGAGCTGTGCCATCGCGTCCTGGAGGGTTGGGACTTCAAGGCCGGCAAGGGGAGCGGCCTGGAAAAGGCCTTGGCCTCGGCGCACACGGCCTTGGCCCGTTCCCATCCCGGGGCGCAATGGGAGCTGGTGCTCCGGGAGTCGGCGAAGATATTGGGGCCTTTCCTCAAGTCACCCTTGGCCAAGGAGCTCGCCGAGGCCGACATCATCGGCCGGGAACTGCCGTTCCTCTGCCCGGCGGGGAACCAGGTCCTGCGCGGGACCATGGACCTCCTATGCCGTCAAGAGGGCCGGCTCATCATCGCCGACTACAAGACCGGCGCTCCGGGATCGGCCAAGGACAAGAGCAGCCTGGCGCGCTACAAGACTCAGGGCCGCGCCTACGTCCAGGCCGTGAAGAAGGCGACGGGCGAGACCGCCGAGTTCCGCCTCGTCTTCCTGCGCGACGCTTCCGTCCTCGTACTGGACTGAAGGACCGCCTTATCGGTCCAGGACGTAGATCAGGCCGCGGTCCTTGGCGAATATGCTCAGGCTTCCGCCATGGTTGTGGCGCATGGAGGTGACGTCGACCGCGACGGCGGACTCCAGGGCGTCCACATCCCACCAGGAGGGGACGGATTCACCGCGGTACCATAGGTCCTTCCCCGGTCCCTCGACGACCCGCACGTCCCAGCCTGAAGGGGCGCCGCCGGGACCCGGAGCCGCTGCCGCGGACAGCTTCTCCATCCGGGCCGCGAACCCCTCCGGATCGGCCTTGATGAGGAAATACCTCTGCGAGTCGAGCCAGCGGACGCCCGTATAGGCGTGCAGGACCTCATCTCCCGGCTCGAGCTGCATGAAGTCCCGGGCCGTCTCCACCGGGAGCTCCTTGGCGCGTATGCTCATGTAGAACATGCCGCAGGCCAGCGCGAACAGGAGGACGACGATTCCTCCGATGGCGAGCAGTGCTTTGATGAGAATGCCGGCAGTCTTGTTCATAGGCCTATCCTCGTGTCCAGCTGCGCTCCTGCGGAGAAGCCGACCGCGCGCGCGGCCGGCGCCCTATCGCCTTCAGTAGCTCGCCCAGCAGGTCGCTCCTATGTCCAGAGGAATTGCCTGATGTCGATCAGCCGGTGCAGGTTCCGCTGGTCTTCATTCAGCCATTTCTGTTCCAACCGCCAATGCTTCTTGAGCGCGGAATCATAGGCTGCATATTTATGTTTGTCGTAAGCCAGAAGTCGCTGGGAAGCGGAGCCGGGCGTCTTCGTCCAGCGCATCGGCGGCTTCTTCAGCCCGCTTGCGTCAAGCGGGCTCCTGCGTGCAGGTCGCTGCAGGCTCCACCATCCGTGCAGTGCGCATATCTCCTTCCACGCTCGTCGGCTCGCGGGGTCGGACTTCCAGTCGATGATCGTATCCGGCTTCTCCTGTTCGATGAAATCGACGAGGAGCTGGAACGCGGCATGAAGCAGGACGTGGTCCTTGTCGCACCATCCATTCCGCAGAGTGCAGATCCGCAAGATCTTCATTTAATCGGCATAACGCCTGAATCGGGCGCGCAGCCGTGTGGGCGCCGACGGCACGCGGTCCGGGTCGAGTCGTTCCTGTTCGAGGCCCGCGCCCGCCGTAGCCGATGGCAATCTCATCGGATATGTCGTGCGATGCGTCCGAGTTCTCGATATCGAGCCAAGACATAGAGCATGTACTGGTTCAGCGAGACACCCTCGGTGGAGGCCAAGCTCAAGTACTCCTGATGGAGTTCCCGTGGAAGGCGAAGTAGGACCTTTCCAGCGGGTTCCCGGCTGGCAACTGGTTTTGGAGTGTTCCACTTCTTTGAGGCAGCGGTTTCAATCCAAAGGTCGATAGCCGTATCGAGTTCCTTTAGGGCTTGTCCATCGGTCTTGCCGAAAGCCGAGCAGCCGGGCAGTTCCGGTGCCACGGCGATCCAGCCGCCGTCTTCCTTGCTATAGAACACTTTGCGTTCATAAAGGTCCTTCATATTATTGGCCTCCCATGGCCAGGTGATGGCGATCAATGCAGTCAAGCAACTGCCTGACCTGATACGCTTTCGCTTTCCCATGGGCATTCTGGAAAATCATGATTTGCCTGATGTCGTCGTGTGTGTAGATCCTGTGGGAACCCTTCTGGCGCTGAAAGACAAAGCCGAATGCTTCTGCCAGTTTGCAGAGCTCGGAGAATCGGAGGCCAGAGGGGTTGCCTCGGGCTGATCGCAGGAATGTCTCGGGCCTCATAGTGATATTATGGGTGATATCAGATAAGAATTCAAGGCCCAGGACTTGCCATTGGCTAGATATGCCTAACGGAACGGTCTGCGGCGCGCACGCATGTGGGCGCCGACGACAGAGTGTCCTGGCATATCCGTTCTCAGGTGAGGTCTGCGCCCGCAGTGCCGAATGTTCGACGGCCGTTCAGTGGGACGACTTGGAGACGGGACATTTGTGGTGGATGCCAATCAGCCCATCGATGGAGAGGTTTTCGTCTATATCGGGCCAGTGGATTCCGTAGCCCGATGGCGAAAGGACGAGGTGAGTCCTCTGCTGTTCCGATGCTGAGGCAAGCTTGGCTGAAAGTCGGGAAATGTCTATGTCGTAATGCCGTCCGTCGACAATTAGGCGCATCGTCGTGCCCGCGAATGAAATGTTGCCAACCTCGTGAACCCTATTCATTTGCTCTTCTCCTGCCATTTCTGCCATTCGCCAGCGATGTAGTCGAAATGCTCGAAGATGATCTTTCTGACGGTCCTCTTGTCGGCGGGGCCCATGTTGTAGCTATGTGCTTCTGTCGCTTCGAATGCGCCTGGGTCAAGCCAGAACTTGGCTTCGGCGTCTCCCTTCTGGCAGTGGATGTGGATCGGCTCATTCCCTTCGTTTGAGTAGAAGACCCAGCTCGGCATTGACGTTTTGAGATTCCCAGGGTACACTACAGATGAAGGTTCGGGACGCAATCAAGCTCATTAAAGACGGCGGCTGGTATTTGGCCCGCACCAAGGGTAGCCATCGCCAATTCAAGCACAATTCTAATCCTGGTTTGGTGACCATTGCGGGCCAGCCGAGCCATGATTTGCCGCCCGGAACCTTGAACAGCATCCTGAAACAAGCTGGACTAAAATGAGCAAATACCTTGTCGTTATCGAGAAAGCGGAGCGAAACTTCGCGGCATATTGCCCGGATCT
Source organism: Elusimicrobia bacterium GWA2_69_24 (assembly GCA_001799695.1). Lineage (GTDB taxonomy): Bacteria > Elusimicrobiota > Elusimicrobia > UBA1565 > UBA1565 > UBA10166. The sequence continues at coordinate 39,810 of MGTY01000021.1, forward strand.
TCCGGGCTGCGTTGCCACGGGAAAAACGAAACGCGAAGTCGAGAAGAATATTCGTGAAGCGATCTCGTTTCATCTTGAAGGGCTGAAAGAAGAGCGTCTTCCAATTCCTCCGCATACAGCGACGGCAGAATACGTCGCCATCCGGGCCGTCTAACGTTTCTCCCTTCCTCCTGCAAGTAGCGCTCGTTTCTCGTTCATCGGGTGCATAACGCTTGGATCGACGGCGCGTAGCCTTGTGGGCGCCGTCGGTACTCTGTCCAGACAGAGCTGTTCTTGTCCGAGGCCCGCGGCCGCCGCATCCGATGTTATGGCTCAAATCTCGTTTACTTGAATTTCTCGGGGTCCAGCAACCGGGCGCCATGATAAACCGTGAGCAACTGGATGCACTTCGCCTTGACTCGATATACGAGACGATAATTCCCCAAAATGAGTTCCCGCAGTGTTGGATTGCGGAACTCGGGGACTATTCTGCCTGATCGCGGGAACTCGGCTATGCGGTCTACTGCCTGGAAGATATCGACAGCGAAGAGACGGGCGTACTGGGGGGAGTCCTTGGCGATGAATTCAACGATAGCCTGCAGGTCGCGGCAGGCCTGGTGCGTCCACCTTATTTCAACCATCTCTTCATCTTCTGCTTGACCGTCTCATGCGAAACGGTCTGGCCGGCATCCGCCTGCTCAAGACCTTTTTCTACCTTTGCCAAAAAAAGCAGCCGCTCCATGACATCTTCGTATGAAGCATTCGCGGGCAGGCTCCGTACCGCGTTCATGACCTTCTGCTTTGTCGTCATAGTTGAAGGATAGCAGGACTCCGCATCGAATTCAATGGCACCTCTTGGTAGCCATAACGCCTGGATCGACGGCGCGCAGCCTTGTGTGCGCCGACGGTACTCGGTCCGGACCGAGTTGTTCCTGTTCGAGGCCCGCGACCGTCGAATCCGATGTTAGGTTGAGCCATGTATATCATTCCAGGGCTCCAGACATGGCGTTGGAATTCATGGAACAGAAACGGCCTCGTAGCGTAGCCGCAGCCGAGTCCCTGGG
>MGTY01000022.1 GCA_001799695.1 Elusimicrobia bacterium GWA2_69_24
GCTCGGCGACCTCCCGGGCGGCGGCCTCGCTGGAGACGTAGTTGACGGCGACGTCGGCGCCCTCCTCGGCGAGGGCGAGGGCGACGGCGCGACCGATGCCGCGGGAGCCGCCGGTGACGAGCGCGGTCCGACCCTCGAGCTTCATGCGCGAGCCTCCCCGGTGACGAAACGTCAGTCTAGCATGACGCGCCGCGAGCCCTTGACGCGCGGTGTTAAGGCCGTCATCATGGCAGCACCGGGGCGGTCCCGGGCGGGGAGCACATGGCGTACGTGATCAAGCGGTACTCGAACAGAAAGCTCTACGACACGCAGGAGAGCCGCTACGTCACCCTCGACGAGATCGAGGAGATGGTCCGCAGCGGCAAGGAAGTCGCCGTCGTCGACGCGGCGTCCGGCGAGGACCTCACCGCGGTGACGCTGACCCAGATCATCCTCGAGAACGAGCGCAACCACCGCACGACGCTCCCGACGGCGTTCCTCCACCAGCTCATCAAGCACGGCGAGGCCTGGCAGGACTTCATCGCGAAGTCCATGCGGTCGAGCCTCGAGGGCGTGGTGTCGAACCAGCGTGAGATGGAGCGCGTGTTCCAGGACTGGGCCGCGCGCGCGGGGTGGGGGGGCTTGGCGCCGGGCGCCGCGCCGGCGCGGCCCGAGGGCAAGCGCGACGGCGCCGAGCACGAGGCCGAGCGCTTGCGGGAGGAGGTCTCGCTGCTCCGCGAGCGGCTGCGCGCGCTCGAGGAGCGGCTCGAAAAGCGCCGGGCCCAGGCCAAGTAGGACGGACCCGGCGCCGCCGGGCTGGTCAGTTCTTCGAGTACACGTCCTTCAGCTTCGCGACCACCGCCGTGCAGCCCTCCTGGATGCCCTTGCCCGCCTGCTCGGCCGAGGCCGAGAGCCGCTCCGCCGACCGGGTCCAGGCCTGGACCTGGGCCTCGATCTGCTTGAACGCGCTCTGGGGCTCGCGGAACGCCTCGAGCGCGCTCTGCTGCAGCTCGCCGTAGAGCCGCACGCTCTCCTTCGCGGTCGCCGTGCCGAGGTCGACCACCTCGCGCAGCACGCGCTGGCTGGCGTCGGCCCACACGGTCAGCGTCTCCAGCGCCTTCTCCTGCGCCTTCTTCTCGTCGATCATCGCCGTCTCCTCCTGCTTTCTTCGGGTCGCTCTGGCTCGCGCCATGCGTCGGTCTCCTTGCCGTTAGATTAACGCGGCGCGTTATAGGGAGTCAATTGATTTGTCGCACCGCGTCATGCCGGCTGTGCTACCGTCAGGACCCTTTTAAGATCGGGTGGTTAGGGCTCGAGCCGTCAGAGGGAGGGGTAGGCCATGGCCGTCGACACCCTGGCGCGACTGTTCTGGGATCGGGTCGAGCGGAGCGCGGACCGGCCGGCGCAGCAGTGGAAACAGGGCGGGGTCTGGACGACGATCTCCTGGCGCGAGATGGGGGAGATCGTGCGCGAGCTGGCGCTCGGCCTGATCGCGCTCGGGCGGGGCAAGGGCGACAGCGTGGCGCTCCTCTCGGCGAGCCGCGCCGAGTGGGTGCAGGCGGACTTCGCCATCTTCAGCGCCGGGTGCGTGACCGTCCCCGTCTACCCGACGTACCCGCCCGATCTCATCGCCTACGTGGTCAACGACTCGGGCGCCCGGACGATCATCGTCGAGGACCCGGCGCAGCTCGCGAAGGTGCTCGAGGCCCAGGCGCAGATGCGGGAGCTCGAGCACATCGTCGTGGTGAGCGGCTACGACGCGCCGCAGCCGCCGAAGAAGGTCATGACGTGGACGACGCTCCGGCGCCTCGGGCGCGAGAGCGAGGCCGCGCACCGCTCCACGCTCGCCGACCGCGTGGCGTCCACGCGGCCCGAGGACGTCGCGACGATCGTCTACACCTCGGGCACGACGGGGCCGCCCAAGGGCGTGGTGCAGACCCACGCCAACCACATCGCGTCCGTCAACGCCTCCCGGCAGGCCACGCCGGCCCAGGAGAGCTGGGTGCACCTGCTCTTCCTGCCGCTCGCCCACTCGTTCGCGCGGCTCGAGGCGTTCCTGGGCGTCGGGCAGGGGCTCACGACCGCCTTCGCCGAGAACCTCGACAAGGTCGCCGAGAACCTGCGCGAGACCCGGCCCCACTTCATCTGCAGCGTGCCGCGGGTGTTCGAGAAGGTCTACGCGAAGATCCTGGCGGGGGTCGAGGCGGGCTCGCCGGCCAAGCAGAAGATCTTCCGCTGGGCCGTCGGGGTGGGGCGCGACGTGAGCCGCCACCAGCAGCGCGGCCAACCCGTGCCCGCGGCGCTCGAGTTGAAGCGGAAGATCGCCCACAAGCTCGTCTTCTCTAAGCTCCACGCGGCGCTCGGCGGGCGGCTCCAGTTCGCCGTCTCGGGCGGCGCGCCGCTCGCGCGCGACATCGCCGAGTTCTTCCACGCCGCCGGCATCCTGCTGCTCGAGGGCTACGGCCTCACGGAGACCTGCCCCGCGCTCACGTTCAACCGGCGCGACCACTACAAGTTCGGCACGGTCGGCCAGGCGCTGCCGGGCGTCGAGCTGAGGATCGCGCCGGACGGCGAGATCGTCGCGCGCGCCCCCAACATCGCCACGCGCGGCTACTACAAGCAGCCGCAGGCGACGGCGGAGGCCTTCGAGCCGGACGGCTGGTTCCACACGGGTGACATCGGCACGCTCGACCAGGACGGGTTCCTCACGATCACCGACCGCAAGAAGGACCTGATCGTGACGGCCGGCGGCATGAACATCGCGCCCCAGAACGTCGAGAATCTCCTGAAGGCCGACCCCTTCATCAGCCAGGTCATGGTCTATGGCGACCGGAGGCCCTACCCGGTGGCGCTCATCACCGTGAGCCCGGAGGAGCTCGGGAAGTTCGCGCGCGAGCAGGGGCTCCTCACGACCGACCCGACGGTGCTCGTCAAGCACCCGAAGCTCCTCGAGCGCGTCGGGCGCACGGTCGAGGAGAAGAACTCGCAGCTCCAGTCCTACGCGAAGATCAAGAAGTTCGCCGTGCTGCCGGTGGACTTCACGCTCGACGGCGGCGAGCTGACGCCGACCCTGAAGGTCAAGCGCAAGGTGGTCTCGCAGAAGTACATGGACGTGATCGAGGAGCTGTACCGCTGACGGGTTGACGCGGATGTGTCCGTTCAGGGACTGTTCGGGGAAGCCGGGCTCGTGTATCGTCGGGGTCGGGCGATGACGAACGACGAGTACGGCCAGCTCATCCGGTTCCTCGGCCAGAAATTCGGCGAGGTGGACGCGCACTTCGCCCAGGTCGACGCGCACTTCGCCCAGGTCGACGCGCACTTCGCCCGGGTCGATGCGCACTTCGCCCAGGTCGACGCGCAATTGCAGCAGATCCGTCGCGAGATCGGAGACAACCGTGCCGAGTTCGATGCGTTCCGCGTCGAGGTCAGAGGCGAGTTCACGGAGGTCCGCGACCTGATCCGCCTGTCGCACGCCGGTCTCGACCGCCGCGTGAGGCGCCTCGAGGAGGGCCGCTGACGCCGGTGTATCCGCTGGCGGGCAGGGTCGCGATCGTCACGGGCGCGAGCCGCGGGCTCGGGCGGGCGATCGCGCTCGCGCTCGCCGGGGCGGGCGCCGACGTGGCGCTGGCCGCCCGCAGCAAGGCGGACCTCGAGGAGACCGCGCGCCTAGCGGCCGCCACCGGCCGCCGCGCGCTCGTCGTCCCCACCGACGTCGCGCGCTACGAGGACGTCGAGGCGCTGGTGGCCCGCACGCTCCACGAGCTGGGCCGCCTGGACGTGCTCGTCAACAACTCGGGCGTGGCCAAGGTCGTGCCGCTCGCCGCGGCGACCGCGGAGGACTGGCGCTTCATGCTCGACGTCAACCTCACGGGCGTGTTCAACGGCTGCCGCGCCGCCGGCCCGCACCTGATCGCCCAGAAGTCGGGCAAGGTCATCAACCTCGCCTCGGTGCTGGGGCAGGTGGGGCTGACGGGCTACACGCTCTACGCGGCCACCAAGGGGGGCGTGATGGCCCTCACGCGCTCGCTCGGCGTCGAGTGGGCCCGCCACGGGGTCCAGGTGAACGCGATGGCGCCGGGCTGGTTCGTCACCGACATGAACGAGGCGGCTTTCGGCCAGCCGAAGCTCGCCGACCGGCTGCTGCGGGACGTGCCGATGCGGCGCACCGGGCGCCTCGAGGAAATCGGGCCGCTGGCGGTCTACCTGGCGTCGGCCGCGTCGGACTTCATGACGGGCCAGACGATCTTCCTGGACGGGGGGCACTCGGCGGGCTGAGGGATCGTCGCGGGCACGGAAGGCTAAGCTGTTGGAATACAAAGCTTGCTCCCACTCAGAGCGTCGAGTACAGTGTGCGGCACATGAAGGCCGCCGTGCTCCACGGTCCCCGTGACCTGCGGGTCGAGCCCGCGCGGCAGCCCGCCGTCGGGCCCGAGGAGGTTCTCGTCCGCGTCACCGCCGCCGGGCTCTGCGGTACCGACTATCGCATCTGGAGCGGCGCCCGACCCGTCGCCTATCCGCGCGTGATGGGGCACGAGGTGGTCGGACGCCTGGAGCAGGTCGGGCGCGACGTCAGCGGCCTCGCTCCGGGCGTGCGGGTCGTCGTGGAGCCCAACTACTCCTGCGGCCAGTGTCACCTCTGCCGCGAGGGCAACCGCAACCTGTGCCTGGCGCGCACGGCTGTCGGCATCGACGTGGACGGCGGGTTCGCCGAGCTGGTGCGCCTGCCGTCGCGCTGCTGCTGGCCCGCGCCGGCGCACGTCGACGACGAGGACCTCCTGGTGACGGAGCCCCTCGCCGTGGTCGTCCGCGCGGTGAACCGCGGCGCCCCACGGCCCGGTGAGAGCGCCGCGATCATCGGTGCCGGCACGCTGGGGCTGCTGGCGCTCCAGGTGCTGCGGGCGCGTGGCGTGCGCGTCCTCGTCGTGAGCCGGACGCACCGCCGCTTCGCCCTGGCGCGCGAGCTGGGTGCCGAGCAGACATGGGCGGTCGCCGACGGTGCGCTCGACGCCGCGGCGTGCCGCTTCTCGGGCCGGGAGGGGGTCGACCTGGTCGTGGAGACTGCCGGCACGGCCGAAGCGGTCGCGCACGCCCTCGAGCTCGTGCGCCCGGGCGGACGGGTCGTGCTGACGGGACTGCCCCACGCGCCCACGCCCGTCGCCTTCTTCTCCGTCGTCCGCCGCGAGGTGACGATCAGCGGCTCGATGATCTACCAGGACGAGTTTCCCGAGGCGCTCCGGCTGGTCGCCGCGGGTGTGGTACGGACACGGCCGCTCGTCACCCACCGGTTCGGCCTCGAGAGGATCGCCGACGCCTTCGCCGCGCACGCGGACTCCGCGTCCATCAAGGTAGCGCTGGAGATCTGATGCCCTACGCGATCATCAACAAGATCCGGATGCACTACGAGGTAAGCGGGGAGGGCGCGCCGCTCCTGCTGATCAACGGGCTCTCGGCGCCGGCCGCCAACTTCCTCCCGCAGGTGAAGGAGCTCGCGCCTCACTTCCAGGTGATCACGTTCGACAATCGCGGGGTGGGCGAGACCGACCTGCCGCCCGAGCCTATCTACACGACGGCCCAGATGGCGGACGACGCGGCGGCGCTCCTGCGCCACCTGAGGATCAGGCGGGCCCACGTGCTCGGCACCTCGATGGGCGGCACGATCGCCCAGGAGCTGGTTCTCCGCCACCCGCGGCTCGTGCGCGCGCTCGTGCTCGCTTGCACCTGGGCGGAGGGGGATGCGCGCTTCCTGCACACCATCGAGGCCTGGGTGTCGCTCGCCTACCGCGTGCCGACCGAGGAGCGGTACCGCTACGTTCTCTACCCGTGGATCTTCACGCCGGGGTTCTTCGCGAAGAAGGAGAACGTCGAGCAGGCGTTCCAGCGCGCGATGGCGTATCCGCACCAGACCAAGGCCGAGGCCATCGAGCGCCAGGCGCGCGGCATCCTCGCCTGGAACGGCACGCGCACCAAGCGCCTCCGCGGCATCCGCGTGCCGACGCTCGTGCTCGTCGGCCGGGACGACATCCTGACGCCGCCGGCGCTTTCCCGCGCGCTCGCCAGGGCGATCGGCCGGCGCGCCCGCCTGAGCGTGCTGCCGGGAGGCCACGGTTTCTTCCTCGAGCAGGCGGACCTGTTCAACCGCGCGGTGCTCCGCTTCCTGAAGTCGGTCCGCTCGAAGTAGCCGGGGACCCATGAGGCTCGCGGGCAAGCACGCCGTCGTCACGGGCTCGACCAAGGGGATCGGCGCCGGCATCGCCCGCGCCTTCGTGCGCGAGGGGGCGCTCGTCGTGATCCACTCGCGGAGCGCCGCCGACTGTGCCGCCGTGGCCCGTGAGCTGGGGCCGGCGGCGGTTCCGATCGCCGCCGACCTGTCGCGCTCGGAGGAGGTACGGCGGCTGGCGCTCGATGCCCTCGGGGCGATGGATGACCGTGTGGATGTCCTGGTCAACAACGCGGGCCAGCCGCGCGTGGCGCCCTCGGTCGAGCTGCCCGAGGTCGACTACCGCTACACGCTCGACCTGAACCTGAACGCTTACTTCCTGCTGGCCCAGGCGCTCGGCCGGGGGATGCTCGCGCGGCAGTCGGGCGCGATCATCAACGTGGGCTCGATGAACGGCGCCGTCGCGTTCCCCCAGCGGCTCGCGTACTGCGTGTCCAAGGCCGGCGTGAACATGCTCACCAGGGTGCTCGCGATCGAGTGGGCGGGGTCGGGCGTGCGCGTGAACTGCATCGCCCCGGGCTACGTCGAGACCCCGTTCCTGACGGGGCTCTCGGCCAAGGGCATTCTCGACCTCGGGGCGCTCGCGCGCCGGACGCCGCTCGGTCGGCTCGGCACGCCCGAGGAGATCGGCGAGGCGGCCGTCTTCCTCGCGAGCGACGCGGCGTCGTTCGTCACCGGCGAGGTGCTCACGGTGGACGGCGGCTGGTCCGCCTACGGGTATCTGTAGGCCCCGCGCGGCGGGCCGCTCAGCGGGCGTGAAGGAACCGGGCACACGCGATCCCGTACAGGGGGGTGTCGGGGGGAGCGGCGGTCGCTCCCCCCGACGTCGACTCAGCGGAACGAGCGGGTCAGCTCGACGCGGAGTACTTGATCGAAGCCGTCGTCGCCGGTCCTGAAGCCGCGGTTCTCGACGTGGCCCACGAGGTACTGGGCGAAGAGCGCATAGCGCTCCCAGAAGCGCCACGACACGTCGGCGCCGCCCCCGATCCGGCGCTGCTGGGGCACGAACTGCCCGGTCGTCGTGCCGATCACCGCGCGATCGATCTCGAACCCGAGCATCAGATTGTCCCCGAAGCGCTGGGTCAGCCGCGCGTAGTAGTCCGAGCCGTCGTTGCCGATGAAGTGGCCGATGACGTGGCCGCGCGTCCAGTAGCCGCTGTAGAACTGGTCGTGCCTGTAGGACAGGCTCGACGTCTTGGCCCACTCGAAGCGCGCGTCGAGGCCTTCCCGGCCGAACAGGCCGAGCAGGTGCACGCCGAGGAGGCCGCCCGAGGCCTGGCGCTTGGGCAGGATGTTGGCGGTGAACCAGTTGTCGTCGCAGCAGGTGTCGTCCCAGTAGAACTCGCCGTAGAGACGGAGATCCCGGCTCGGCACGTAGTATCGGTCCACATCGCGGAGCCGGAGGTCGGCGTCGAGGGCGAGGAGGTTGTTGTTGCGGAAGCGCCGCTCCGGCCCCGTGTGCACATCGCCGGCCGGCGGGTCGAAGAGGATCTTCAGCGTGTCGCCGGCGTCGGGCCGAGGAGGGTCGCTCCCGCCGAACTGGATCACGCGGCTCAGGCCCAGCTCGAGCCAGCGGAAGGGTGAGGCCGTGGCTCTCATACCCATGAGCTTGGCGTCCGGGTGGTCACGCCGCTCCTCGTGCTGCCCCAGGAAGAAGAGGAGCTTGGTGGGCCCGACCCACGGGCCGATCCAGGGCACGAGGAAAGGCTCGGCCGCCTGCAGGCGGACCTGATCGAGCGGGGCGGCGTTGTTCGAGAGGATCAGGGAGCCGCGGAGGCCCGGGCCCCACCAGAGACTGTCGCGACCGACCAGCAGCTCGACGTTCCAGAGCGTGAGCTTGGCGTAGCCCGTGGCGAGCCGGGCCTGGCCGAAGTCCTCGTTGCGTTGAAGCTCCGGCTGCACGTAGAACGTCAGGAGATCGCCGATCTGCATCCGGCTCTCGAACGTGCCGAGCGCGTTGGCCCCGTGCTGAAGCGTGTGGCCCTGGTCGTTGATCAGCGAGTAGGTGCGGCTCGCCCAGCCGAAGCCGACCTGGGCTCGGTCGGCGGGCGTGAACGCGACGAGCGGCGCCGGGGCGGGGGGCGCGGCGGGCTTCACGGCGCCGAGCTGCTCCAGCTCGGGGCGCAGCGCGGTGATGAGGCGGTCGAGCACGGGCTCGAGGTCGCGCCGCAGGTTGTAGGCGCCGGCGGCGTCGCCGCGGATCCGCTCGATGGCGCGGGCTACGGTGCGCGCGGCCTCGATGGGGCTCAGCGGCTTGGTGCTGAGGAGCGTGCGGTCGGCGAAGCCTGCGGTGACGAGCCGCTCGAGGTCGTCGTAGAGCGCATCGCGGTACACGGAGAAGCCGCCCCAGTTCTTGAGGGGCACGTTCGCCCGGTCGGCCGCCGCGGCCACGCCCGCACCGGCGAGAGCGCCCTGCGCGAGCGCGACGAGGACGACGGCGACGACGGAACGAGCGAGGCGCATGCGCCTAGGATACGAGCGCGGCGCGCCGCGGCGCGACGGTTTTGGCGACACCCGCCGAGGCCACAGGATGTGGGCGCCTGGGCGCCGGCCGTGCACAAGGGGTAGGAGGGGCGCTCGCGGGTCAGCGCCCGAAGCGGCGCTGGCGCTGCTGGTAGGCGCGCACGGCCCGGAGGAAATCCACCTGGCGGAACGCGGGCCAGTGGGCGTCGCAGAAGTAGAATTCGCTGTACGCGCTCTGCCAGAGCATGAAACCGGAGAGGCGGATCTCGCCGCTCGTGCGGATGATCAGGTCCGGGTCGGGCACGTCGGGCGCGTAGAGGTGGCGTGCAATCTCCTCCTGGGTGATCGTGTCGATCAGCGCCGGAACCTCCTCGCCCTGCTTGAGCTTGTCCCGCAGCATCTCGCGCACGGCGTCGGCGATCTCCTCGCGGCCCCCGTACGCCACGGCGATCAGGAGCGTCATGCCCTGGTGCTTGGCCGTCGCTGTCTCGGCGGCGCGGATGACGGCGAGCGTCGAGTCCGGCAGCAGCTCGAGCTTGCCGAGCGCTCGCACGCGCACGGCGTGGCGGCGGATGCGCCCATCCTGGGCGAGGCGCCCGAGCTTCGCCTCGACCGCCGCCAGGATCCCCGAGACCTCGTCGGGCGGGCGCCGGAGGTTCTCCGTCGAAAGCACCCAGAGCGAGAGCGTCGGGATGCCCAGCTCGACGCACCAGGCCAGCACCTCGTCGAGCTTGTCGGCGCCGATGCCATAGGCGAGATCGAGGTCGGCCAGCCCGCGCTCGCGCGCGTAGCGACGGTTGCCGTCCAGGATGATGCCGACGTGGCTGGGCACCGGGCCCCGGCGGATGCGACGAGCCAGGCGCCACGCGTAGAGGCGGTAGAGCGGGCCCGTCAAGGAAACCATTGGTGATGTCAGGCAGCTTAACATAAGCTCGGCCGGAACCGATGCAATCGGCCACCCTCGCGGGACTCGTCGTCCTGGGGCTCGTCTCGGGCGCCGCCGGGATGGTCGGTGTCTACCTCGACACCGCCTGGCACCGCAGCGTCGGCCGCGACTCGTTCTTCATCCTGCCGCACCTGTTCATCTACGGTGGGGGCCTCGGCGTCTTGGCGGCGGCGCTCGGCGGCATCGCGCTGGCGACGCGCACGCCGGGCGCGGTCGGCGGCCCCGTCTGGCGGCTCGGGCGCCTCCACCTGCCGGCCGGCTTCAGCGTCACCGCGCTCGGCATCGGCGTCATCATGGCGGCGGCGCCCGTGGACGCCTGGTGGCACGCCACCTTCGGCAAGGACGTGCTGATCTGGAGCCCGCCGCACCTGCAGCTCCACCTGGGCGCGGGCATCACGGCGCTCGGGCTCCTCTTCGCCGTCGCCGCCGAGCGGGGGCGGGGCGTGTTCGCCCGGCCCTGGCTCTGGCGGGCCGCGATGCTCGCCGTGCTCGTGGACCTCGTCCATCGCGGCCACTTCGTGCTCGCCCACTACACGATGCTCGCGCACTCGCGGACGCCCGACCTCTACCCGTTCCTGGTCGCGCTGCTGGCGCCGGTCGTCCTGGTCGCCGCGGCGCGCGCGGTCGGCCCGTGGGCGCCGACGCTGGCGTGCCTGGCGTTCCTCGGCGCCGCGTGGCTCATGGATGTGATGCTCCGGCTCATCGACTACGAGCGCTACACGCTCACGCCGGTCCTGGCCGTGCCCGCCGCCGCGCTGTCGCTGGTCTTCCAGGTCGCAGGGCGGCGCCGCGGGCGCGCCTGGGTCGCGGTCGGCGCCGCGCTCGCATTCACCGGCGTCTTCCTCGTGACGGAAGTGGCGTGGATGCGCTGGGGCGTCAGCAGACCGTGGTCGCTCGACCTGCTGCTGGCCGCGCTGCCGCGCACGCTCATCGCGGGCGTGGGGAGTGGCTGGGTGGGCTGGGTCGTGGGAGGTTTCCTGCGCGTGGCGGTTGCCCCGACGGGCTCGGGCGCCGCGGCGGCTGAGTTCGGCGGCCGGGGCCGGGCACGGGCGGCTGCGGCCGGCGCGCTCGCCCTCTCGGTGCTCGGTCTCACGGCGACCTACGCGCCCCAGCGCTACGGCCCGCCGATGACCGTCGCGGAGCTCAAGCTCGAGCCGGCGCCGGTGTTCCCGTACACGGAGGCGATCTTCTGGAACGCGTTCTTCGCCGCGGGCTGGCCCTTCGCCGCGGGCGTGGAGGCGCGGAGCGAGGGGATCATCGACGGCCTACCGATGCCCGTGGGCCCCGCGTGGTGCGCGCCCACCGAGGCGGCGCTGGCCACGGCGCTGCCGGACGTGCGCTTCCGTATGGAGGTGAACGGCACGCCCGTGGACCTCTCGCCGTACCCGCTCGTGCGCCTGCGCTTGCGAGATGGCGCCCACTGTGCGTGGGTGGGCGTCGCGTCGGCGTCGCAGCGCGCGAGCCAGAACCGCTTCGTCTACACGATCGCGCATCCGGCGGCCGGCGGGCCCGCCACGACGCGGGTCGAGCTGGGCGTGACCTTCAAAGATCCGTGAGGGTCCAGGACCCCGTCACGCTCGCCCTGGCGCTCGCGCTCGGCGCGGGCTGGTTCGGGTTTCCCGGCCTCCTCTGGGACGTCGCCTGGCACCGCTCGATCGGACGGGACACGTTCTTCTCGCCGCCGCACGCCCTCATGTACACGGGCGTCGCCGTGAACGGCCTCGTCGCGGCGTGGGCCGTGCTGTGGGGCCGGCGTCGCCACGGCGCGCCCGCCGCGTTCGCGCTCGGCGCCGTTGGGTTCCTGCTCGCCCTCGCGGGCGCGGCGCTCGACGAGTGGTGGCACGGGCACGTCGGCAAGGACGTGAACCTCTGGAGCCCGCCGCACCTGGTCGGCCTCGCCGGCACCGTGCTGATCGCCGTCGGGCTGATGCTGGCGCTCGCGGCCCACACGCGCTACGCGCGGGGGCCCGGCTGGCTCGTGCCGCGCGTGATCCTGCTCTTCGGCTTCGCCGACCTCGTGCACAAGGCGATGGTGGCGCTCGACCACTACACGCTCGACCCCTGGGGTCGCACGCCGGACTTCTACCCGTTCCTGCTGGCGCTGCTGTTGCCTGCGGTCTTCCTGACGGCTGTGCGTGCCCTGGGCCCCGGCGCCGCCACGGCGGCCGCCGTCGTGTTCACGGCGGAGCACCTCGCGATCAACCTGGTGCTCCAGGCCGCCGGCATGCGCACGGCGACGCTGACGCCGATCCCGATCCTGCCCGCGCTGGCCGTGGACCTCGTCGCCGTGGCGTTCGCTGCGCGCGGCGGCGCGGCGCTCGTCGCGGTGGCGGGCGGACTGGCTTTCGCCCTGACCACGCAGGCGCAGGAGGCGGCGTGGATGGCGTGGGTCGTCGCCCGGCCGTGGCCGCTCGCCGACGTCGTCGCCGCCGCGCCGCGCGTCGCGCTGGCCGCGACGGGGAGCGCCTGGGCCGGCTGGGCGCTCGGAGGCTTCGTGCGCGGCGCGGGCGCGGGGCGGCCCGCGCGCGAGGTCTTCGGTAGCGCGGCGCGGGCGAGGGGCGCCGGCGCGGCGATGCTCGTGCTTGCCGCGGCCGGCCTCGCCGCCGCATACCGCCCGTCGCGCGCCGAGCCCCCGGCGAGCCTGGCCGCGCTCGCGCTCGCGCCCGACACGGGCTTCGACCATCGCGACGCCGTGTTCTGGGAGCCACTCCTGCCCGACGGCTGGCGCGCGCCCGGCGCGCACGCGGCGTACCAGGAGGCCATCGTCGATGGTCGCGGGATTCCCGTGGGCCCGACCTGGTGCGGGAAGGACGAGGCCGCGCTGGGCCGCGAGCTGGCGACGGTGCGCGTCGCGCTCGCGATCAACGGCGAGGCCGTGGACCTCCGGCACTACCCGCGCACGCGTCGGCGAACGCGCGACGGCTCCGTGTGCGAGTGGGTCGGTGTCTCCGTGACGGCGCCGCGCCCGGGCTTCCAGGCGCTCGTCTACACCGTGGAACGCGACGGGGCCGCCCCGTCGCGGGTGACGGTGCGGCTCAGGGTGAAGGAGCCCTGACCCGGGGCGGAATTTCTCGGTGCCGGCCGGCGGCGCTGTACGACAATGATCGGCATGGTCAGTCGGGCCGCCGACTGGTTCAGGCAGGCCGAGCGTGACCTGGCACAGGCGGAGGATTCGCGCCGGGCCGGGCGCCACGAGTGGGTCTGTTTCGCCGCCCACCAGGCGGGGGAGAAGGCCGTGAAGGCCCTGCATCTGCACCTGGGGCAGGAGGCGTGGGGCCATGTCGTCGCGAAGCTGCTCCGCGATCTTCCGGCTTCGGCAGGAGTTCCGAGCACGCTGGTCGAGCAGGGGCAAGTGCTCGACACGTTCTACATCCCGTCGCGCTACCCGAACAGTCATCCCGAAGGCGCGCCGTTCGAGCACTACGGCCCGCTTCAGAGCGAGGAGGCGTTGCGCTTTGCCGGTGCGATCATTGAGTTCGTCCGTCGTCGTCTGGCCTGACCGGCCGACGGTCGAGTCCGCGCTCCGTCGCTGGGCCAGGGAAGCGGCTCGGGCTCGGCCAGAGATCCGCCGCGTCGGCTACTTTGGCTCTTACGCGCGCGGCGATTGGGGGGTCGGGAGCGATCTGGACGTCGTGCTCGTCGTGGCGTACGCCGACCTGCCATTCCGGCGGCGCGCGGCCTTATGGGATCTTACCTCACTGCCGGTGCCTGCCGACGTGCTCGTGTACACCGAGGAGGAATGGCGGGGCCTCGACCCGCAGAGCCGCTTCGCGCGCGTACTCGCCAAGGAGGTTGTCTGGGTGTGGGTCAGGGGGTCTTGAGGGACGTCACGATCAGCTCGCGCCCGCCGGGTGTCCGGTCGAGCCGGCTCACGGGCACCCTGGCGCGGCGGTAGGCCTCGAGCAGCGCGGCCTCCGTGTAGCGGAAGGTGTGGACCCGGCCGTCCACCGTCCGCGTCAGCGCGCGCGCGGCCCAGCGCGCGAGCGCCGAGCGCGACTGCGAGAGGTTGCGCACGGGCTCGGCGACGACCAGGAGGCGCCCCGCGGCGGCCCAGAGCCGCGCCAGCAGGCTGTCCGCGACGTCGTGGAACTGATATAAGCTTGCTTGCATGATCACGGTCTCCGCGGTGGGCAGCGGGCGGGCCGCGCGCACGTCGAAGGCGCGGACGTCCACGCCGCGCCGCCGCGCGCTCCGCAGCATCGCCGGCGCCTGCTCGAGGCCGATGTACGCGCGCACCAGGCCGCGCGCCGCGAGATGCCGGTAGAGCGCGAGGTCGCCCGGGCACACCTCGAGGACGTCGGCCGGGCCGCCGAGCCGGTCGGCGACGAGGGCGAGGCGCGCCGCGTAGTCGCCGCCGTAGCCCGCGCGCATCAGGAGTCCGTAGAACGCGGGGCACCCGTAGACGCTCAGCATGGCTCACCATAGCACCGGCGAGCTGGTCTCGATCGTCGTCCCGGTCTGCAACGAGGAGGCGAACCTCCCGGAGTTGCGCGCGCGCCTCACGGCCGCGCTGGCGGGCCACGAGTTCGAGTGCATCCTGGTGGACGACGGCAGCACCGACACCACGGCCGCCCTGGCCCGCGACTTCGCCCGCGAGGATCCGCGCTTCAAGCTCGTGAGCCTCTCGCGCAACTTCGGCCACCAGGCGGCGATCTTCGCGGGCCTCACCTTCGCGCGCGGCGCCTGCGTGGCGGTGATGGACGGCGACCTCCAGGACCCGCCCGAGCTGCTCCCCGAGATGCTGCGCCTGCGGGCCAAGGGCACCGAGGTCGTCTACGGCGTCCGCAGCGTGCGCAAGGAGCGCTGGCTCACGCGCGCGCTGGCCGCCGTCTACTACCGGCTCCTGGCTCGGCTGACCGCGACACGCATGCCGCTCGACGCGGGCGACTTCGCCGTCATGGACCGTCGTGTCGTGGACCTGATCGTCGCCATCGGCGAGCGCCATCCCTACGTGCGGGGCCTCCGGAGCTGGGTGGGCTTCCGCCAGGTCGCGGTGCCCTATGTGCGCGAGCGCCGCGGCAAGGGCGAGCCCAAGTACACGCTCTGGAAGCTTCTCGACCTCGCCCTCGCGGGGATCGTCGCGTTCTCGGTCGTACCGCTGCGGCTCGTCGCCCTCGGCGGCGCCGCGCTCGCGGCGCTCTCCGCCGCCGCTGCGCTTGTGCTCCTGCTCCAGCGGCTGGCGGGCGCGAGCCTCGCCGGCCCGCCCGCGGGCTGGCTGGCCTGGGCCCTGGTGGCTGCGGGGGGCGTGCTGGGCCTCCAGCTTCTGGTCCTCGGCGTGCTCGGCGAGTACGTGGGGCGAGTCCTCGAGGAGGTCCGGCACCGCCCGGTCTTCGTCGTCGACGAGGTGGTGGGGCTGGACCGGCTGCCGGTCGCGCCCCGGCGGGATCGGCACCCGCCGCCGGACTGATCACGTCGCCAGCTTCGGGGAGTTCAGGCTGTCGGCACCACGGTTGCTGAGAGCTCGAGAATGAAGCGGGCGTCCCGCAGAGCCTCGTGCGCGTCCTGCCGCGCGTACAGGCGCTCCGGCGGCGCTCCCGCCTCCTCATCGCCGTAGAAACTGATTTCGCGCTCCTGCCGCAACCGACGCGAGATCGATACCACGCGATCAAGCTGCTGGGTCAGGGACGCGGAGAATCGGTCGGCATGCTCGCGAAGGAAGATCCCGACATCGGGC
Organism: Elusimicrobia bacterium GWA2_69_24; assembly: GCA_001799695.1. GTDB lineage: Bacteria > Elusimicrobiota > Elusimicrobia > UBA1565 > UBA1565 > UBA10166. Next base: position 15,280 of record MGTY01000022.1, read on the forward strand.
ACGCGTGGGACTTCGACGCCGCCACTCCGGAGGACCGCCTTCAGCGCGAGCTCCACGGCCTCCTGGCTACGCCGGACGACCAGGTGCCAGGCTTCCGCCTGCTCGTGATGCTCGGCCTCCGTCAAGATTCGTCGAGCTTGGCGGAGGTGGCTCTGGGCCATCTGGAGATTCGTCAGAGCTCGATAACCTCCCCGGGCTTCCAATCGGGCTTCAAGACCCAGTAACGGATCTGCCCACGGGTCCGCCGCTCGGCGCCGAGTCGCCTCAGGGAAGTCTCGAGCCGGGCGAGAACGCTGCGGAAAAACGCGTCGCGATCATAGAGGAAGCGCGCGTCCTGGACGAGATCGAGGTACACAGGCACCAACCGGGAGGCTTCTTCGCGTGTCTTCAGAAGCGGGGCCACGCGGGGCTCGAGGCTCAACGAGCGCAGCCGGTCGAGCTCGGACTCAAAGGAGCGTTCCACCTCTTCGAGCTGACGGAGCCGCGCAAAGCGACCGAACGGCAAGTGTTCGGCGACGATCAGGAGGTCGATATCCGAATCGGACCGGGCTTCGCCGCGCGCGACCGAGCCGAAGAGGACCACGGAGACGAGGTTGTCGCCGAGCGCATCCTTCAGGAGCCCGGTGTAGCGCTCGGCCGCCGCGCGGAAGGCGCGGCTGATATCGAGGGCGCTGGTCGGTGGCTGCCTGCGCGTTGCCGGGTCCATTCTACCGCGACACGGTCAGCGGTTCGCGTAGAGTCGGCGCGAGCCGAACTGCCCGAGCGCGCGCACGCTCGTGGCCGGGAGCGCCGCCACCACGCTTCGCGCGGGTGCCTGGCGGATCACCAGGAACACGCGCCGCGGCCCCGCCCAGAGTCGCCGCAACGCTTGCGTGTCGAGGAACACGCCCTGCGCCTCGGGCAGCTTTGAGGCGAAGGAGAAGTAGCCGACGTCGCCGTTCACGAGGAGCGCCCGCCGGCCCGTGTAGAAGGGGATGGCCGGACTGTACTCGAGGGAGCCCTCGATCACGATGACGTCGTCCGGCCCGGCCTCGGCCACGATCGCCCGTGAGACCTCCCGGGCCGAGTGGTGCGGTGCGATCAGCCCGAGGAGCGCGAGCAGGAGACCGGTGATCCCCGCGGCCACCGCCACGAGCGCGCCGAGCGCGCTCCGGCGCCAGCCGCGCACCCAGCAGAGCGTCGCGATGCCCCAGCCCAGGATCAGCGTCAGCCCCAGCGCCTGCAGGAGCAGGCCGAACGGGCGCGCCGAGGCGAACGGGAAGGGGACGCCCTGCTCGCGCAGGATGCGGTAGTAGACGTTCAGCTCGGCGAGCCCGGCCATCGCCTGCTCGGGCGTGAGGCCGCCACCGATCCAGATCGCTCCGGCGCCGCCCAGCACGGAGCCGACGAGCCCCGCCCCGAGCCAGCGGCCGATGTCGCGTCCGCCGGCCCAGGCCGCGCCGACCAGGATCGCAAGCGCCGGGAAGGCCGGCAGCGCGTAGTACTCGTGCTTGAAGCGCGAGAGCGAGAAGAGGCCCACGATCACGAGAGCCCAGATGACGATCAGCGGGCGCCAGCGCGCCTGCGCGGGCGTGCCGGGCGCCAAGCGCGCGAGCACGAAGACGCCCCAGGGGAACGCCCAGAGGAAGCTCGCCACCAGGAAGCCCGCGGTCGAGATCGGCACGTCGTCCTCGACGAAGCGCCGGGCGTCGAGGAAGCGCAGGAGGTGGTTATCGAGCACGTAGAACCCGAACAGCGTCCCGGAGCGCCACGCGGCCAGCGCGTGCCACGGCACCGTGAGCAGCAGGAAGAGCCCGGCGCCGCGCGCTGGGTTCAGGTCGCGCCAGGCGAGCCGGCGCGCCCACGCCATCGCGAGCCCCACGATCAGCACGGGGAACACGAGCCCGATGAACCCCTTGGCGAGCACGCTGAGAGCGGCGCCGACCCAGAGCCAGAGAAAGCGCGTCCGGCCGCGATCGGGGCGCTCGGCGTCTCGCACGAAGCCGTAGAGCGCCAGCGTGAGACAGAAGATGAAGAGCTGGTCGGTCGACGCCTTGCGCACGTAGAGCGCGTTGCCGACGACCGTGGCGACCACGAGCCCCGCCAGGAGCCCCGCCCGGGGGCCGTGGAGGCGCCGCCCGATCCGCCAGGTGAGCAGGGCCGTGCCGAGCGCCGCCAGCGCCGACCAGAGGCGCGTCGCCCACTCGGACGGACCGGCCACCGCGTAGGTCAGCGCCGTCAGCCAGAAGTAGAGGGGAGGCTTCTCGAGGTAGGGCAGGCCGTTCACGTGGGGGATGATCCAGTCGCCGCGCGCCAGCATCTCCTGCGCGATCGCGGCGTAGAGGCCTTCGTCGGGGTCGAGCAGGGGCAGCCGGAGGTCGAAGAAGAGGAAGGGGAGGCTGACGGCTAGCAGCAGGGCAAGGCCGGGGAGACGCGAACCCCCGAGGAGGGCGTCAGCAGCGCTGTCGCTGGACCTCACGAGAGATGTGATCGAATGTCAGGACAGGGCATACATGAACGGCGCGATCGCGCTGGACTGAGCGAAGATCACCGGGAACGCGAAAAGCGGCGGCACGGAGATCATCGGGGTCAGCCACCACCAGCGACATGAACCGCGCGGATAGTGGCGGGCGTCGTCGTCGTCGTGGAAGTACCATAAGATGCGGAGGATGCGCATGTCAGCGCGGATCGGAGGGCCGGCGGTCCTGAACTGGCGTCAAACCTGCCGTCGCGCACGCTCCAGGGCGGGTTCGGTCGGGGTCGGCCGGGGTCGCCGTCCCTTCGGGGTCGCGGGGTTGAGGGCGAGGGGGTCCATCGCGAAGCGGATGACCGGCTCGAACGGCGCGATCACGAGGAAATCGGCGACGCTCAGCACCCAGCGGGCCTGCGCGTCCCCGAGGCGGCGTCCGAGATGCTGCCTCGCCTGCCAGACGCGACGGTGAAGAGGGAGCTGCGCGGCACTTGACGAACGCATTGTCGCCGGGGGGATTATACCGCTCGAGAACACGCGAGGGGGGCCGGTCGCGCGAGATGAAGCGTGCAGTCGTCGTGAGAGCCGCCCTGCTCATCGGGTCGCTGGCGCTCTCGCTGGCGGCGATCGAGACCGGCCTGCGGCTCGCGTCCCCGCTCGATCCCTTCGGCTCGCGGCTGGCGCTCCGGCCGCGCGTGGACATGCGACTCGAGGTGGACCTTCGTGGCGTGTCGCGACAGGGGCGACATTCGACGAACGCGTGGGGGCTTCGAGGCGACGAGCCGCCGCCACCCGACGCCGGCGATTATCGGATCATCGCGATCGGCGGCAGCACGACGCAGGGCTTCTACCTCGACGACCGCAAGACCTGGCCCTATCGCCTGCAGGAGCGACTGAAGGAGGCCGGCTGGGAGGCGTGGGTCGGCAACGCGGGGCTCGACGGTCAGTCGACGCGAGGCCACATCATCTTCATGGAGGATGTCGTCGCGAGAGTGCGCCCCGACGCGGTGATCGTCCTCGCGGGGATCAACGACCTCTGGTATTCCCTCGACGAGCGGCGACGGCTCCACGGCAGCCGATACGACCGGCCGGACTGGCTGACTGTCCTGTATCGCCGCAGCCGACTGGCTCAGGTCCTGTATGCCTGGGGACAGCTGCTGCTCGGCGAGGCGCTGCTCGTCCGGCGCTCCGGCCACGGAAACTTCGAGCCGCGCCCGCTGAGCCGCGATGCGGCGGCGGCTCCTGAGGACGTCCGGTTGCTGCTTCCAGGCCTGCCCGAGTATCGACAGAACCTCGAGCGCATCGTCGCGCTCGCGAGATCGATGGGTGTGCGCCCGATCCTCATGACCCAGCCGCTGCTCTTCGAGGACTCCGAGTACTGGCAGACGATCGAAGGCGGTTTCTACTGGATCGAGGCCCGGAAGGCGCCCCTCGCGGCCACGACGTACTGGCGGATGCTGGATGCTTACAATCGCGAAATGCTCGACGTGTGCGCGCGCCAGAGGGTCGAGTGCCTCGACCTCGCCAGGCAGGTGCCCGCCCGACCCGACTACTTCTACGACGCGGCGCACTTCACGGAGGCCGGCGCGGAGCTCGTGGCCCGGAGCGTGGCGGGCTTCCTGCTCGACCGGCGGCCGCCGTCGACGATCAGGTGACGGCGTGGCACGCGTGGCATGACACCCCGAAAACCTCGCTCAGGGCGCGCCCTGCCGCCCGCGGCGTTCAGCCCCTCAGGGCGGCATCCGGGTGGCACGGAGAAGCTTGCCATCCGAAGGCCGTTTCAACTAGACTCGTGACGCTCCAGGGTTCCGGAAATCGTCGGGGGTGCTTGCCGGGACTGACGGAGCGAAGCTGTGCCTGGCGACCTCGGGACATGCGTTGGCCCCGTTCCGCATCGGCGATTGATCGTCGTCCATGTCTGTCTGCATTGCGCGATCGCCGGCGCTCGTCCCGGCACGCGCGACCGCCACGGGACGAACTCGAGGTGAGCACATGTAGTGTCCCGGGTCGGAGGCGCGGGCCGTATATCGGTTTGGTTTCCTGGACTTCTGGGTTATGATGAACGCCGTTTGCAGGGGCGTCGACAGCCGAAAGGCATCGCTCGCGCAGTGAACACGCTGAGACGGGCACGCTGAGACGAGTGTGAAGATTCTCGCGCATCGAGCGAACCTGAACGGGCCCGGCAGCGGCGACAACCGCCCGGAATCCATCCGGGCGTGCCTCGAGCGGGGCGTCGGTGTGGAGGTCGATGTGCTGGGCGTCAATGGGGAGCTCTGGTTCGGACATGACCGGCCAGAACGGAGGGCCGATGTCGAGCTGCTCGCCAGGGCCGGCGTCATGTGCCACGCGAAGGACATCCAGGCGGCCTCAATCCTCCGCTCGTTGCCTGTCAGCTTCTTCTGTCTTGGCAGGGACGAGTTCGCCCTCTGCTCGAACGGGCTCATCTGGTCTAATTATGGGTGCATGCCGACGGCGGCATCCATCATGTGCAGTCCGGAGCTGGTAGGCGCCCCGGAGAGCATCGAGGAATTCTATCCACGAGTGGCGACCGCTTACGGCGTCTGCACGGATCACCCGCTGACGTACGTGAAGCTCCTCGGACGTGAGGCCCTAAACGGAATCCTGCTCGAAAGCAGTCCAGACTGGTGAGGATATGCTGAAGGCCATCTATGAGCTGAAGTCGCCCGACATCGAAAAGGCCGCGCACGCGATCGCCGTGGGCCAGTCGGTGGGGAACCCGTACGTGCGGAACTCGCGGGAGACCAAGGCGCTGGTGAAGAAGCACGCGGCGACGGTCGAGTCGATCGAGGGCGGCAAGGTCACCGTTCGGTTCCCGGCGGTGAACTTCGGACCGCGCGACGGGATTTCGTTCATGATGAGCGTCCTGATGGGCGGCCAGATGGATATCGACCTCATCGAGGGGTGCAAGCTCCTGGACGTCGAGTTCGGCCCGCTGCTGCGGCGCTTCTCGGGGCCCCGGTTCGGTCTGGAACAGATCCGCCAGATGACCGGCGCGGTCGACCGGCCGCTCATCGGCGGCATCGTCAAGCCGAAGATCGGGCTCACGCCCGACGGGCTGGCCGAGGTCTGCCGCGAGATGGCCGAGGGCGGCGTGGACTTCATCAAGGAGGACGAGATCCTCGGTGATCCGTCCTGGTGCCCGCTCCGGAAGCGCGTGCCGGCGGTGGCGGAGGCCTTGAAGGGCTTCAGGACCGTGTACGCTCCCTGCATCACGGCGGACGGCGACGAGGTCGTCCGACGGGCCAGGCTCGCGAAGTCACTCGGCGCGACGGCTGTCCACGTGAACCTCTGGTCCGGTCTCGGGAGCTATGCCAGGATCCGTGAGAAGGTCGAAATCCCGATCTTCTTCCAGAAGAGCGGTGACAAGGTGTTCACCACCGGCCACCACTCGCTGCAGTTCTCGCTTCTGTGCAAGCTCATCCGCCTGATCGGCTGCGACTTCACGCACGTCGGCATGTGGGGCGGCTACATGAGCGAGCCCGAGGTGGAGCTGCGGGAGCGCCTGTATGCGCTCCAGGGGCCGTGGTGCGAGCTTCCGAGGGTCGTTCCCAGTTTCTCCTGCGGGGCGCACCCCGGGATGGTCCAGGCCCTCGTCAAGCGCTTCGGAAACGACATCATGGTGACCTCGGGGGGGGCGATCCACGGGCATCCCCTCGGCACCCGCGCGGGCGCCATGGCGTTCCGCCAGGCGCTCAGCGCGAGCACGCCGCCGCCGGAGCTGGCGGCCGCGATCGAGGAGTGGGGGCTTGTGCGGTGAGGCGGTTCCCTTTTGGTGAGATGAAGGAGGGTTGGTTCGTCGGCGACTTCGAGCCGACGGCCTACCGGACCCCCGCAGCGGAGGTGTGCTTCAAGCACCACGCGAAGGGGGAAGCGTGGGCGACGCACTACCACGCCATGGCGACCGAGATCAACCTCGTGGTGAGGGGCACGATGCGCGCCAACGGTCAGGAGTTCCGGGAGGGGGACATCTTCGTCGTGGATCCGGGCGAGGTCATCGCGCCGGAGTTTCTCTCGGATTGTGAGCTCGTCGTGGTGAAGGTCCCGTCCCTTCCGGGGGACAAGTACCCCGCATGATCAACGTCGTGTTCCCGATGGCCGGCCGCGGCCAGCGGTTCGCGCAGCAGGGGTTCCACGGGCCGAAGCCGATGATCGAAGTGCTGGGCAAGCCGCTCATCGAGCACGCGCTCGACGGATACACCCTGGAAGGCCGGTACATCTTCGTCGTGCTCCGGGAGCACCTGGCGCTGGGGCTCGGCAGCCTGCTCGCCCGCCTGCGGCCCGGCGCGACGATCGTTCCGATCGACGAGCTGACGGAGGGACCGGTCTGCACGGTACTCAAGGCGAAGTCGGAGATCGACACGGACGATGAGCTGCTCATCGCGGACTGTGACTCCGTGCTGGTCTGGCCGGATCGATGGGTCCTGGACTGGTTCAAGCGCCGGGGCGCGACCGGGGGTGTGACGACACGCATCACCACCGACCCCGCGTGCTCGTTTGCGGCGCTCGACGAGCATGGATGGGTTCTCGAGACGCGGGAGAAGGACCCGTTCACGATGTTCTCGACAACCGGGCCGTACTGGTGGAGGCGCGGACGGGACTTCGTCGAAGCCGCGGAGCGGATGATCGCCGCGGATCGGCGGGCGAACGGCGAGTTCTACGTCAATCCCGCGTACAACGACCACATCGCGGGCGGCGGACGCGTCCTGGCCTATCCGCTCGCCGAGTTCTGGTCGCTCGGAACGCCCGAGGGCGTGACCGCGTTCGTGAGGGAGCGACGCGGCGCGGGCGGGTTGAGCCCCGCGTCCGGCGATGGGAGCGCCTCGCGCCGGGTGGCCTCGCCCGCGAGAACTTGAGAGAGAGCTTCCGGGGCTGAGCTTCGGCAGTACCCGCCGGCATGGTTGACCTTCTCAGGAAGCTCCTGGCGCTGCTCTCGGCTCGCGAAAAGCTCGGGTTCCTCGGCGTGCTGGGCGGGATGGTCGTCGCCGCGGGGCTGGAAGCGGTCGGGCTGGGCATTCTGCTCGCGTTTCTCGTGCTTCTTCGCGGTGAGGGGATCCCATCAGGGTACCCCCAGCTCGCGCGGGTGCTCGAGGTGGTCGGCGCGCCCTCGGGCCCCGCCGCACTCACCTGGCTGAGCCTGGCGGTGCTCGTCTTCTACGTGACGAAGAACGTCTATCTCGGCTGGCTCTATCACGTCGAGTTCACTATCGTCTACCGGAAGCAGACGGACCTCTCCAAGCGCGTCCTGCGAGCCTACCTGGACAAGCCGTACACGTTCCACCTCCAGCGGAACACCGCCGAGCTGCTGAAGAACGTGACCGAGGAGGTCCACGCGACCTGCCACAACGTCCTCGTCCCCTTGCTGCTGCTGACCTCCGAGGCGATGGTGATCACCGTGATCGTGGGCGCGCTGATGGCCGTCGACCCGGTCGTCACGCTGTCCGTGCTGGTCCTGACGGCGGCGACCGGCTGGACCGTGGTGTCGCGCGTGCAGCGGAGGCTGAAGGTCCAGGGGCAGGCCAAGCAGCAGTACTTCGAAGCGATGATCAGGTGGGTGAACCAGAGCTTCGGCAGCCTCAAGGAAATCACGATCCTCGGCCGCCAGGGCTGGTTCGTGGAGATCTACGGCAGAAGCGCCGCGGGGTTCGGGCACTCCTTGCGCTTCGTCGCCATGGCCCACCAGCTCCCCCGGCTCGTCATCGAGGCGATGGCCGTCAGCGTCATCGCGTTGACTGTGCTCCTCGTCCAGTGGCAGGGCGGCGGGATCGAGCGCATCATCCCGGTCCTGGCGCTCTTCGGTCTCGCGGCGGTGCGCCTGATGCCGTCGGCCGGCCGGGTGGCGAGCATGCTCACGATGCTGCGTTACTTCAAGCCCGCGGTCGACGTGGTCCATCGCGACCTGGACCTGGACCGGCCGCGTCCGGGCGCCATGCCGCAGCCGGCCGTGCCGACGCGGTACGGGGCACCAGTCCTCCGGCTCGCGCACGAGCTGGCCCTGGACGGCGTCTCGTACCGCTTCCCCGGTGCCGAGGCGTGGGTCCTCAAGGACGTCTCGCTCGTGATCAGGAAGGGGGCCCTGGTCGCGATCGCGGGGCCCTCGGGGGCCGGCAAGACGACGATCCTCGATCTCATCCTGGGATTGCTGACGCCCGACACCGGGCGAGTGCTCGTGGACGGCCGCGACGTCCGCGAGAACCTGCGCGCGTGGCAGGCGAACATCGGGTACGTCCCGCAGGTCGCGTACATCCTCGACGACTCGATCAGGCGCAACGTCGCCCTCGGCGTGCCGGACGCCGAGATCGACGACGAGAGGGTGTGGTGGGCGCTGTGTGGCGCGCAGCTCGAGTCGTTCGCGCAGGCGCTCCCCGGCCGGCTGGACACGCTCGTCGGGGAGCGCGGCAGCCGGCTGTCCGGCGGCGAGCGCCAGCGCCTCGGCATCGCGCGGGCGCTGTACCATGACCCCGACGTGCTGGTGATGGACGAGCCCACGTCCGCCCTGGACTACGCGACGGAGCACGAGGTGATCCGCGTGATCGACGCGATGCGAGGGCAGAAGACCGTGCTCGTCGTGGCGCATCGGCTGTCGACCGTGCGCTCGTGCGACGAGATCTACATGGTCAGGCAGGGGACGGTGTCCGGGCCTCTCCAGTACGGAGACGTCGTCGCCCTCGCGGGCGCCGCCGGCGACGTCCCGTGACGGCGGCGCGCGACTTCGCGCTCGCGATCAGCGCCGACGAGGAGGTGGACGACGTCCGGTTGCTCGTCGACATCTTCCGGCGCAACTGGACAGGGAGCTTCCACATCGTCGTGTGCGCCGCGAGCGCGGGCGCCGCGGCCGAGATCGGACGCTGCGACGTCGACAGTGTCGCCATCGGCGAAAGCGTCCGTCTCGAGGCCGACCCGCGTGAGGCGCTCCAGGAGCACATCGCCGGGGCGCTACGCGCGGTGGACGGGATCCGGAAGGCGTGCGGCCTCGCGGCCGGCTCGAGCGCGCCCTACACGATGCATCTGGCGGCCGGACGCTACCCGCTGGCGTGGGATCCGGTGCGGGCGCTCGGCGAGGGGATGAGGCGGAGGGGCGCGGTCCTGGCGGCGCGCGGGCAGGGCTTCGGGCTCTACGCGCACGACACCCCGGTGGGACGGTTCGATCCCGCATTCTTCGTCGTCGACAACGCGTTCGCCCGGGCGAGGCGCCTGTGGGAGTTTTCGCTGGCCGATTTCCTGCCGCACAAAGTGTCCGCGCCCGGGTTCGTCGCGCTCTGGGCGCTGGGGCGCGTGGGGGTGCACCGGTTCTGGCGCTATGCAGCGGATGACGGCGGCGAAGGTCCGATCGCGTTCGATCCCGCGCGCGGCTTTCTGCGGGTCGACGCCTCGAGGCTTCCGCCCGACCTGGCGTCCCGACTGGTGGCATCCTACTTCGCCGAGTACGGTGTCACGCGCGGGCCGGCGATCGAGGCGTTTCACGCCCGCTGGGGAGCGGACGCGGCCGCGGCGAGGGACGAGGCGCGCGCGGTGGGCCGTGGGGCCGGCCGACGCCCCGGCGCCTGGGCCCGGGGACGGGCGTTCCTCAGGGAGCGGCTGGTCCGTCGCTGGATCTATCGCTACCGGTATGGCGACATGGTATGGCCCCGCGGGCTGGACGACGTGTATCGAGCGGCGTTCGGAGGCGCCGGGCCCGCGCCCGCCGAGCTCCGGGACGTCTCGTTCGACATGCCGTCTCCTCGGAGGTCCCGCGCGCCGTGAAGGATCTCGCGATCGCGATCTCGGTCTACGACAAGTTCCAGGACGTGAAGCTCCTCAGCGACCTGTTCAGGAAGAACTGGCCCGGAAGCTATGATCTCGTCGTCTGCTCTTCCCATCCGCAGGCGGCGTCCCGTCTCGCGGACTGCGACATCGACGAGCTGCTGTCGACGGAGAACCTGCCGATGGACGGCCCGGGATCGAGCGACCCACGGGTGTCGCCACGGGCCCGGCTGTGGGTCCGGGTCATCGACAGCATCCGGAAGGCGTGTGGGCGGTGCGCCGACCGGGCCGAGGCGCCGTTCACGCTCCATCTCCACGCGGACGCGTGCCCGCTGTCCTGGCCAAAGCTCAGGCGGCTCGCGGAGCGGATGCAGCGTCACGGCAAGTGGTTCGCGGCGCGCGGCGAGGGCTTCGGCTTCTACGCGGTCAACGAGCCCGTCGGCGGCTTCGACGACATGTTCTTCGTGGTCGACAACGCCTTCGCGCGGGACACGGGCTTCTGGGACTTCGATCCGTTCGACTTCTTGCCCCACAAGATCTCGATCCACGGGGTGCTCGCGATCCTGGGGCTGACGAGGGTCGGCATCCGGCGCTTCTATCACTACGGGAGCCACACCCGGGCCGTGTACTGGGACGGCAAGCCGGTCGTGCTGTATCCGCTGAACTCGGCGCATCCGATGTATTTCGACCCCGAAAACTGCTTCCTCCACATTCACGAGAGCGGTTTCCGCGGCGACCTCGGCGTCCGCCTCAAGGCGCACTACCTGGCGCGGCACGAGGTGACGCGCGGCCAGCACGTGGAGGAATTCCTCGCGAAGTGGCAGACGCCCGAGCCGGAGCTCTTCGGTGCCCTGGCGGCGAGCGAGGCGGGGCTCCGTCGCTTCTTCCTGCGCCGAGGGCTCTCGCCCGCGGTCTATGGCCGGAACTTCGACCAGATGGCGGCGTTGCAGGCGGCGTATCTGGGACTGCCGGCCGCCGGCAAGGGCCGGTGGCTCGGCCGCATGCACGCCCAGCAGGCGAAAGGACTGGTCTCGACGTTGGTGCGCCGGCGGTTCATGCGCGGCCGGATCTTCCGGGACCGCTACCTGGACACGGTCTGGCCCGATCGCCTGGACGACCTGTACGAGTCCGCCTTCGCCTCGACGGCGCGCGAAGTGAGGGACTTCTCGCTCGACGGCGCGGAATTTCCTTGACATGAGCGCAGCCCGTTCTTTACACGAGAAGACAGGCATGACGGCAGACTTCACGGAGCGCGCCAGGGCGTACCTGGCGGACGCCCGCGACACGCTGGACCGCATTCCCGTCCAGGTGGTGGAGAAGATCTTCCACGTCCTGTGCGATGCCTACCGCGAGGACCGGCAGGTGATCCTGATGGGCAACGGCGGATCCGCCGCGCTGGCTTCGCACTTCGCCGTGGACCTCGGGAAAGGGACGGCGGCCGCCGGTCGCCGGCGACTGCGTGCCGTCTCGATCGTGGACAACACGCCGGTGATGACCGCGTACGCCAACGACCTGTCGTACGCCGACGTCTTCTCCGAGCAGATTCGCGCGCTCGCGAAGCGGGGCGACGTCGTCTTCGGCATCTCGGGCAGCGGCAGCTCGCCGAACATCCTGAAGGGGCTCGCGGCTGCCCGTGAAGTGGGGGCGACCACCGTGGTCCTGACCGGCTACCAGGGGGGCAAGGCCATCGACATGGCCGACGTGACGTTGGTGGTGCCCTCCGACGACATGCAGCACATCGAGGACTGCCACCTGGCGCTGACGCACCTGTACATGCAGGCGATGCGCGAGGTCGTTCGCGAGTCGCCGATCACCGAGCCGGGCCGCTGCCAGTAACGGGGATCCTCGCCGCGCCTTTGGCGACGTGCGAACATGGTCGCGTGCGAATGACCGCCGTAACGCTCCGTGCCGTATGAAGACGATCGTCACTGGCGGCGCTGGGTTCATCGGCAGTCACCTGGTCGACCGCCTCCTCAGCGACGGGCACGACGTGACGGTGCTGGACAACTTCAGCACCGGGCGCCCGCAGAATCTCGCCCAGCACGGAAACAATCCCCGCTTGCGGGTTGTCGAGGCCGACGTGGGGGACTTCGTCGCGATCCGACCCTGTTTCCACGATGCGGAATGGGTCTTTCATCTGGCCGCGCTTGCCGACATCGTTCCCTCGATCGAGCACCCGCTCGACTATCACCGCGCCAACGTGGACGGCACCGCGAACGTGCTGGAGGCCGCTCGAGCCGTCGGCGCCCGGCGTGTCCTCTACACCGCCTCGTCGTCCTGTTACGGGATCGCCGACGTGTACCCGACGCCGGAGACGGCGCCGGTTCGTCCCCAGTACCCGTACGCGCTCACGAAGTACGTGGGTGAGCAGTATGCGCTCCACTGGGCGCAGGTGTACCGGCTGCCCGTCGCGTCGCTGCGGCTCTTCAACGTGTACGGCCCACGATCCCGGACGTCGGGCACGTACGGGGCGGTGCTGGGCGTGTTCCTCGCCCAGAAGCTCGCCGGCAAGCCGTTCACCGTCGTCGGCGATGGCACTCAGGTGCGGGATTTCACCTTTGTGACGGACGTCGCGGATGCGTTCCTCACGGTGGCGACTTCCGACGTCCTGGGAGAGGTGTTCAATGTCGGCTCCGGCCAGCCGGCGAGCGTCAATCGCCTCGTCGAGCTGCTGGGTGGTGAGGCGGTGCACATCCCGAGGCGCCCCGGCGAGCCCGACCGGACGCACGCCGACATCGGCAAGATCCAGCGCCAGCTCGGCTGGCGCCCGAAGGTGTCGATCGAGGAGGGCCTAGGCAGGGTCCTCTCCCGCATCCAGGACTGGCGCGAGGCGCCGGTGTGGACACCGGAGTCGATCGCCGTGGCGACCCACGACTGGTTCCGTTACCTGGGGTCCGCAGTGACGGGGGGATGACGTGAGTGATGGCGACCAATAGCGTCGATCGCAAAGTCTGCGCGTTCGCCGAGTTGCAGGACCGGGTGACGAGCGCGCGAGCCGAGGGCAAGCGAATCGTCCTCTGCCATGGCGTCTTCGACCTGATCCATCCGGGCCATGTCCTGCACTTCAAGGCGGCGCGCCAGCACGGCGACCTTCTCGTCGTCACGGTCACGCCGGACCAGTTCGTGAACAAGGGGCCCGGCCGCCCGGTGTTCAACCAGCGCCTGCGCACGGAGACGATCGCGGCCTTCGAGTTCGTCGACTATGTGGCGCTGAATCTCTGGCCCACCGCCGTCGAGACGATCGAGCGGCTGCGGCCGGACGTCTACGTCAAGGGAAGCGAGTACGCCGACCCGGCCCGGGACCTGACGGGCATGATCCTTGCCGAAGAGCGGATGGTCCAGGCCGTCGGCGGCGCGATCGTGTTCACGACCGAGGAGACCTTCAGCTCAAGCAGTCTCATCAACCGTTACTTCAGCAGTCTGCCGACGCCAACGAACGAATACTTACGGGGCTTCCGGCAGCGCCATGGGGCCGAGGAGGTGCTGGGGGCTCTGCGGACGCTCAGCGACCTCGACGTGTTGGTCGTCGGCGAGGCGATCCTCGACGAGTACTGCTACTGCGTCCCCCTGGGGAAAGCTCCCAAGGACACGATGATCGCCACGAGGTACGTGTCCGAGGACCGGTTCGCCGGCGGGTCGCTGGCCGTGGCCAATCACCTGGCCGGGGTCTGCCGGTCGGTCACGCTGGTGACGTGCCTCGGCACCGACGATGCCCAGGCGGACTTCGTGCGCTCGAAGCTCAGTGCGAACGTCACCTTGCTGGCGGCCCGGACGACGGACCGTCCGACGATCGTCAAGCGCCGGTACGTCGAAACGACGTTCCTCGCAAAGCTGTTCGAGGTCCAGTCGCTCGAGGACCGGCCCATCCAGCCCAAGACCGAGCGCGAGATCGTGGAGGCCCTCGGCGATCGCCTGGCCAAGCACGACTTGGTGGTGGTCACCGATTTCGGGCACGGGGTGTTCACCGAAGAGATCCGGAAGCTCCTCTGCTCGTCGACCGCGTTCCTCGCTGTCAACACGCAGACGAACAGCGCGAACCTCGGATTCAACTCGGTGACGAAGTATCAGCGGGCGGATTACGTCTGCCTGCACGAAGGCGAGCTGAAGCTCGCCCTGCGCGCGCAATACGGTGACGTCCGGGACCTCGCGACCCGGATCCGAGCCGAGCTGGCCGCCGGCAGCGTGATGGTTACGCGGGGCCCGAACGGCTCCATGCTGTTCACCGAGGACGGGGCGGTGCACGAGACGCCAGCCCTGTCGCTCCGGGTGGTGGATCGCACGGGGGCCGGCGACGCGCTCTTTGCGCTCACCGCCCCGTGCGTGTTCCGTGGTGCCGCGCCCGAGGTGGTCGGTTTCGTGGCGAACTGCGTCGGCGCCCTCGCCGTCGAGATCATCGGTAACCGGGAGCCGGTCGCGCCCGCGGCGTTGAAGAAGTTCATGGCCCACCTGCTGATGTGAGCGAGGACGGTCGGTCGGAGCGACCGCGAAGGAGAATAGCGTGGTGAGCGACCTGCGGCAGGTGCTGGTGACCGGAGGAGCGGGCTACGTGGGCTCGGTGCTGGTTCCCCGACTTCTCGAGCGCGGTTTTCGCGTCCGGGTGCTCGATCTGTACCTGTTCGGGGATCACGTCCTCCGGGCGGTCAAGGATCATCCTGGGCTCGAGGAGATCAAGGGGGACATCCGGGACCAGGCCCTGCGGAGACAAGCGCTGCGAGGCTGTGACGCGGTCATCCACCTGGCCTGTATCTCGAACGATCCGAGTTTCGCGCTGGACCCGGAGCTGGGCAAGTCCATCAACTACGACGCGTTCATCGACCTCGTGGACGCCGGGCGCGACGCCGGCGTCCGGCGGTTCATCTACGCCTCATCCTCGAGCGTGTACGGCATCAAGGACGAGCCGAACGTGACCGAGGAGCTGCCGCTGAAGCCACTCACCGACTACTCGAAGTACAAGGCGATGTGCGAGGACGTGCTGCTCGCGCGGCGGGCGCCCGGTTTCGAGACCGTCATTTTTCGCCCCGCGACCGTCTGTGGCTACTCGCCCCGGCTCCGACTCGACCTCACGGTGAACATCCTGACGAACCACGCCGTCCACAACCACGTCATCAAGGTGTTCGGCGGCCAGCAGATGCGTCCCAACATCCACATCGACGACATGGCCGACCTCTACGTCGAGGCGCTCGGGTGGCCGGCGGCGAAGGTCGACGGGGCCGTCTACAACGTCGGTTACGAGAACCGTCGGGTCATCGAGATCGCCGAGATGGTCCGAGGTGTCGTGGGCGGCGACGTGCGCATCGTGACGACGCCGACCGACGACAACCGCTCGTACCACATTTCCTCGGACCGGATCAAGCGCGCGCTCGGCTTCGAGGCGCGCCGCACGATCACGGACGCGACGCGCGATCTCGTGCGGGCGATGCGCGAGGGCCAGGTCCCCGACGCGATGTCCGACGAGCGTTACTACAACATCAAGCTGATGCAGCGGGTGAAGCTGCGTTGAGGGACGGCGAGGGTCTCGAAGAGCTCGACCGGATCGCGAGAGAGATCCGTGGCAGGGTCGTCGAGATGTCGCACCGGGCGAAGACGCCGCACCTCGGGTCGGCCCTCTCCTGCGTGGATATCCTCGTGGCGGTCTACTGGGCGACGCTCAGAATCGACCCGCGAAACCCGAGGGACCGGGAGCGGGACCGGTTCATCCTGAGCAAGGGCCACGCGGTGAGCGCGCTGTACGCCGCGCTGGCCTACCGGGGCTTCTTCCCGGTCGCACAACTCGAGACCTTCAACGAGGCGGGGAGCGCTCTGGCGGAGCAACCGAGCCCGGCGTGCGTGGCGGGCCTCGAGCTGGCGACGGGATCGCTCGGCCACGGGCTCTCGGTGGGGCTGGGCATGGCCTTTGCCGGTCGCCTGGCCGGGCTGCGGCATCGCGTGGTGGTCCTGATGAGCGATGGCGAGTGCAACGAAGGGTCGGTGTGGGAGGCGGCCCTGCTCGGGGCATCGCTGAAGCTCGGGCAGGTGGCGACGATCGTCGACTACAACAAGTGGCAGGCCACCGGGCGCAGCAACGAGATCATGGCGCTCGCACCGCTCCGGGAGAAGTGGGAGGCATTCGGATGGAGCGCCTACGAGGTGGATGGTCACGATCTCAAGGCGCTCGTCCAGGTCCTCGACAACGTCCCCGACGGCAGCGGCAAGCCGGTGGCCGTCGTGGCGCACACCGTCAAGGGTAAGGGCGTGTCCTTCATGGAGGACGACAACAACTGGCACTATCGGAGCCCGACCGCGGAGGAGGTCCGGCAGGCCCGGATCGAGCTCGATCTCGCATGAGGGACGCGTTTGCGGCCGAGATCACGGAGCTGGCGACGGAGGACGCGCGCCTCGTCCTGCTTTCGGGCGACATCGGCAACCGGCTCTTCGAGCGCTACAAGCAGCGCCATCCCGACCGGTTCCTCAACTGCGGCGTCGCCGAGGCCAACATGATCAGCATGGCGGCCGGCATGGCCCTCTCCGGGTTGCGCCCGGTCGCGTACACGATCGCGCCCTTCGTCACCACGCGCTGCCTGGAGCAGATTCGCGTGGATCTCTGCTACCACAACCTGCCTGTCGTCATCGTTGGCGTGGGCGCTGGCCTCTCCTACGCGTCCCTGGGGGGTACCCATCACGCGTGTGAGGACATCGCGCTGCTGCGCGTGCTGCCCAACATGAGCATCGTGTGTCCTGGCGACGCGATGGAGGTACGGCTGGCGATCCGGGCGGCCCTGGGGCAGGAGCGGCCAATCTACATCCGCCTCGGGAAGAAGGGCGAGCCGGCCGTCCACGAGCGCCCGCCGGAGTTCGTGATCGGCAAGGGGATCGTGCTGCGGCAGGGCAGCGACGTCTGCCTCCTGAGCACGGGCACCGTGCTGCCGCTGGCCCTCGCCGCGGCAACGCGACTCGAGCGCGACGGCGTGTCAGCGCAGGTCGTCAGTTTCCACACGGTCAAGCCGCTCGACGAACGCCTGCTGACCGATGTCGCCGGCCGTATTCCGCTCGTCGTCACGATCGAGGAGCACAGCGTTCTCGGCGGGCTCGGGGGGAGCGTCGCGGAGTGGCTGGCGGATGGGCCGAGCCGCGGCGTGCGCCTCCTCCGCATCGGCACCGCCGACGAGTTCATGCACGGCGGAGGTGAGCAGGAGCACGCGCGGGAACACTTCGGGCTCACTGCGGAGAAGGTCGCGGAGCGCACGCTGGCGACGCTGGGCGTGATCGGGCGCCGGTAGGGGATGCGGACGCTCGCCGCCGTGCTGGTCGAGACGGGGAGGCCGCTCGTCCTGGCGGAGCTCGAGATACCGCCGCTCAAGCCCGGGCAGGTGCTGGTCGAGGTCGGCGTCAGCGGCGTGTGCCACACGCAGCTCCTCGAGTGCGACGGGCACCGCGGTGCGGACCCGTTTCTGCCGCATTGCCTCGGCCACGAAGGGAGCGGCATCGTCCGCGAGGTGGGTCCGGGGGTGGCGAAAGTCGCGCCGGGCGACCGCGTGGTCCTGTCGTGGATGAAGGGCTCCGGCGCTGACGTGGCGGGCACGGTATACCGCTGGGAAGGGCGTGCCGTCAACGCCGGGGGCATCACCACCTGGAGCCGCCACGCGGTGATCAGCGAAAACCGACTCACGCCGCTGCCGGCCGGCGTGCCCCTGCGCGAGGCGGCGCTGCTCGGCTGCGCGGCGCCGACCGGGCTCGGCGCCGTGCTCAACACCGCGCGACCGCGCCCCGGCGCGACCCTTGCGGTGTTCGGCTGTGGCGGGATCGGCCTCTGTGCCGTCGCCGGCGCAGTGATCGCAGGATGCGCGCGAGTGATCGCCGTGGATCTGAACCAGGAGAAGCTCGACCTCGCCAGACAGATGGGCGCGACCGATGCCATCCGGGCCGACCTCACGGAGCCCGTGGCCGAGATCACCCGCTTGTGCGCGGGAGGTGTCGACGTCGCGATCGAGGCCACGGGCCGTCCGAGCGCCATGGTCCAGGCCTTGCACAGCGTGCGGGGGCAGGGCGGCACAGCCGTGGTCGTCGGCAACGCGCGCCACGGCGAGCGCGTCGAGATCGACCCGCGCCAGCTCAATCTCGGCAAGCGCCTCCTGGGCACGTGGGGCGGGGACAACTCGCCGGACCACGACTTCCCTCGTTATGCCGAGTTGCTGGCCGGCGGCAGGCTCCCCCTCGGCCCGCTTGTCGGGCGGACCTATCGTCTGGCCGACATCAACCAGGCCGTGGAGGATCTCCGGGCGGGGATCGCCGTGCGGCCGCTCGTCGACCTGGGACTCGGCTGAGGGCGGACCGTGGTGATCGGGATCGACTTCGACAACACCGTCGTCTGCTACGACGAGGTCTTCCACCGGACGGCGCGCGGCTGGGGCCTGATCCCCGTGAACGTCCCGACGGGCAAGGGCATGGTCCGCGACTACCTGCGCGAACGCGGGAGGGAAGACGACTGGACGCGACTTCAGGGCCACGTGTACGGTGCGACGATTCTCGAGGCCCCTGCCTTCCCGGGCGTCCTCGAGTTCCTCGCGGCCTGCAGAGACCGGCGTATGGCCGTCCACATCATCAGTCACAAGACACTCCGGCCGGTCCTCGGCGAGCCCCGCGATCTGCATCGCGCCGCCCACGAGTGGCTCGAGGCGCGGGGATTCTACGACACGGCGCGCACGGGGCTGTCACGGGAGGACGTCCACTTCGAGCTGACGAAAGAGGCCAAGCTCGCGCGCATCGGACGTGTCGGGTGCACGCATTTCGTGGACGATCTGCCGGAGTTCCTCCTCGATCCCGGTTTCCCGGTGGGCGTCCGGCGGATCCTGTTCGACCCGAACGGTGGCCATGTGGGGCCGGCGGATCTCGATCGCGCCGCGTCCTGGAGCGAGATCGGCGACCTCGTGCTGCGCGCCGGCTCGGCGTCACGGTGAACCCGGAGACGCTGCGAGAGGTGGCCGCGGGGCTCATTGCGCCGCTCGGCCTTCGCGGGGAGACGAGGCTCGAACCGCTGCGGGGCGGCGCCAACAACCGCGTGTTTCGGCTCGTCGTGGGCGACCGAACGTTACTCTTCAAGGCGTACTTCCAGCACCGGGACGATCCGCGGAACCGGCTCGAGAGCGAGTACGCCTTCACCACATTCGCGTGGCAGCGCGGGGTACGTCGGGTGCCGCAGCCGCTGGCGCTCGACCCGGTGCACGGTGTGGCGCTTTACGAGTATGTCGAGGGTCGGCCTGTCGCGCCCGGGGAAGTCAACGAGGCCCTCGTCCGCCAGGCGCTGGACTTCTACCAGGAGTTGAACGGCCACCGGGACCGAGCCGAGGGCGCCGGGCTCCCGCTCGCCTCGGAGGCGTACTTCACGCTCGCGGCCCATCTGCGCGGCGTGGAAGGGCGAGTGCGGCGGCTGGGGAAGCTGGACGACGCGGGAGACGTGGGCCGCGCGGCGGCGCGCTTCGTCGCCGCGGACTTGACGGAAGCCTGGGCCCGCATCGCGGCGCTGGTACGCGACGGGGCGAAGAGGCTCGGCCTGCGCCTCGACCGGGAGCTCGCCCCGGCCGCCCGCTGTCTCTCCCCGTCGGATTTCGGCTTCCACAACGCGATCCTCGGGCGCGACGGCCGCCTCAGATTCGTGGACTTCGAGTATGCCGGCTGGGACGACCCGGCGAAGCTGGTCTGCGACTTCTTCTGCCAGGAGGCCGTGCCGGTGCCGGAGACGCACTACGAGTGGTTCGCCGGCGAGGTGGTCCGCGACCTGCCCGAGCCGGAAGAGCAGCGGGCGCGAGTGGACCTGCTGCGTCCCATCTACAGGATAAAATGGTGCTGCATCCTGCTGAACGAGTTCCTCCCGCTGGCGCGGGAGCGCCGCCGGTTCACGCGGCGGGCCGAGGATGAGCGCGCGCGGAAGGCGGTGCAGCTGGGGAAGGCCCGCCGAGCACTTCTGCGTGCGGAGAGCGCATGAGCACGATCGTGGTCCTGGGCGCGAACTCGTTCTCCGGGCAGGATTTCGTCGACCTGCTCCTGGACGATCCGGCGTTGACCGTGATCGGGGTGAGCCGCTCGCCGGAGCGATCGGCGCTCTTCCTCCGGTACAAGCTCAGGGAGAACCTCTTGCGGTACCGGTACGTCCAGCTCGACATGAACCGGCAAATGCCGGCGCTGCTCGATCTGCTCGACGCCGAGCGCCCCGAGGCCGTCGTGAACTTCGCCGCGCAAAGCGAGGTCGCGCCGAGCTGGGAGCACCCGGAGCACTGGTACCAGACCAACTGTGTCGCGCTGGCCTCGCTGGTGAACCATCTGCGGCAGCGCACGTACCTGCGGCGGTATGTCCACATCTCCTCGCCCGAAGTCTACGGGACCTGCGTGGGAGAGGTTCGTGAGGATGCCCCGCTGCGACCGAGCACGCCGTACGCTGCTTCGAAGGCGGCGGCCGACCTACTGCTCCTGGCATACGTCAAGGAGTTCGGGTTCCCCGCCACGTTCGTGCGGGCGACGAACGTGTACGGAGCGCGCCAGCAGCTCTTCAAGATCATCCCGCGATCGGTGATCTTCGTACGGCTGGGCAAACGGATCGAGCTGCACGGGGGTGGCGCCGCGGTGAAGTCGTACATCCACGTCCGCGACGTCTCCCGTGGCGAGTTGGCGATCCTTCGCGAGGGGCGCGCCGGGGAGATCTATCACCTGGCCCCGTCGCAGGGGGTCTCGGTCCGGGAGGTCGTGCGGGCGATCTGCGACCGACTGGGGCGGCGCCTCGAGGACTGCATAGTCACGGTGGGCGAACGTCCGGGCCAGGATGCGGCGTACGTCATCGACTCGACCCGGGCGCGCACCGAGCTCGGCTGGAAGCCGCAAGTCGCCCTCGACGAGGGGCTCTCCGACGTCGTCGCGTGGGTCGGCGACTACTGGGACGAGATCGTGCGGCAGCCCCTCACCTACGCGCACAAAGCCTGACAGGGGTAACCGTGGCGTACGTGGACTTCATCTCGCGGGTGCACAAGAGCACGAAGCGCGATTACCTCGAGCGCGTGTGCGTGCACGACAAGGCGGAATGCGCGGAGATTGCCGTCAAGTTCGGCAAGGACTACTGGGACGGAGACCGGAAGCACGGCTACGGCGGGTACGGCTACGATGGGCGCTGGCGAGTCGTGGCGGAAGACATCGTGCGCCACTACAAGCTCCCGGCCGACGCGCGCATCCTCGACGTGGGCTGTGGCAAGGGCTTCCTGCTCTACGAGTTCACTCAGGTGCTTCCAGGGGCGCGGGTGGCGGGCATCGACATCTCCGACTACGGCGTCAGGAACGCGAAGGAGGAGGTTCGCCCGCTCCTTCAGATCGCGAGCGCGCCGGCGCTCCCGTTCCGCGACCGATCCTTCGACCTCGTGATCTCCATCCTCACTCTCCACAACCTGTACACCTACGACCTCTGGAAGGCGCTCGAGGAAATCGAACGGGTGGGCAGGGGTGCGAAGTACGTGGTCGTCGAGACCTACCGGAACGAGCGCGAGAAGGTCAATCTGCTCTACTGGCAGCTGACCTGCCGCGCGTTCCACACCCCGGCCGAATGGGCGTGGGTGTTCGCGAAGTCGGGGTACACCGGCGACCACTCGTTCATCGTCTTCGAGTAGCCAGCGGGTTCGAGTCGCGTGCCGTCAGACGATCCGGGCTCGCGGCAGCGGAAGGATGAAGTGGCCGCCCTGCTCGAGGTAGCGCTGGTTCTTTGTCAGGATCGGGTCGGCGTACTGCCACACCAGGACGATCACGAACTCCGGCCTCCGCTCGTAGAGGACGGCGGGCGACAGCACCGGCAGGTGAAGCCCCGGGCTGAAGAGGGCGTGCCGCGCCGGATTGTCGTCCACGAGGTAGTCGAGGAAGGGTCCGAGCTCGAAGTTGTGGATCAGGGTGGTGACTGTCGCCGACGCGCCGTAGCCGGCAATGGCCTTGTTCGCGGATCGAAGCGGCCGGAGCAAGCGGTGGAGATCGGTCTTGATCGCAAGCAGCTTCGCGGTGAGCTCCCTGAACACGTCGGGACGATCCAGTCCCATCCGCGTCTCGAGCGCCAGCAGCTCGTCGATGATCGGCGCCGGCCGCCGACGTGCCCCGAGGCGCTGGACGAATCCGCGGATCGAGCCCCCCTTGGTCGGCAGGCGCATGACGTCGAACAATTCCAGGCCGTGCCGCGAGAAGAACGCGACCAGCGGCTTGATCGAGTGATAGCACAGGTGCTCGTGATAGATCGTGTCGAAGAGGAGCTTCTCGACGATGTCCACGAGGTAGGAGACCTCGAAGACGAACACGCCCTCCGGCGAGAGGAGCTCGGCGACGCCGTCCGCCATGTCCGGCAGGTTGTCGGAGTGCGCGAAGACGTTGTTCGCGGTCACGAAGGCGGCCGCCCCGCGCTCCGCCTTGATGCGACGCGCCAGGCTCGAGGTGAAGAACGCGGGCAAGGTCTCGAGGCCAGCCCTGGTGGCCTGTTCCGCGATGACCGAGGCCGGATCGATGCCGAGGACGCGTAACCCCCTATCACGGAGGATCCGGAGCAGCGTGCCGTCGTTGCTCCCGATGTCGACCGCCAGAGGGGGTGACGGCGCGGGGAAGCGGTCCAGGAGGTCGTCCACATACTGGCGGAAGTGCTCGACGAGACCGAGCGAGACCGAGGTGCTGTAGATGTACTCACCGAAGAGCGCCTCGGGATCCACGACGTCGAGTAACTGGACGTGGCCGCAGGATCCGCACAGGTAGAGGTCCAGCGGATAGGACGCCTGTGTCTGGCTCGTGCGCTCCGCGGGCACGTAGGCGTCGGCGATGGGCGACGGCTTGTACGGGACCACCAGCTCGACGCTGCGGGAGTCGCAGAGGCGGCATGACGCGCGGTGGGCGACGGGCGCGCGCGTCACAGCCCGGTGAGCTTGCGGGCCAGCGCTTCCTGCGACAGGAGCGAGACGCCGCCGTCCACGAGGATCTCCTGGCCCGTCACGAACGACGCCTTCTCGCTGCACAGGAAGGCGATCACATTGGCGGTCTCGAGGGCCGTGCCCATCCGTCCCAGCGGGATGATCTTCTTGAAGAGACTGTTGAGGTCCTGGTTCTTCGAGTAGAAATCACGGTTCTCTTCCTTCACCATCGTGCACGGCGAGACGCAGTTGACCCTGATCCCGCGCGGGCCGAGCTCGACCGCGTAGTAGCGCGCCATCTGGCCGAGGGCGGCTTTCGCCACGTGATAACCGACGGGCTGCCCCTCGGCGATGAAGCGACCGACGACGGAGCTGACGAGGACGATCGAGCGGTCTCCGGTACCGCCGAAGGCACCGGCGAGCGTCTCGACGATCGTCCGGGTCGCGCTCAGGGACGTCGCCAGCTCGCCGCCCCAGCGGTCGCCCTCTCCCTTGAAGCGCTGAAGGAGCACGAGGCTGTTCAGCTCGCCGTTGCGGGAGACGATCTCTCCCAGGAGGCGGACCAGCTCGCGCTCGTCCGTGAGATCGCCCGCCCAGAAGTGGGTGCCCGGGAGACGTCGATCGGCGTCGGCGGGAGCCCGTCGGCCCATCACCGAGACGGTGTGCCCCTGCGCCGAGAAGAGGCGCACGACCTCGCGCCCGATCCCGCGGGTACCGCCGACGATCACGCTGTGCATGGCCCGTGCTGGTTCCTGGACGGTGGCTCGCTCACGGCACGAGGGAATTGGGCCGTCCCGGGAAGATGGACGCGAAGGTCCCGCCGCTCTCGAGGAAGCCCTGGCTGTGTGCGATCACTCGCGCCTCGCTCTCCTGGCTGAGGCTCAGAAGGCACAGCTTGATTCCCCGCTCGACGAGCTCGGCCGAGGCGAGGATCGGCAGGCGCGAGCCAGGCATGAACAGGCCGCGCTTCCGGGGATCGTCGTCCGCGACGAAGTCGATGTGGTCTCGCGCACCCAGGAAGTTGATCCAGGCGCAGCTCAAGTGACCGGCGCCGAAGACGGCGATCCCGCCGCGCGCGCGCCGGAACTCGGTCAGGGCGTCGTTGGCCCGGCGGCGGTACGCCGGGAAGCGCCGAGCATACGTCTGGCCCAGGGCCCTGGTGCTCTCGGCGATGCTCGAGTCCGGCACCTGCGACCGGGCCGCCGGCGTCGAGCGGACGATCGCCACGAGGGAATTCTCGTGCGAGTACGGATAGAGCGCGTACCCGACGGCCGAGAGCCCCCAACACCCCACGGCCTGCCGGAGCAGGTCCTCGGTGAAATAGAGCACGTGCTCTTCCCAGGGCATCGTGTAGTCGGCGCGGCGCAGCGCCGGACCGCAGTCGGGAGCCTCGAGCACGACGTAGCCGTCCGCCTTGACGAGCCGCCGCAGGGCGGCGACGAACGTCGCGGGCTCGTGGGCATGCTCGACGACGTGCCGGGCGACCAGAACATCCGCGGCGCCGCGCCGCTCGGCGATGGCGCCGGCCGTTTCCGGGGTGAGGTAGCGCTGAACGGTCTCCGGGCCGGCCCCGTGGTCGTCTGCGCCCAGGTCGTGCTCGACGTCGATGCGCCAGGTGTGCGAGAGTCCACGCTTGCGAAAGCGCTCCAGGGTCGAATCGTCCTTCATGCTGATGCCACCCACGACCGAGGTCGGGCTCACCCCGGGGAGTCTGCAGAGTCCGTCCACCAGGTCGTCCAGGTGTCCCTCGGGCTCGCGGTAGACGATCCAGTCGAACCGCGGCTTGAGCTCGTGCGCCGCGACTGGCGCCAGGAGCTGAACGACGCCGCACGCCCCGCACTGCCCAAGGGTGAACGGGAACGCGGCCTCGTCGGCGGTCGGGCTGGACAAAAAGCGGTTGCAGAGCGCATGCTCGCCCAGGTCGAGTAGCGGCTCGACGCGGGCGAGGTGACACAATCGGCAAGTGCTCATGCGACTCGGGTGCCGCTCGTGCCTAGCGCGGAGGCGACACCGGCTGCGTGACGCCTCGGCGGATGTTCTCGACGAGCACCGGGATCTTCTCGCGGACGAGCAGGGCGGGCTCCCAGCCCGTCAGGCGATTGGCCTTGCCGATGTCGAAGGCGAAGCCGTAGTCGCCGCCGGGCGCCTTCTCGATCTTCACCCGGGGGTTCGCCAGGCGCACGAACTCCAGGAGCGAGATCATATTGCGTCGCCCGCCGCCGGCGTGGATGCGCTCCCCGAACGCCTTGTTCTCGTGCAGCGCCAGCATGAGCCGTCCCAGGTCATCGCTGTGAAGCGGGTCTCTGAACTGCAGTCCGCCCTGCGTCAGCGATACGGGCTTGCCCTGGGCCGCAGCCCTGATCAGGGAGACCACCCAGTTGCCGCCCGGATGGTCGAAATCGGTGTAGCAGGTGGTCAAGCGGATCACGATGCTCCTCGGATGGGACTCCGAGACGAACTCCGCCACGATTTTCGACTTGCCGTAGAAGTTTTGCGGGGCGTAGGGGTACTCCTCGTCGACGAGGAACCTGGGCCGGTAGCCGACCTTGGTCTTGCGGATGTCCTTCGGGCCGTAGACCGGTCCCAGGACCTCGCGCGTGGACATCTGGATCCAGGCGATGTCGCTGCCCTTGAGGATCTTGGCGAGATGGCGCGCCCCGCCCACGTTGATCTCGTCGGTCGGCGCACCGGCCTGGAACACCCTGGACTGTCGGTCCGCCGTGACGGAGAGGTTGATGAGGAGCTCGATGTTGTGTCGCGCGAGCATGGCGGCGTCGAGAGTGAAGAGGTCTTCCTTCTTGTCCCAGCCGAGGACAGCGTGCTCGCGGCTGAGGAACGCGTGCAGGCCGCGTCCCAGGTATCCTTCGTGTCCGATCAGCAAGATATTGATTTACGTTCCTCCCCCGTCGATACCGACGATCGACCCCGCCATGAAGGACACCTGCTCCGAGCACAGGAAGGCGACGACCGGTGCGATCTCCTCGGCGCGACCCAGGCGTCTGATCGGCAGGTGGTTCTTGAAGTAGTCCTCGAGGGCCGCGGGATTCTCCCTCTGGAGCTTGGCGAAGAAGCGCCCTTCCGAGTAGATGGCGCCCGGCGCGACCGCCGACATGATCACGTTGTCCTTCGAGACCTCGCGGTTCACGGACTTGACGTAACCGTCCAGGGCGCACTTGGCCGAGACATAGGCGGCGTACCCGTTGTGCGTGACCGTCGAGAGCGTGGACAGGTGGACGACCCGCCCCCAGCGTCTCTGGACCATGCGCGGAATGAAGACGCGGTTGAGCTCGTGCGCGACGCCCACGTTGAACTGCCAGACCTTGCGCCAGTCCTCGGAGGGTGCGAACGTCTGGAAGACGCCGTGGGAGCCGCCCAGGTTGTGGACCATGATTTCGAGGTCGCCGGTTCTTTCGACGGCTTCGGCAAGCTCGCGCACGCCGTTCTCGGCCATCAGATCGACCGCAACGCAGCGGTGGGCCTCCGCGGGCCCCGCCAGCTCGCGCCTGACGGCGTCCAGCTGATCCTGGGACCTCGCGGCGAGGATCAGCCGGGCCCCTTCGCGGGCCAGTTCGAGGGCAATGGCGCGACCGATACCGCGGCTGGCGCCGGTGACCAGCGCGAGGCGACCGCTGATTCGAAGATCCATGCTGGAGGACTGTAGCATATACCACGGAATTATCGGGCGGAAGTGAGGTGGTATATCCTTCCGTCGGGGCCTTGCGATGCTGCTGAGGGAGATCAGCGCAGAAGTGCTCGTGGCCGACGCGCCCATCGTCGCGCTGACGCGGGACGACGTGGCGGCGCTCAAGGTGCGCGCGGCAAAGAACCCGCGACGCCGGATACGGGTCTGCGCGCACCGGAGCGTCGACGACGCCGTCCACGAGATGCTGATCGTGATGGCGCAGGGATGCTATATCAGGCCGCACAAGCACCTCGAGAAGAGCGAATCGTTCCACGTCGTCGAGGGGGCGCTCGACGTCGTGATCTTCGACGACGAGGGGCAGGTGACGCAGGTCCTGCCGCTCGGTGACTACGTCTCGGGAGCCGGGTTCTACTACAGGAGCGACGCGGCGCTGTACCACACGGTGTTCATCCGGTCCGCCGTCGTCGTGTTCCACGAGACCACGAGGGGGCCGTTCCGTCCCTCGGATAGCATCCCGGCGCCCTGGTCTCCCGACGAGACGGACGCAGTGGCCGTCTCGGGTTTTCTCGCCAAGCTCGGTGAGGCGACCGCTACTTGGCGTCCTCCGGCAATACGCGGACCGGAACGTGGTCGTATTCCTCACGATGGCGGAGATAGACGTCGTAGACGAGCAGCAAGTAGTTGAGGACGGCTTCCGCCAGGTTTCTGATCCGAAGCGCTGAGCTCTTGCGGGCGCCGGGGTTCATGAAGCCCTGGATCTCCATGAAGCTGCAGCCCCCCCGGAGCAGGCGCACCGTGGTCTCGGACGGAAAGCTGTAGCGCCGGGAGCGCAGGGTCATCGCGCGTAGCGGCGCGACAGGGTACACCGGCGTGGCATTGATGTAGCGCAGGTGGATGTTGAACGTGCTCGCGTAGACGAAGGAGAAGACGGCGGAGAGGATGTTGCGCAGTCGGCTGCGGCACTCCGTGTTGACCGTGTAGGCGCACACGAGGTCCGCCTTGATGCAGTTTCTGAGCATGTTCCTCAGGGTCGAGACCGAGATCACGTTGTCCCCCGGAAACAGGGTGATCCTCTCGTATTCGGCCGTCTCTAGGCCGCTCAGGAAGCAGGCGCCAAACCCCCTGTTCCGTTCGTGGTGGATGGTACGGACGACGGGGCATTGTGCCTTGATCTCCTCGATGAGCGCGGCGGTGCCGTCCGTGCTGCCGTCGTTGACGATGATGATCTCGATCGTGACGTTCCCAGCGGCCTTGGCCGCCTCGATCACGCTGCAGACGGCGGCCCGCAGGTTCTTCTCCTCGTTGAGCGCGGGCACGACTACAGAGACGCGGGGGACGTCCGGGTCGGGAATCTCCACGTTGTTGGGAAGCGAGCACATGTTCTGTAGAACGGGGCCTTCGCCTATTGCGCCGTCGGATGACCCGTTCGAGCGTCCATCCTTACAGCATCGTGGGCCGCTCTGGCAAGGTTTTTCTCTCGCCGCTGACGTGGGGGAGCAGCGCGGTGACCTATTTTCTGTTCGTAAGAATTCGCCCGTGCTATCTTACTGTGTCCGGGTGATCGGGACTCTGTCGCGCCTGAGGCCGACGTGCGCGCCACTCTAGCCGACGAGCTGATGCGGCGCCGCGTTGACTGCCTCTTGAACTGAGATACTCGGAGTTTGGTTGCTGGTGCGCACCGTAGCGACATTCGACGCGGGCGTCGCCGTCGCTCCGTGTCGGGTCATACGACGGCGCGTGATACGTGCCTGTAAGTGACGAGGCGTGAGCCTGCCCGAATGTTGATTGCGGATAGACCCGGCGATGACGGTCATGTTGCCGAATCATAGCTCCTCCGTGGCGGAACCATCAATCCGTATAACCACGGTCCCGTGTCCGGTCTGCGGCTCGACCGATCGAGAACTCCTGGCCGTGTCGCTCAATGACGTTGAAGACAGGGTTCCAGGGTCGTATGACATCTCCCGCTGTGCTGCGTGCGGACAAGTCTATCTCTCGCGGCGGCCGGACGACGCATCCTTACCGGCATGCTATCCGCTCGACTACCACACGAGAACCGGCAGGAAGAACCCGATTCTTCGATGGCTTTTTGGCATCTATCACCGTCTCCGAATGAGAGAACTTGGAGGAAGCACGGCGGCCGGTCCCCGGTCACTCCTTGAGATCGGGTGCGGCGACGCGCAGTTCCTCGTGTTCCTGGAACGGAGGTGGGACCGTGCGGCCCGTCTAGCCGGGCTCGACTTCGCCGTTGATCGAACTCAGCTTCCGGCGGGCTCTCGGATCAGGCTAGTGGCAGGCGCTATCGAGGATGCCGATTTCGGCGACACCTTCGACATCGTTGTTGCGCACAACGTTTTGGAGCACCTACCCAAGCCCGTAGAGGCCCTCCGTCGCATCGCGAGCTACATGAGGAGCGGTGCCGTGCTCGCCGGTCAGGTGCCAGATTGGAATTCGCCGTGGCGCCGGATCTTTCCGCGACACTGGAACGGTCTACACGTTCCCAGACACATGGCCTTCTTCGATGAGCGTAGCCTGACTAACACGCTTGAGAAGGCTGGTTTCTCGGTTGACCGGATTCGAAGGGTTTATGATCCCGGAGACGCCGCGGTCTCTCTGTGCAACTGGGTGACCGATGTTCTTGGCCTCCAAACACGGCCCCGGAACGCTTGGTTCTTTTTCCCTGTCACGTTGCTTTTCGCGCCCCTAGGCCTCGTGCATACGATCGTTCTACGCGGTCGCTGCGCATTGCGGTTTGTCGCTACTAGAAAAGGTGACTGCAAGCGGAGTCCGGGTTCCTGAACCGCACCTCCCGCATGTCGCGCCCGCGATTTTCCGACCTCACCCGCCGATGTGGCGTCGGATGTCGGTGAACACTTTGGGGGAGATCCCAAGGACTGAACCGTAGAGGAATCGTTGAAAGCTGACGCAGCGGCTTACGACAGTGCAGGTCGTGTGATGGCGACGATGGGGCCGTTGATTCCGTGGATACTCGTCTTCATCGCTGCAATGCGGCTCGTTCACCTGGACGCCGACCCGGGCCTCGTCAAGTCCATCCTCAACAACGCCGCCGACGTCGGCGACGAGGCCTACTGGGCCTTCGGCGCGAGGAACCTGATCCTGTTTGGGACGCTGGCCTCCGACGACTATCTCCAGGCCGCCACCTCGCCCTTCTACACCGTCATCACGTACACGGCGTACTGGTTGTTCGGCGTCAGCATGTACACCACGCGATTGCCGAATGCCCTGCTGGGCATCGCGGCGGTCGTGCTCGCCTATCGGCTGATCCGGCCGTACAGCAAGCCCGCGGCGGTGGTCGCGGGCCTCACGCTGGCGCTGGAGAACAATTTCTTCATCCACACGCGCATGGGGCAGGTAGAGGCGACGAACGGGTTTTTCGCCCTGCTGGCGTTCTACCTCCTGGTCCGGTCGAAGGCTCCGGGCCTCGCCGGGGTGGCCCTCGGGCTGAGCGTCGCCTCGAAGATCGTCGCTCTCCTGATGCTGCCGGCCTTCGCGCTGTTCTTCCTGCTCCAGTGGATCCGCGGGGTGGCCCGTGCGAGGGAGATGCTGCGGTTCTGCGCCGGTCTGGCGGCGGTCGGCGGCCTGCTCGTCGGCTTCGTCCTCTACTATCACGGCGTCTCGGCGCAGACGCAGGGGCTCTCCCTCCTGCGAAATCCCCTCCGCGCCGTGGTCGACTTCGTGACCGGGTACGATCTGGCGAATCCGCTGCGCTACGACGACGTCTTCATGAAGAACCTCGTGATGCAGTCGCAGGGGGTGGCGCTCGTGCGGAACCCCGCCCGGGTCCTCATCGATTTCGTCACCGGATTCTACATGTCGTATCCGTCGACCGTCTTGCTCGTCGTGCTGCTCGGCGGCTACGCGTGGCGGGCGCGAGTGGCGCTCTGGGTGGGCAGGGGCGCGCGCGAGCGACTCGCTCGGCTCACGGACATCGAGATCATGGTGGTCGCGTGGCTGGCCGGCTATGCGGTGAGCATGATCCTCCTGTCCGACATGCACAACCGTCGGATGAACCTGTTCACGATTCCGCTCGCGCTCGTGCCGGGGCTGCTTGTCCTGCGCGCGGAGGACGAGCCGATGACGGAGCGCCCCCGCGGACTCCAGGTGGCGCTGCTCTGCGCTCCTCCAGTGTTCGTGGGGATGCTTCTCGGGAGAAGGGTCCTCGAGGCGCTCACGGGACTCGGCACGGGATCGAGCCTGCTGGCCGCCGGGCTGATCACGGTCGCCGCGACGAGCGCCCTCGTGGTCTGGGCCCGTCCGTCGGCGCGATGGTGGGAGCGGGCCGGGTGGGTCACGCTGATGGCATGGGTCGCCCTCGCCTCGATGTCGCTCGGGTTCTCGTTGGTCACACGCATCCTGCCGAACCTCGGGGTGGCCAGCCGTCTGACCAAGGTCGGCATCGTGATCGTGTTCCTCACGGCGATGATCGTCCTCGGGATCCTGGCCCGGAAGAGCGCGCCGGCGGTCATCGTGGCGATGCTGCTGCTCAGCGCGTCGCTCGACGCGTACGACATCCTCGGCAGCTCGTTCAGCGCCCGCGACGCCTCGCTCCAGGTGCGGGCCGTGACGACGTCGGACGACTGGGGCATCGGCGACGGCGCCCACGTCTTGAGCCTGAACGCGCCCTACCGTCCCGTGCAGGCCTATCCCGGCCGAGGCGTCAATCGCGACTTCGCGGCGACGGTCAGGCCGAGGTTCCTCTTCCGCGAGGTGGACCACCGGGACAAACGGTTCAACGATCCGAAGTGGACGGAGTTCAGCGTGAGGGAAGAGGACCTGTACGCGATCGGTGCGTCGAGGGTCGAGGCGATCGCCGAGTTCCCTCTGTACCCGGTGCTGAGCATGCCGGGCGAGGTGACCTATCGCCTCTACCGCGTGACGTATTGAGGACCCGCGTTCTGGCGCGCCTGCGGGCGATGTCGGTCGAGAAGCGGACGGCGGTCGCCGTGTCTCTCGTCCGGGTGGCCGTGGGCGGGGTGGCAGTTGCTCGGACCGTCGGCGGGCTGGTCGGCGGCCTCGACCGGGGCTGGTCCATGCTCCCGGTCGTTCTCGAGGGCGTGACGGGCGCGGGCGTCCTGCTCGGCGTCTTCTTCCGTCCGTGTCTGGCGCTCCTGGCGCTGAGCCTGCTCGTCGGGACGGTCGGCGCGTCCGACGGGGCGATCACGCTCGGGGCCGCGCCCTACGCCGCGCAGAGCCTCGGCGTCCTGGCGGCGCTCGCGCTCGTGGGGCCCGGCCGGTACACGCTGGGCTGGGTGGTCCGGCGGTTCCGGGGCGCGGCGATCAGCTATCCGGTGACGCGACAGCCCACCGACATCTTCGGGCTGAAATACCTGCCGACGCTCGCGCCACGCCACAGCGACGACGCCGACTTCATCGTCGGCAAGCCGGTGGACGCGGAGGTCACGCCGCGAAATCTGCGAAAGCTCGAGGAGATCGTCCTGGCGACGAGGCAGAGCGGCAAGCTCATCGTCGAGATCGGCGTGTGCCGGAACGCCGAGGGCTCGTTCACCCACGTGCTGCTGCGGCACAAGCCGCGTGACGCCGTTTATCTCGGGATCGACATGGACGACAAGTCCTTCCTCGACGATCCGGCGAGGAGCATCCACACGCTGCGGACGGATTCGCGGGACCAGGATCTGGTGCGCGCCAAGATCAAGGAGCTCGGCGGCCCGCCGATCGGCATCCTGTTCATCGACGGATGGCATTCCGTCAACGTCGCGGTGAACGACTGGAAGTACGCGGACCTGCTCGCCGAGGACGGCGTCGTGGTGCTCCACGACACGAACTGCCATCCCGGCCCCGTGTGCCTGTTCGACGCGGTGGACGAGCGACTCTTCCACAAGGAGAAGTTCTTCGAGCGCGAGCGGGACTGGGGGATGGCGGTGTTTCGAAGGCGTCGATGAGCCGTGAAGGCGCTCATCGTCGGGCTCGGCGGCATCGGACGGCGCCACGCAAGGAACCTCAAGGCGATCGACGGGTCGGCGCGGATCTGCGCCTGGCGCCCGCAGTCGGCGGACGACGGACTCGGCGACCTCGCCCCGCTGGTCGAGCGCGTCGTCCGCACCGCGGACGAGGCGCTCGCGTGGGGACCCGACCTGGCCGTGCTGGCGACTCCGGCTTCGATGCACGTGGAGGCGGCCGTGCCGCTGGCGCGCGCGGGGATTCACCTGCTCGTGGAGAAGCCGCTGTCGGACCGGCTCGACGCCGTGGATGGCCTGCTGGCGCTCTGTGAGGCGCGGGCGCTGGTGCTGATGGTCGGCTACAACCTGCGGTTCGCGCACTCGCTGGCGCGCCTGCGCGCCGCGCTGGCCGACGGCGCCATCGGGCGGGTGCTCGCGCTCCGCGCGGAGGTCGGTCAGTTCCTGCCCGACTGGCGCCAGGGGCGGGACTACCGGCGGTCGGCGAGCGCGCAGCGGGCGCTCGGCGGAGGCGCGGTCCTCGAGATGAGCCACGAGCTGGACTACGCGCGGTGGCTCCTGGGCGAGGTGACCGCGGTCAGCGCGCGGACCGCGCGCCTGGGTGACCTCGATGTCGACGTCGAGGACGCCGCGGAGATCACGCTCGAGTTCGCGAGCGGGGCGCTCGGGAACATCCACGTGGACATGCTCGACCGCGCGAGGACGCGCGGGTGCCGGGTGGTGGGGACCGAAGGGACGCTCGTGTGGGATGGTGTCGAGCACCGGACGGAGCTGTTCACGGCGTCGACGGGGACGTGGAGCGAGCTCTACTCCGGCGTCGGGGAGGATCGGAACGCGATGTACGTGGCGGAGCTGGAGCACTTCCTCGGGTGTGTCGCCGCGGGGCGCCCCGCGGCGATCACCGGCGCGGACGGCAAGCGGGTCGTCGAGATCGCGCTCGCCGCTCACCGGTCCGCCGCCACCCGCCAGGTGGTGTCGCTCTGAACCCGTACGTCGTGGGTGCGATCTTCGCCCGTGGGGGCTCCAAGGGCATTCCGCGGAAGAACCTCCGGCCGCTGGCCGGCCGTCCGCTGCTCGCGCACGCGATCGCCGCGGCGAGGTCGGCGAGGCACGTCCAGCGGGTCATCGTGTCCACCGACGATCCCGAGATCGCCGAGGTGGCGCGGCGGTACGGCGCCGAGATTCCGTTCATGCGGCCGGCCGAGCTGGCCGCGGACGACTCGCCGGAGTGGCTGGCGTGGCAGCACGCGATTCGCGCCCTGGAGGCGGCCGACGGCCGGACACTCGACGTGCTGGTGTCGGTGCCCACCACCTCGCCGCTGCGCGTCGCCGGGGACGTCGACGCGTGCGTCGAGGCCCTGCTGGACAGTGATGCCGACGTCGTGATCACCGTGACGCCGGCCGACCGGAGCCCGTACTTCAACATGGTGGTGCTCGAGGGGGGGTACGCGCGGCCCGTGGTTCGCCCGGCCGGGCCGGTGCACCGCCGGCAAGACGCGCCGGCCATCTTCGACATGACGACGGTGGCCTACGCGGCCCGCGGCGGGTTCGTCATGCGCGCCTGCGAGCTGTTCGAGGGAAAGGTCCGGGCGGTGGTGGTGCCGCGCGAGCGCGCGCTCGACATCGACACGGAGCTCGACCTCGAAGTGGCGGAGTTCCTGGTCCAGCGGTCGCGAGCGCGGCGCCCGTGAGGTCGCTCAAGGAGCTGATGAGCCTCGCGGGACGCGTCGCGGTCATCACCGGCGGCGCGGGCCACCTCGGGCGCGCGATGGCCGAGAGCCTGGGCGAACTGGGGGCCACCGTGGTGCTGGTCGACATCGCGGGCGGCGCCGCCGCGAAGGTCGCGTCGGAGGTCCGGGCCAGCCACGGCGTCGAGGCGCTCCCGCTTGAGGTCGACCTCGCCGACGAGCCGGCGGTCCGCGGCGTGCCGCCCACCGTGCTGGGCCGGTTGGGCCGGCTCGACATCCTCATCAACAACGCCGCACTGGTCGGGACGTCCGCGCTGGCCGGGTGGGCGGTCCCGTTCGCCGAGCAGTCCTCCGCGACCTGGCGGGCGGCTCTCGAGGTGAACCTCACCGCGGCCTTCGTGCTCGCGCAGGCGGCGGCGCCGGCGCTCAGCGCCTCGGGCCACGGCGCGGTGATCAACGTGGGGTCGACGTACGGCGTCGTGGGCCCCCAGATGACCCTCTACGCGGGGACGCCCCTCGGGAACCCCGCCGCCTACGCCGCGAGCAAGGGCGGCCTGCTGCAGCTCACGCGGTGGATGGCGACGGTGCTGGCGCCCGCGGTGCGGGTCAACGCGATCACGCCGGGCGGGATCTGGCGGCAGCAGCCCGACAGCTTCGTCCGGCGGTACGAGGCGCTGACGCCGCTCGGGCGGATGGCGAGCGAGGAGGATTTCAAGGGCGCGGTGGCCTACCTGGCGAGCGATCTCTCGCGCTACGTGACCGGGCACAACCTCGTGGTCGACGGCGGCTGGACGGCGTGGTGAGGGTCATCCCGCGCCTCGACATCAAGGGACCGAACCTGGTGAAGGGCGTGCACCTGGAGGGCCTGCGGGTCCTCGGGAAGCCCGAGCGGTTCGCGCGCCACTACTACGAGGCCGGCGCCGACGAGCTGCTGTACATGGACGTCGTCGCCAGCCTCTACGGGCGCAACAGCCTGCTCGACATCGTCGAGCAGACGGCCCGGGAGATCTTCATCCCGCTCACGGTCGGGGGCGGGCTCAGGAGCCTCGACGACATCCGGACGGTGCTGCGCGCCGGCGCCGACAAGGTCGCGCTCAACACCGCGGCGGTCCGGAGCCCCGAGCTGGTGCGGGAGGCCGCGCGGAAGTTCGGGTCGTCCACGATCGTGGTGTCGATCGAGGTGATCCGCCGTCCCGACGGGTCGTACGAGGCCTACACCGACAACGGCCGGGAGCGCACGGGGATCGACGCCTTCGAGTGGGCGCTGCGGGCCGCGGAGCTGGGCGCGGGCGAGCTCCTGGTCACCTCGATCGACCGGGAGGGCACCGGCCGGGGCTTCGACGTCGCGCTGACGCGGCGGATCTCCGAGGCGGTGTCGATCCCCGTCATCGCCTGCGGCGGCGCCGGCCTGCTCCAGCACATCCACGAGGCGGTGGCCGAGGGCAAGGCGCAGGCGGTGTGTGTCGCCTCGATCCTGCACTACGGTGTGGTCCGCAGCGTCGGCGCCCAGGACAGCTTCGACGAGGGGATCAACACGGTCCATCTGCTGCGCCGGCAGGGCTTCGAGAAGATCGAGGACACGACGCTGCCGGCCATCAAGCGCTACCTGCTCGACCGCGGCACCCCCTGCCGGCCGGTGGCGACGGGAGGGGGGCATGGCTAGCCCGCTCGTGGCGATCGTAGACTTCGGCATGGGAAACCTCCACAGCGTCCGCCAGGCCTGCGCGCACGCGGGCCTGGACGGCCGCATCACCGCCTCGCCGTCGGACCTGGCGCGCGCCGATGCGATCATCCTCCCCGGGGTGGGTGCGTACGCCGACGCGATGGCGACCCTCCGCCGGACGGGGATGGCGGACGCCCTTCGCGGGGCAGCCGAGTCCGGCAAGCCGCTCGTCGGCATCTGCCTGGGGCTCCAGCTCCTGATGAGCGAGAGCCTCGAGTTCGGCCGCCACGAAGGGCTCGGGCTGATCGCCGGGGACGTGGTGTACCTGGAGCCGGGTGCAGGCGCGGCAGCCGTGAAGGTCCCGCAGGTCGGCTGGAACCAGATCCACCGCACCGGGAGCTGGGAGGGCACGCTCCTCGACGGACTGCCGGACGGTGGGTTCATGTACTTCGTCCACTCCCTGCACGTGCGGCCGCGCGACCCGAGCGTCGTGCTGAGCACCACCCGCTACGGAGCCGTCGAGTTCTGCTCGAGCCTGCGTCAGCACAACGTGTTCGGCTGCCAGTTCCACCCCGAGCGCAGCGGCCCGGAGGGGCTTCACATGTACGCCACCCTCGCAACCACGCTGATGGCCGCCCATGCCTGAGCCGCTCGAAGCCAAGTACGGCCTGCCGCACGAGGTGGTCTTCTGCAAGAAGTGCGTGATCTCCAACCAGCGCCCGACCTCGAGCGTCGAATACGCGCACACGCGCGACTCCAAGAAGGGCACGATCTACTTCGACACCGAGGGCGTGTGCGACGCCTGCCGCTACACGGAGCTGAAACGGCACACCATCGACTGGGACGAGCGCGAGCGCGCGCTCCGCGACCTGTGTGACCGCTACCGAAGGCGCGACGGCGGCTACGACTGCATCGTGCCGGGCTCCGGGGGCAAGGACAGCTTCTACGCGGCCCACGTACTCAAGTACCGGTACGGCATGCACCCGCTCACCGTCACCTGGGCGCCGCACATCTACACCGACTGGGGCTGGAAGAACCACCAGGCGTGGATCCACGCCGGCTTCGACAACTACCTGTGCACGCCCAACGGCCAGGTGCATCGCCTGCTGACCCGGCTGGCGGTGCAGAACCTCTTCCACCCGTTCCAGGCGTTCATCATCGGGCAGAAGGCGCTGGCCCCGAAGATGGCGCGGCTGTTCGGGGTGCCGCTGGTGTTCTACGGCGAGAACGAGGCGGAGTACGGCAATCCGATCCGGGACACGACGAGCGCCCAGCGCGACTGGGCGTACTTCACGGCGGTCGACCAGTCCGAGATCTATCTGGGCGGTACGTCGGTCGCCGAGCTGAAGGCGCGCTACGGCCTCGAGCAGAACGACCTGCAGCCGTACCTCCCCGCCGATCCGGACGAGCTGGCGAAGCTCCGGATGCAGGTGCACTACCTCGGCTACTACCTGCGGTGGCACCCGCAGAGCAACTACTACCACGCGGTCGAGCACGGCGGGTTCCAGGCGTCGCCCGAACGGACGCCGGGCACCTACAGCAAGTACAACAGCATCGACGACCGCATCGACGACTTCCACTACTGGACCACGCACGTCAAGTTCGGCATCGGCCGGGCCACCTACGACGCCGCCCAGGAGATCCGGTCGGGCGACATCACGCGCGAGGAGGGAGTGGCCCTCGTCAAGCGGTTCGACGGCGAGTGGCCGGAGCGCTTCGCCGAGCAGATCTTCGACTACCTGAGCATCGGCCCGAAGGTGCTGCCGGCGGCGTCGAAGGCGCTGGAGCGGCCGCGGATGACGCGCGAGGACTTCCTGGAGCTGGCCG
Source organism: Elusimicrobia bacterium GWA2_69_24 (assembly GCA_001799695.1). Lineage (GTDB taxonomy): Bacteria > Elusimicrobiota > Elusimicrobia > UBA1565 > UBA1565 > UBA10166. Next base: position 53,131 of record MGTY01000022.1, read on the forward strand.
ACGAGTTCCGCTCCCCGCACCTCTGGAAGCGGGAGGGCGGTCAGTGGATACTCCGTCACGCGGTCTGGCACGACGCCGCTTGAGGCGCGACGCGAGGTGACCGTGGACAACGCCGTTCGCAGGGTTCTCGTGACCGGTGGCGCCGGGTACGTCGGCTCGGTCCTCGTGCCTCAGCTGCTGCACCGCGGCTACGCCGTGCGGGTGCTCGACAACCTCCGGTGGGAGGGGACGGCGCTCCTGGGGGTGGCCGCCGCCCCGGCCTTCGAGTTCCAGGCCGGCGACGTCCGGGACCGGGACGACGTCGCCCGCGCGGTGCGGGACGTGGATGCGGTGGTGCACCTGGCCGCGATCGTGGGCGACCCCGCGTGCCGCCTCGAGCCGGCGCTGGCCGAGGAGATCAACCTGACGGCCTCGCTCCGGCTGCTGGACGCGGCGCGGGCGGCGCGCGTCGGGCGCTTCGTGTTCGCGTCCACGTGCAGCAACTACGGCAGGATGGCGGACGCGGCCGGATACTGCGACGAGACGACGCCGCTCCGGCCCGTGTCCCTGTACGCGGAGCTGAAGGTCAAGTTCGAGGAGCACCTGCTCGGCACCGCGGACGGCCCGTGTGCCACCTCGCTCCGGTTCGCGACGGCGTACGGCCTGTCCTCCCGGATGCGGTTCGATCTCACGCTGAACGAGTTCACACGCGACGCCACGGCGGGCAAGGAGCTGATCGTGTACGGCGAGCAGTTCTGGCGCCCCTACGCCCACACCACGGATCTCGCCCGCGCCTGTCTCCACGTCCTCGAGCGGCCCGAGCGGGACGTGCACCGTCAGGCCTTCAACGTCGGCGACGACGCGGAGAACTACCAGAAGGCGATGCTGGTCCAGGAGATCACGAAGCAGATCCCCGGGCTCCGCTTCCGCTACGTCCACAAGGACGAGGATCCGCGGGACTACCGGGTCAGCTTCGAGAAGATCCGGGCGCTCGGCTTCCGTATCGCCCGGCGGATCCCCGACGGGATCCGGGAGATCAGCGCGGCGATCCGGACCGGCCTGATCCGCGACCCCTACGACAAGAAGTACGTGAACGCCTAGCCCATGATCCCGCTCTCGGTTCCCTCGCTGAAAGGCAACGAGCTCAAGTACGTCACCGAGTGCATCGAGACCGAGTGGGTTTCCTCGGCCGGCCCCTTCGTCACGCGCTTCGAGCGCGACGTGGCGCGCTACCTGGAGATCCCGTCCGCGGTCGCGTGCATCAACGGCACCGCGGCGCTGCACACCGCGCTGCTGCTGACCGGCGTCGGCCCGGAGGACGAGGTGGTGGTGCCGACGCTGACGTTCATCGCCCCGGTGAACGCGGTCCGGTACGTCGGCGCGCATCCCGTCTTCATGGACTGCGACGACTGGCTGAACCTGGACGCGGAGAAGCTCGCCGAGTTCCTCGCGCGGGAGTGCGAGCCCGGCGACCGGGGGCTGGTCAATCGCGCGTCCGGGCGCCGCGTCGCGGCCGTGCTCGTCGTCCACGTGTTCGGGCATCCGGCCCGGCTCGCGCCGCTCCTCGGCCTGGCGCGACAGTTCCGGCTGCCGCTGATCGAGGACGCCACGGAGGCGCTCGGCTCGACCTACGAGGGCTGGGACGGCGCCCGGCGCTACGCGGGCACGCTCGGCGACGTCGGGTGTCTGTCCTTCAACGGCAACAAGCTCGTCACCACGGGGGGCGGCGGGATGCTCCTGACCCGCGACGCCGCGGTGGCGGAGCGGGCCAGGTACTTGACGACGCAAGCCAAGGACGACGGCGAGCGCTTCGTCCACCACGAAGTCGGCTACAACTATCGGCTCACCAACGTGCAGGCGGCGATCGGGTGCGCGCAGCTCGAGCGGGTCGAGGAGTTCATCCGGATCAAGCGCGAGAACTTCGCCGCCTACCGCCGGTGCCTCGCCGACGTCCCCGGGCTCCGGCTGATCGAGGAGCCCCCGGGGACCCGCTCGAACTACTGGCACTACACGCTGGTCGTCGACGAGGACCGCTACGGCCAGAGCGCCGACACCCTCCGCCGGCGACTCGCCGAGCGCGCGATCGAGACGCGGCCGATCTGGGAGCTGAACCACCGGCAGCGGCCGTACCGGGACTGCCACGCGTACCGGATCGAGAAGGCGGTGCGCTACCACGCGCGGAGCGTGAACCTGCCGTGCAGCGTGGGCCTGGACCCGGAGCTGGTTCCCGAGGTCGCCCGGGTGATCAGGGAACGGGCGTGACGAAGACGCTGATCGTGGTCGGGGGCGGCGGACATGCCAAGGTGCTGATCGACGCGATCCGGTCGGGCGCCGAGTACGACCTCGTCGGCATCGTGGACGCGCGCCTGCCCGTGGGCCACCGGGTGCTCGACGTTCCCGTCATCGGGAGCGACGACCTCCTGCTGCGCGGGGAGCCTCCCCGCAGCGTCCTGGCGCTCGGGGTCGGCTCGATCAGGGGCGGGGACCGGCGCAAGCGGCTGCATGATCGGTTCCGGGAGCTGGCCTACGAGTTCCCGGTCATCCGCCACGCGCGGGCGACGGTCGGTCCCGGCGTGCGGCTGGGCGACGGCACCCAGGTCATGGCGGGCGCCGTCGTCCAGCCCGACACGTCCCTCGGCCCGAACTGCATCGTCAACACCGCCGCCGTCATCGAGCACGACTGCACGATCGCCGGCCACTGCCAGGCGGCGCCGGGTGCGGTGCTGGGCGGCGGCGTCGTCGTCGGCGAGTGCAGCTTCATCGGTCTGGGCGCCCGCGTCCTGCCCGGGATCAGGATCGGCTGTCACGTGACGGTGGGCGCCGGGGCGGTGGTCGTGCACGACGTGGAGGACGGCGCCACGGTCGTCGGGGTGCCGGCGCGGCGGATCGCGGGCTGAGCACCGTGCGGACCATCTGCGTCGTCACGGGGACCCGGGCCGAGTACGGCATCCTCTACTGGCTCCTGCGGGAGATCGCGGACGATCCCGCGCTTCGCCTCCAGGTCGTCGCCACCGGGATGCACCTGTCGCCGGAGTTCGGCCTCACCTACCGTCTGATCGAGGAGGACGGCTTCGGGCTTGCGGCCAAGGTGGAGATGCTGACCTCGAGCGACACACCGGTCGGCATCGCTAAGTCGATCGGGCTCGGCACGATCGGCTTCGCGGACACGCTCGATCGGCTGCGGCCGGACATCCTGGTCGTGCTCGGCGACCGGTTCGAGATCCTCGCGGCGGTCACGGCGGCGGCGGTCGCGCGCGTGTGCATCGCCCATCTCCACGGCGGGGAGTCGTCGGAAGGCGTGGTGGACGAGGCGTTCCGCCACGCGATCACCAAGATGTCGCACCTGCACTTCACCGCGGCGGAGGCGTACCGGCAGCGGGTGATCCAGATGGGGGAGGCGCCGGAGCGCGTCTTCAACGTCGGCGCGCCCGGGCTGGACAACCTCCGCCGGCTCCGGCTGCTCGAGCGCGGGGAGCTGGCGGACACCCTCGGGCTCGCGCCCGGCCGCCGGTTCCTGCTTGTCACCTATCACCCGGTCACGCTCGAGAACGACACGGCGGGCGACCAGGTGGTGAAGCTCCTGAAGGCACTGGATGCCTTCCCCGACCACGGTATCGTCTTCACCAAGTCGAACGCGGATGCCGGGGGACGGGTCATCGTGCGCCTGCTCGATGCCTACGTGGAGCGGAACCCGGGTCGCGCGGTGGCGCACACCTCGCTGGGGCAGCAGCGGTACCTGAGCGCGCTCAAGCACGCCGACGCCGTCGTCGGCAACTCGTCGAGCGGCCTGATCGAGGCGCCGTCGCTCCACACGCCGACCGTCGACGTCGGCGACCGGCAGCGCGGCCGCCTGGTCGCGGGCTCGGTCGTCCGGTGCGGCAACGAGGTCGAGGAGATCCGCGCGGCCATCGAGCGCGCGCTGAGCCCGGCGTTCCGGGCGGCGCTGCCCGGCGTCCGGAACCCGTACGGCGAGCCCGGCGCGTCCGGCCGGATCAAGGAGGTGCTGAAATCCGTCGCCCTGGACGCGCGTATGCTCAAGAAGCGCTTCCACGTGGCCGGAGCGCCGCGGTGAGCGCCGGCGCGCGCCACACGTACGTCATCGCCGAGGCCGGCGTGAACCACAACGGCCGCCTGGCGACCGCGACCCGGCTGATCGACGTCGCGGTCGAGGCCGGCGCCGACGCCGTGAAGTTCCAGACGTTCAGGACCGAGAGCCTGGTCACGAGCGAGGCCGAGACGCCGGAGTACCAGAAGAACGTGCCGGGCGGGGGCGAGCACCAGTGGAAGGTCCTGAAACAGCTCGAGCTGTCCTTCGAGGACTTCGCCCGCCTGCGGACCCACTGCGACACGCGCGGCATCGAGTTCCTGTCCACCCCCTTCGACCCCGAGAGCGCGCGGTTCCTCGTCGAGGAGCTGGGCGTCAGGCGGGTGAAGATCCCGTCGGGTGAGGTCGCGAACCTGCCCTTCCTCAGAGACCTGGCGGCGTTCGGACGCCCGCTGATCCTCTCGACGGGGATGAGCGACCTCGCGGAGGTGGAGCAGGCCGTCGGCGCCATCCGGGGCGCGGCCGCCACGGTCCCGCTGACGCTGCTCCACTGCACGACGAACTACCCGTGCCCGTTCGAGGACGTCAATCTGAGGGCGATGGTCACGCTGAGGGAGCGCTTCGGGCTCCCGGTGGGCTACTCCGACCACACGATGGGTATCGAGGTCGCCGTGGCGGCGACGGCGCTGGGCGCCGAGGTCATCGAGAAGCACTTCACGCTGGACCGGACGCTGCCAGGGCCCGATCACCGGTGCTCCCTCGAGCCCGACGAGCTGGCGCAGATGGTGCGCTCGATCCGGAACATCGAGCGGGCGCTCGGGGACGGCGAGAAGCGGCCGACGCCCGCCGAGCTGCAGATCAGGCAGCAGGTCCGGCGGAGCCTCGTGCTGACGCGGGCGCTGGTCGCCGGCGCCCGCCTGGCGGCGACCGACGTGATGGCCAAGCGGCCGGCGGGCGGGATCGAGCCCGGCGCCGTCGATCGCGTGCTGGGCCGGCGGCTCCGCGTCGGCAAGGCCGCGGACGAGATCCTGCGATGGGACGATCTTGATTGACCGGTGGCCGGTCGAGGCGCCGATCACGCCGCGGCCTGTCGGAGCACGCCGATGATGCCGAGCGAGGTCGCCAAGCTGCTCGTCCAGGAGCATCTCCCGGTGCGGGAGGCGCTGAAGCAGATGGATCTGGCCGGCGCCAAGATCCTCTTCGTCGTGGACGAGCGCCAGCGGCTGCGCGGGGCGCTCACGGACGGCGACATCCGGCGGTGGATCCTCGGCGAGGGCTCGCTGCACGAGCCCGTGGACCGGGTGTGCAACCGGCAGCCGAAGGCGGTGCGAAAGGGCACCGACTCGGCCGCGATCCGGGAGCTCATGCTGCACCAGAAGATCGAGGCGGTGCCGGTCCTCGACCAGGACGACGCCGTGCTGGACGTGCTGCTGTGGACGGACGTCTTCTCCGGCGAGTCCGCGCCGGCGCAGCCCGGCCTGGGCCTGCCGGTCGTGGTCATGGCCGGCGGGCGGGGCACGCGGCTCGAGCCCTTCACCAAGATCCTGCCGAAGCCGCTCATCCCGGTCGGCGACAAGCCGATCATCGAGCTGATCATGGACCGCTTCGCCGAGCACGGGTGCCGCGAGTTCTACCTGACGCTGAACTACAAGGGCAAGATGATCCAGTCCTACTTCGATCACGCCGATTGCCCGCACAGCGTGAAGTTCGTCTGGGAGGACGAGTTCCTCGGCACCGCCGGCAGCCTGCGGCTCACGGCGCCGCTGATCGAGGCGCCCCACCTGTTCGTGTCGAACTGCGACATCCTGATCCTGGCCGACTACGCCGACATCTACAGCTTCCACCTCCAGCGGGGCAACGACGTCACCGTGGTTGGCTCGATGCAGCACGTCTCGGTGCCCTTTGGCGTGCTGCAGGTGAAGAACGGGGGGTATCTCGACGCCATCGTGGAGAAGCCGGAGTTCGACTTCCTCGCCAACACCGGGATGTACCTGCTCCGGGCCGGCGTGATCGACCTGATCCCGCCCGACACGAAGACGGATTTCCCCGAGCTGCTGGCGCGCGTCAAGGCGACCGGCGGCAAGGTCGGCGTGTACCCGGTCAGCGCGCAGTCCTGGACCGACATCGGCCAGTGGCAGGAGTACCGGACCGCGCTCAAGAAGCTGGAGCAGCAGAGCTGAGCGTGTCGAGCATGTCTGACATCGAGCGACTCGTAAGGGCGTTCCTCGCCTTCGAGACGCGATACGACGTGTTCTCGCTGCAGGTCCGCGGGCATTGTTTCTGGGACTACATCCGCTACGCGGTGTTCTACGAGTGCGTGTACTCGACGCACAACTACCGCGATCCTCGGATGCTCAGACCTCAGCACTATGTCAGGGAGACATGGCCACTGGCCCGATCATTCATCGGCGAGCTGCTCACCCCGGCGCGTCCGTACGACATCCTCGTCGTCAACTACGACCGGACGGTTCTGATTGATGGCAAGCACCGCAACGCCCACATGTACCCGTTCATCTACGAGCTCGCGGAAGCGTACTCAATCCTCCTGGTTGATGCGTCGCTGCTCCGGCAGATCGATGACGGGGCGTACCCGTGCCGGATCCTCCGGTTCCGGCCGTTCCACCTCCTGGATCGCCTCAAGGCGATGCGAGTGCGCTGGGATGGGCGTGAGCGCGCCCTCATGGCGTCGCTCGCCGCGACGATCCGGCAGGAACTCGGGGTAGCCGTGGACGTACACGGCTTGGCCAGGAGCGTGTTCGCGCTGCAGCTCGAGAAGTACCGGCGATACCTGCGTTTATTCAGGAAATATAGGCCCCGGATGCTCGTCTACACCGACTCGGGGGACATGAAGGGTGCGATTGCCGCTGCCCGAGAGATGGGAATCCGGACGGTGGATCTGCAGCACTCGCTGGTTTCGTTCCTGAACATTCTCTACAACTATCCCGACGATCCCAAGGCGCATGCGGTCTCGCTGAGATCGGATTATATTTTTTCGTACGGCGACTATTGGACGCCCGAATACCGGTTACCGGCAAAGGTTGTGCCGGTTGGCTACCCGTACCTTGAAGCGCGACTTGCGACCACGCCTCGGTCCGAATGTGATCGCGGACGGAATATCATCGTCATCGGGATGTTGTTCGAGAAGGACATCCTCGTCCAAATCGCGATTGAGTTGGCGCGCTTGCTCCCGAACTACCGAATCTTCTACAAGTTACGTATCGAGGACTATCCGGACTGGCGGAGTCGATACCCGAGAGAGTTGCAGACGGCGTCGAACATCACGGTCATCGACAGTAATGCGGTCTCGCTGTTCGAGTACTTCTCGATGTGCGCCTACCAGATCGGCACGAACTCAGGAGGGCTCTTCGAGGGATTGGCCTTCGATCTCACCACGTTCGTCGTCGAGGCGGGATGGTATGCGGAGATGAACGGACTGATAGAGGGTGACCATGCGTTCTTGGTGTCAACGGCTGCGGAGATCGCTGAGAAGATTCGCGCCAACACCCGACCGCTTCGTACCTTGAGCCCGGACAAACTGTTCAAGAGCGACAGCTTGAGGAACATGCGCCGGGCTGTCGACACCGTGGCATCGCTGTAGGAGTCAGCGATGATCGAGCGGATCCACAGCAAGATCTCACGTGAGATTCGCAAGCGATATCGGCGGGGTGTCCCTCTTCAGGACGAGACGACGTTCCGCGAACGCGGCACGAACTGGTACGAGCCGAATCTCGCAGGCCCCGCAACATTCGCTGAGAGGTGTTCATCGGCGGAGACGGTCTCGGGCGTGATGGGAATCCTGAAGATGCTCACAGCTGACAAGTTCATAGACTTCACGCTTGAGTATTACCAGGCCGGACTGGATCGTTTTCGGGCGCGCTGGAAGTACGCCGACATCCTGACAGTGCTGCTCGCGATCTGCCAGTCGATCAAGGTCGAATCCTACCTGGAAATCGGTGTGCGTCGAGGTCGGAGCATGGCTGTAGTGGCAGCGACGCACCCCCGGGCCGAGCTCGTGGGTTTCGATGCCTGGATTGCCGACTACGTCGGAATTGAAAATCCGGGGCCCGAGTTCGTTCAAGAAGAGCTCAAGAAGGTCGGCTACGCGGGGACCGTGGAGCTCATCAGCGGGGACTCCCGCCGGACAGTGCCACAGTATTTTCGACGACACCCGAATGCCTTCTTCGATCTCATTACTGTCGATGGAGATCACTCGGCCGGCGGTGCGCGCATCGATGTTCTCAACGTGATCCCCCGATTGAAGGTCGGCGGTTTCCTGGTTTTCGACGACATCCGTAATCCGTATCACCCGCGCTTGCGCAAGGTCTGGGAACGGTATCTGCAGAGGAGCAGACGGTTCATGACTGCAACGTTCGAAGAGCTGGGCTACGGCGTCGGCTTCGCAATCAAGCGATACTAGCGGACGATAGCGGTCGCTATGATCGAGCGTCTGTTCGACTGGACTCTGGCAGCGATCAAGCACCTTAAGTATCTGTACTTGCGGATTCGGATCCACGCGCGGATCAGGCGGAGTGCTATGCGACGCGGATCGATGCAAGACTTGGCCGTCTATTCGACTCCTGAATTCGCGGCGAGCGTGGGCGTGTGGGGCGTCGGGAGCGTCTGGAACGAGATCCAATTCTTGCTGATCAATTGCCGGGGGCGGATTCTCGATATTGCCTGCGGGCCGTGCGAATCGCTGGTCACGGCGCGATCTCGTCTCGAGCGCGATGTGTATGGTTGCGACATCTCCGCATATTTGATTCGCAGGGCGGTGGAGGCAGGCGCGCCTGCCTCGCGATTGACGATATGCGATGCGACGGCGATTCCGTACTGCGACGATGCGTTCGATTACTCCTACTCGATCGGTTCGCTCGAGCATTTCACCGAAGAAGGGATCACCGCCGTGGTGAGAGAGACGCATCGAATCACTCGAAACGCGTCATTTCACCAGGTGCCGACGTCTCGAAGCGGCAGGGATGAGGGATGGATCGTCCTTAATCAGAGCTATTTCAATAATTCGCTTGAGTGGTGGCTGCTAAAGTTCCGGGAGACGTATGCGACGGTCTACGTCCTGGATTCAAGCTGGGAAGATCCTTTGTCCCTGGGTAAGTGGTTCGTGTGCGTCAGGAAGGGCGCGTAACGCGAATGCGACATGTGCTGATCACCGGCGGTATGGGATTCATCGGAACCGCCATCGTGAAGCGATTCGCAGCCACCGATCGTGTCACGGTCGCGGACCGACTCGACTTCGGGACGTCCCCTGACGTCGACGCTCTGTGCGCGAACGGCTCCGTCGAGCTGGTGAAGACGGATCTGGCCGAGCTGTCCCCCCTGCACCGGCGGGTGAGGGAAGGGGAGTTCGAGGCGATCATCCACCTGGCCTCGCTGACGCACATCCCGCTCTGCGAGGAGTACCCGCATATTGCGTACCAGTCCAACGTCATCTCGGCCCTCAACTTGGTATCGCGGATCCCCGGGGAGTGCCGTTTCGTCAACTTCTCGACCTCGTCGGTCTATGCCCCCGAGTCGCGGCCGCACGTGGAGGAGGCCTCGCCGCTTGGCGCGTGCGACTTCTACGGCCTGACGAAGAAACACGTCGAGGACCTGGCCCAGTACTACGCGGAGCGAAACGGCCTGCGGATCCTGAACATCCGGCCGGCTAACGCGGCGGGGGTTGGCGAGACCAACCCGAAGCTGCTCGGCACGATCCTCCAGCAGGTCGGCAGCGGCGCGCCGGCGCTCGAACTGGGGAGCCTGACACCACGGCGCGACTTCATCCATGTCGACGACATCGCGTGGGCGATCGCACGGCTGGTGGATCTCTGGCCGATCGAACGCGGCCGGGTGGAGACCGTCAACGTGGGCACGGGGCACGCGCCCGTGTCGGTGGAAGAGGTCGCCCGGAAGATCCTGGCCCTTGCCGGGCGCAGTATCGAGATCTGCAGTGTCGCGAGCCGGCGTCGCCGGCTCGAGCGTGAGCTGCTGGCGGTCGACGTCACGAAGCTCCGGCGCCTCCTCCCCGACTACCGCCCACGGCGCGTCGACGAGTGGCTCCCCGCGGTCGTGCGGGACCCGCGGTTGCGTGTCGAGAACCGGCTCGAGCAGGAACTGAAGGAGCGGACCCCTGACGCGTAGGAAGTATCTGGTGGTCAGCCCGGCGTACCCGCCGCCCTTCGTGGGCGGGTCGAAGGTCTGGACCTACAACATGGTCGAGAACTGCCCGGAGCCGTTCGACGTCTTGACGGGTGCCCTGAAGCCCGGGTGCGCGGAGGTCATCGGCCCGCGCCACGGCGTCTTCCGGAGCCGCTTCCTGTGGGACTCGAACACCAGCAATCCGACTCACCTCGACCTCCTCGTCTCGTACGGGTACATGCTTGGCTGGTGCGCGCTCCGACTCCTGCGCGTGCGCTACACCGCGGTGGTCGCGGGGGCGTTCGACTTCGCCAACGGCTGGCTGTTCCTCCTCGGCGCGATCATGAGGGTGCCCGTCATCGGCCTCGGCAACGCCGAGGAGTTCACCCTCACCCTGCACGGCAAGGGATGGCGCAACTCCGTCAAGCGGCAGTGGTTGAAGCTCACGCACCGTCGGGCGGCCGGATTCGTCGTCGTCTGCGATTTTTGCAAGGATGTGCTGACCTCGATCGGAGTCGACCCGCGGCGGATTCACGTCGTGCCCTCGAGCATCAACCCGATCCGGCTACGACCGCGCACGGTGTGGCGGCGGAACGGGCGTCACGTCCTGAGTGTCGGCCGGCTCGTCGAGCGAAAGGGCTTCCACCATCTCATCGACGCGGTGGCGCTCTTGCGGCGGGAGCTGCCTGACATCCGGCTCAGCATCGTGGGCGATGGCCCGTGGCGACAGCGGCTGGAGGAGACGGTGGCGCGTGAGGGCCTCGCCGAGCACGTCGCGATTCGTGGCGGCCTGGGCGAGGAGGAGGTCGCCGATCTCTACGGCCAGTGCGATGTTTTCGTGCTCGCGCACATGATGCTGGAGAATGGGGACACCGAGGGGTGCCCGACCGTCTTCTCGGAGGCGGCCGGCAACGGCCTGCCGGTGATCGGCGGGACGGGGGGCGGCGCCGAGACCGCGATCGTGCACGGCATGACGGGCTACATCGTCGATTCGCGCAATACCCGGGAATTGGCCGAGAGGATCGGCTCTCTTCTCAAGGATCCGGCGCTCGTGGAGAGGATGGGCCGCGCGGGCATGGAGAAGGTCCGGCGCGATCACGATGCCGGCAAGGCCGGCGCGCGGTTTCACGAGAGCATCCGCCGGGTCGTCGAGGGCGATCTGCGCGCGGTCGGGCCCGGCGAAGAAGTGCCCCTCCAGGCATGACGCCAGGAGACGAGGGAGGAGCGATGGTCAGAGACGATGTGCCGGAGGTCGTCGTGGTCGGCGCCGGCTACGTCGGTCTCACCCTGGCGGTCCACATGGCTTCGAGCGGCGTGTCCGTGCTCGCCGTCGACATCGACGAGCGGAAGATCGACGAGCTGCGCCGAGGCGAAACCGCGATGTTCGAGAACGGGATCCGCGACGCGCTCAGACGGTGCGTCACCGCTGGCAGACTGCGCGTGTCCACCGTCTGCCCGGCGGGCGCGCCGGCATGGATCATCGCAATCTCCTACTTCCCCGGGGACACCGACGGCTTCCTGGCCGTCCTGGACCAGGTGCAGGGCGTGGGCGGCGAGCCACCGATGGTGATGATTCGAGGGACCGTGCCCGTCGGGTACACGCGTTCCTACGTGAAGCCGGTTCTCGAGAAGCGGTTCGGGGGCGAGGTCGACGAGGCGTTCTTTCTCGTCAACGCGCCTGAGAGGACGCTCTCCGGCGCGGCGCTCGAGGAGCTGGCGCGGCTGCCGCAGCTCGTCGGTGGCCCCCCTCGATCGCTCGACAGGGCCCTCGCGCTGTTCCGAGCGGCGCGTATGCCCTGCCTGACGTTGCCGAGTTTCGAGGCGACAGAGATCGCCAAGACCTTCACTAACTTCGCCCGCCTCGTGCAGTTCAATCTGGCGAACTTCCTCGGAGTGCTGTGCCACGAGTGGAATCTGAGCGAGGAGCGCGTGATCGAGGCCATCACGGCCGAGTACCCGCGGCTCGGATTCCTGAGCGCTCCCGGGCCCGGCGTGGGCGGCTTCTGCCTCCCGAAGGACTGCCTGGTCCTCCACGACGGGCTGCACGCGAGTCTCGGACGGCCTGGGCTGGCCGACTATCCCGCGCAGCAGTACGCCCTGAACGACGAGATCATCCAGTTCCAGGAGCGTCACGTGCTCGAGCTCGTCGCTGACGCGCGGCGCGTCCTGGCGGTTGGCGTGGCCTTCAAGGGACTTCCGCAGACGGACGACACGCGAGGATCCGTCGGCGTGCGCATCGTGCAGATCCTGATGAAGGCGGGCGCAGACGTCCTGGTTCACGACCGGACCGTGAGCCCGCGCGTCCTTCAGGCGTTGGGGTTATCCCTCGCCCACACGCCGCTCGATCTCCGGGGTTTCGATGCGGTGCTGCTCCTCAACAACGATCCCGAGTACCGGCGCATCCTCGCCGCGGCTCTGCCGGAGCACGACGACGTGCGGGTGCGGCTCTACGATCCCTGGCGCACCGTAGTGCGACCAGGCGAGCGGGTCTTCCAGCGCGACTATCCGCTGGGCACGCTGCTGAGGGAGACGACCTGAGCATGTGCGGCTTCTTCAGTGCCTTCGGCGATGGCCCGGATCTCCGGCAAGGGACTCGAGACGCCCGCTTCGCTGCCGCCCTGGCTCACCGCGGCCCCGATGACTACCAAACGCTTCGGCGCGCGCGCTACGAGGTCATGTTCTGGCGGCTCTCGATCGTCGACCAGGCCGGCGGCAAGCAGCCGATGATGTCCGCCGACGGTGCGGTCGCCGTGCTCTTCAACGGGGAGATCTACAACTACCGCGCGCTCCGAAGCGAGCTCGCGACCCGCGGATACGCCTTCCGCAGCAGCAGCGACACCGAGGTGATCCTCGCGGCGTACGAAACATGGGGCCGGGAGTGCTTCGAGCGGCTCGAAGGGATGTTCGCGGTCTGTGTCATCGACGAGCGGGCGAACCGGATCGTCCTCGCGCGCGACCGCCTCGGAGTGAAGCCACTCTACTTCCAGCGCGACGCAGCGGGCCTACGGGTCGCCTCGGAGCAGAAGGCGCTGCTGGCATGGAGCGGCGCGTCCCCCCAGATCGATCGCGGAAGCGTCCTCCGCTATCTGGTCTTCCAGACGATTCTCGGCACGCGGACGCTGTTCCGGGGCGTCGCGAAAGTGCCCGCCGGGCACGTCCTCGAGTTCGACTTCCACACGCGCCTGCTCGTCGGCGCCCATCGGATCGCGCCGACCCGGACGCAGCTGCCCGGGCACGACTACGACGAGTACGCGGAAGCCGTTCGCCAGTGCGTGACGGAGCATGTACGGCTGGCGCTCGACACGGAACATCCGTGGTGCATGCACCTCAGCGGCGGGCTTGACTCGAACCTGCTCCTCGGTCTGGCGCGGCGGCTCGATCCGGCGAGGGAGATCGTGTGCGTGTCGAGCCTCGTCGGAGGCGAGACGGACCCGGAGTGGCCGCTCATTCGTGAATCGGCGGAGCGCCAGCGCGTCCGGCTGCGCGTCGCGACGATCGACGAAGCGGCGTTCTTCGGCGTGCTGGACGAGGCGATCTTCTACCTGGACGAGCCCGTGGGCGACCCCGGCGTCGTCGCCCAGTTCATCGTGGACCGCATGGCGGCCGAGGAATCGAAGGTCGTGTTCTCCGGACAGGGCGCGGACGAGATGTTCTTCGGCTATGTGCGCAATCTCGCGGCGTATCTGCTGGCGATCGGGGCGCTGCGCCCTGGCGGACCCGGTCTTCACGAGAACGCCCGGGAGTTCCTGCGCGGCTGGGAGGGTTTCCTCGACGCGATGATGGCCACGGGGGACGCCTCGGTCGAGTTCGCCTACTTCCGGAAGCTCTGCCGCTTCGACCCGTTCGCGCCCGCGGACGACGCGAGCCCCGAATTCGTGGACGGGCTCCGCGAGCTGGCCCTGGAGACGTACCTGGAGCTCCTCGCGCAGTCCGACTCGCTGCACGACTTCATGCTCCGTGCGGAGACCCGCATCCAGCTTCCGGCGCTACTGCAGATGGAGGACCGCGCGTCCATGCGGTACTCCCTGGAGGCGCGCGTGCCGCTGTGCACGACGTCGGTGCTGGACCTCGCGAGCGCGGCGCAGCTCGACTGGAAGTTCCGTGACGGCTGCCCGAAGGGCGTGCTGCGCGACGTGTTTCGCGACGTCGTCCCGGAACATGTGCTGCGGCGCAAGGCGAAGGTGGGGCGGCCGATTCCCCTCGGCGCGTGGTTGCGGGGCGCTCGGGCGGACGCCTACCTCGAGCCGCTCCGGGACAAGAAGGAGCTGTTCGCCGAGCTGACCGGCATGGACTTCGTCGGGTATGCGCTCGGCCGCCGCGGTCCCTACGACCGTTCCGCGTGGGCCGCGCTGAGTCTGGCCAAGTGGATCGATCTCTATCGTGTGAGCGTCTGACGACCAGGTCATCGCGTTGTACACGATTTCGAACCTCCTCGCGCCGTTCTTTCTCCCCGCCGGGCTGGTCGCCCTCGGCTTGCTCGGGTGCATCGTCCTCGCGCTCCGGCAGCGGGCGCGCGCGGTGGCGGGCGCGTTGATCGGGGTGTTCGCCGTCTACTACCTGGCCGCGACCTGGCCTCTGGGGAGCCTGCTCGTCGACGCGCTGGAGCGCCAGGCTCCCGCGGCGGACAAGGCAGTGCGGCCGGACGGCGCCAGCGCGATCGTCGTCCTGGCAGGAGCGGCCAGCGACGCGCCCCCCGAGCGGGCCGAGCTCAACGGCCCCGGATGGCGGCGGCTGTGGAGGGGTGTCGAGCTGTTCTGGGAGCTCGAGGGCCGGGTGCCGCTGATCTTCTCGGGCGGCGCGCCCAGGGGCGCGCTCGCTCGCCCGGGCGACCTGGCCCGGCGCTACGCCCTCAGATTCGGCATCCCGGCGGACGACTTCTGGCTCGAGGGGCAGTCGCGGACCACCTACGAGAGCGGCCTGGCGGTCCGGGCGTTGCTCGACGAGAAGTTTCCCGGCAGGCGGACCCACAGGATCCTGCTGGTGACCTCCGCCTGGCACATGCCGCGCGCCGTCCCTTCCTTCGCGCGCCTGGCCATGGAGGTGGTGCCGGTGCCCTGCGACTTCCGGTCCGGAGCCCAGCGGTTCGGCGTCCGGACGCTGGTGCCGACCTACGAGGCGCTGGCCACGTCGAGCTTTGCGCTCCGCGAGTGGATCGGCCTGGCGGTGTACCGGCTGCGGGGTGCCTGATGAGCACCGTCCCCGTGACACCGAGCGTGCGCGTGCAAGGCGGAACGCTGCTCAGCGTTCCCTCGATGACGGGCACCCAGCTCCTCCGCGGCCTCTGGCTCGGCGTCGGGCTGACGCTGCCCCTGTTCGGGGTGGACTACCTGCGAGTCCACGTCAACGTGCTCGGCTACATCGCGCTGCCGATGGTGCTACTGGCCATAATCGTCGCCGTCGGAACGGTGATGTGGCTGATGCGGGATCCCGGGCTCCCGCGGCCGCTCGTCGCGCCCGAGTACCGGCCCCTCCTGATCATGGTCTATCTTTTCCTCGCGTGGCATGTCTTCTCGCTCCAGTGGTCCATCGACTACGCGAACGCGCGTCGAGAGGCCATCAAGCTGGCCGTGGCCGCGCTGAGCTTCTGGGGCACGCTCGCGTTCTTCCCCAGAGACCGCAAGCTCTTCGAGGGGATGGCCGGGCTGGCGCTGTGGGCCTCGGCGCTCCTGGTGGCCTACCTCATGTACGTGTACGCGTTCGTGTTCGGAGCCCTGTACCTCGGCACGAATGTCGAGACGCCGGCGCGGTGGGGACGGAACCAGCTCGCGTGGTATCTGGCCGTCTGCTTCCCCTACGCCGTGCTCTTCCTCCGGCGGACGAGGCGGAAGCTCCTGTCGATGGTGCCGGTCATGACGCTGCTGGTCGCCATCCTCTACCTCAGCTCGCGCTCGGCGTGGCTGGCGGTGGTCGTTGGACTTTTCTATGCGGCGATTGCCACGTGGCGGGAGAGCAGAGCAGAGGCGCTCAGGCTGCTGGTGTGGCTCCTCGCCGGCGGGGCCGCGGTGGTGGTGGTGGCCCTCTGGCTGATCACACTCGAGGTGGACCTGACCGAGATCGGGCGCAGGTTCGTGTCGATCTACAGTCCCGAGGACGTCCCCGAGCTGCACTCGTACGAAGCCCGGTGGGCCGCGGTCCGGGACTCGGTGGAGGCGTTCCTCCGGACGCCGCTCGTCGGCGTCGGCTTGGCGAACGCGGCTTACTACGCAGGCCGCCTGACGCACAACGACTACGTCACAGTGCTCAGCGAGCTGGGGCTCGTCGGCGGGGCTATGTTCCTCGGGGTGCTGCTGTTGATCGCCAGGGAGATATTCCGCTCGCGGCCGCGGGGCCCTCTCGCCCGGTTCGCGCGCGCCGCCCAGGCGAGCTGGATGAGCATGGTCGTCTACTTCGTGTTCATCAACGTCTACGCGAGCGTCCACTTCTGGCTCTTGACGGCGCTGCTCCTGATCTCGTGTGAGATCAGCCGGGCCGAGGGCGCGGGGCGGGAGGGGGCGCCCTGATGTGCGGGATCGCGGGGATCGCGACGGCCCGGGGCGTCGCCGCCGAGCTGCCGCGCCTCGACGCGATGCTGCGGCTGATCGAGCACCGGGGGCCGGACGGCCAGGGCGTGTGGAGCGACGCGGTCGTCGGCCTCGGGCACCGGCGGCTCAGCATCATCGACCTGTCGGACGCGGCCCGTCAGCCGATGCTGGCCGGCGGCCGTTACGTGCTGGTGTTCAACGGCGAGATCCTCAACTACCTCGAGCTGCGGCGCGAGCTGGAGGAGGCTGGCGTCGCCTTCCGCTCGCGGTCCGACAGCGAGGTGCTGCTGGAGGGATACCGCACGTGGGGCGACGCGGTCGTCCCGCGGCTGCGCGGCTTCTTCGCGTTCGCGATCTGGGACGCGGCCCGCCGGCGGCTCTTGTGCGCCAGGGACCCCTTCGGCAAGAAGCCGTTCTACTATGCGGCGGACGGCGCCCGGTTTGTCTTCGCGTCCGAGCCCGAGGCGCTCGTCGCGGGGCTCAGCGGGCGGCCTGAGCCGGACCCGTCCGAGCTGGCCCATTACCTCCTCAAGGGGTACTTCCGTCGTGGCCGCTCCGTCTACGCGAAGGTCCGGTGCCTCGACGCGGGACACGTGCTGGAAGTGGAGCCGCTCGAGGGCCTCGTGCGGGAGCGGCCGTATCGTGACGTGCGATTCGAGCTGGGGTCCGGAGGCGCGGTGTCCTTCGATCTCGCGCGGGAGCAGTGCGGTGGCCTGCTCGAGGCCGCCGTCGCCCGCCGGCTCCAGAGCGACGTTCCGGTCGGCGTCCTGCTGTCGGGTGGCGTGGACTCGAGCCTCGTCTCGCTCCTGGCGGCGGCGCAGAGCCCGCGACCGGTGCGGACGTTCGTGGCGACGTTCGAGGAGACGGCCTTCGACGAGGCGCGGTACGCCCGGGAGGTCTCCGCGCGAGCGGGGTCCGTTCACGAGGAAATCGCCGTCACGCTGGACGATCCGGCGGTGGCGCTCGCGCGGCTCGTCCGGGCCTACGGCGAGCCGTTCGGCGACGACTCGGCGATCCCGACACTGGCCCTGTTTGCGGGCCTCAAGCCCCACGTCAGGGTGGCGCTGACGGGCGACGGCGGCGACGAGGTCTTCGCGGGCTACAAGGACGTGAGGGTCTTCCTGCTCCGGGCGCGGCTGCGGGGCCTCCTGGGGACCGGTGACCTCGTGCCGTCGTTCCTGGTCGGCCGGTTGGTCCACCACCGCCATCGCCGGCTGCGCGAGCTCGGGTATGGCGCACTGGCGCTGGGTACGTCGGGCGCCGAGCTGTTCTCCTCCTTGCTGCGGGACGGCTGGACGCGCCGGTGGCGCGAGGCGACCATGCGTGCCGAGGCTTGGCGCGCGACCGGCGCCGACGAGGTGGACCGCGAGCTGCACGCCCAGTTCCTCGCCGCGGGCCGCACGGACCTGGAGCGCTATCTCAACCTCACGCTCGAGCGGCTCACCCAGGGCTTCCTGGTCAAGATCGACCGTGCCTCCATGGCGCACTCGATCGAGGCGCGCTCGCCGTTCCTCGACCTGGACCTGTTCGACTGCGTGAGGACACTCCCGGCCGACGTGCTGTTGCACGGCGCCGAGCCGAAGGCGATCCCCAAGAGGCTGCTGGCCGAGCGGCTCACGCGGCGGTTCGCCCGGCGGCCGAAGATGGGCTTCACGCCGCCGCTTCCGCACTGGCTGCGGCGCCCGGCCACGGCGGCCTGGGTCCAGCGTCGCCTCACGGCGCCGGAATCGTTCGTCCATCAGCTCTTCCACCCGGAAGGCCTCGAGCGGCTCCTCGAGGCGCACCGGACGGGGGCCGACCACACCGGCCGTCTCTGGAAGCTGCTCTTTCTCGACGAGTGGCACCGCCAGGCCTACGGCCGGGCGCGGGTCGACGAGGCGCTCACCGTGGCGTCGGAGGGACACGCCTGAAGCTCCTGATCGTGAGCGAGAGCCTGCTCGAGCATGTGGACGGCCACTACTACGCCGTCGACACGTGGGTGCGCCTGCCTCGGCTCCTCGCGGCCCAGGGCGCCCAGGTGACACTCTGGGCGCCGGTGCGGAACGGCCGCGTCGTGCCCACGGGCGAGAGCTGGCGGGTGGACCTCGGCGACATGCGGGTCGAGCACCACGATCCGTATGCGCGCTACGGCGCCTACTATCGCCTCTGGCCGCGCCGCGTCCTGGCGTGGCGGCGCCGCGCCGCGCGTCTGATCGCCGCGCACGATGTCGTCCTCGTGCGCCTGCCCTCGCCGATGATGTCGCTCGTCACGGCGCTCGTGAACCGCGCGGCGAAGCCGCTGGTGCTGGTCGTCGCGGGCGACAGCCTTGCCCAGTCCGATCGCATCCGGGCCAGCCGGGGCCTCGCGCGGCTGGCCTACCGCTGGGCCGTCCGCTGGCTCGTCGGGCAGGAGCGGCGTTGCGCGAGGCGCGCGAGCCTCGTCTACGCGTACAGCCGGGAGCTGGAGGAGCGCCACCACGGGAGCGGCGTGCCCGTGCTCCGCATGCGAACGCCGCATTTGCGGCTGGGCGACCTCGTCGAGCGGGAGGACACGTGCGGCGGCGACGAGGTCCGTCTCCTCCGCGTGTGCTGGCTCTTGCCGAGCAAGGGGATCGAGCCGCTGCTCGACGCCGTGGCGCTCCTGCGCGCGCGCGGGCGGCGCGTCCGGCTGGAGATCGTGGGCAAGGCCCGCGAGCCCGGCTACCTCGACACGCTGCGCGCGCGCGCCCGGGCCCTCGCCCTCGAGGGCGTCGTGACCTTCATCGGCTGGGTGCCCTTCGACCGGATGCGCGAGGTGTACTTGCGAAGCGACGTGCAGGTGATCTCCTCGTACGCCGAGGGGACCCCGCGGTGCATCGTCGAGGGCGCCGCCCACGGCGTGCCCCTGGTCAGCACTGCGGCCGGCGGCTGCGCCGAGGCGCTCGAGCAGGAGCGCACGGCGCTTCTCGTTCCCGTCGGCGACGCTCCCGCCCTCGCGGCGGCGGTCGAGCGCGTGGTCGACGACGGCGACCTCAGGCGGAGCCTGATCGCCGAGGGGTACCGGCTGGCGCGAGGCGCCACGTTCGAGACGATCGGCGTGAAGCTCCTGGACGACCTCGAGCGCCTGATGCGGCGGGCGGACGACGATGCCGTGGCCGCCCGAGGCTGAGATGCGGCAGCTCGTCGGGCGTGCCGAGGCGCTGGGGTGGGACGAGGCGATGTTCGAGTTCATGCGCACCCGGGTCTCGTCCGGCGCGGGTGTCGTCGAGGACGAGCGCGTGGCGGACTGGCGCTTTCTCCTCCCGCGCACGGGACGCGACGCGGCGCTGGTCCTCGGGTGCGGGCTCGGGACGGTCCCGGCAGCCCTGTGCGACATGTTCGCCACGGTCCACGTCGTCGACACGAGCGCGGAGCGTGTCCGGCTGCTGGAACTCCGCGCGTCCGAGCACGGGATCGCCAACCTGGTCCCGACGCGCGTCGCACGGGGCGGCGCGCTCCCGTTCGCGGCCGAGGGCTTCGATCTGGTCGTGGCGAGATCGAGCGACTGGGAGTTCCGGGCCGCCGGGGCGGACGGGCGCGGCGCATTCCGCGCCGTCGCGCAGGATGTGCACCGCGTGCTCAAGGAGGGGGGCGGCGCGTACCTCGGGGTCCCCAATCGCCTGAGCTACGAGCGCCTGCTCCGCCCCTGGACGCCCCGCGACGGGTTCGCGTGCTCGCAGCGAGGCTACCGCCGGATCCTGGCGCAAGCCGGGTTCGCCGAGATCCGCTTCTACGCCCCGCTCCCGGGTCACGAGGGCATCCCGCTCTTCTACGTGCCGGTGGACGACGGCGCCCTGCTCGAGTACTTCTTCGAGTGCGTGTTCCCACTCTTCGACGCCGTCTCGCCCGAGGTCAAACGGCTGTACGCGGTGGAGTACCGGCTCGCGAAGCTTGCCGTCCGGCTCGGCGGCTGGCTCGGGCTGAGGCCGCTCGCCCGACATCTCGTGCGCGGCTTCGGCATCATCGCCACCCGCGGGCCGCGGCGGGCTCCGTCGCCGGGTGCGCCGTGATCGAGACGCTCGGCCGTCGGCTCCGGGACGAGGTGGACCTCGTCGGCCTGGCCGGGGGGCGGCCGGAGGACATCCGCTACCTGTGCATCCCGGGCTCGGTGGAGGGCGGGACGACGACGCTGCTCGGGTTCCTCGGCGGCCAACGGCGGCCCGCGTTCGTCGTGAAGATCCAGCGCGACGCGAGCGAGCGGGAGCTCGTCGAGCGTGAGCGGATGGTGCTCGACGCGCTGCAGGCGCGCGACGACGAGCTCCGGTCGTCCGTCCCGCGGGTCCTGTTCTGTGGGCCGGTCGGCGGGTTCTGGGTGCTCGTGGAGTCGATGCTCGAGGGGAGCCCGATGGCCGCGACGCTCTCGGCCGAGGGGTTGCCCGAGCTCGCCGGAGCCAGGCGGGACATGGCGCTCGCCGTCGACTGGCTCATCGCCTGCCATCGGGGCGGCGCGGCAGGGCGCGAGGCGCGTACCGGGGACTGGGCGGAGCTGGCGCTGGCGCCGATCGCCGAGTTCCTCGAGGTGTTCGAGCCATCGCGGGAGGAGCAGTCTTACCTGCAAGACCTCCGCCGGGCCGTCGAGCGGCGGCGCGAGTGCTGGGTGCCGCTCGTGGTCCGTCACGGCGACTTCTGTCGCCACAACATCTTGCTCTCGGGGCGGCACGGCGAGTGGCGCATCGGCGTGATCGACTGGACCTTCAGCCGACCCGTCGGCCTCCCGCTGCACGACCTGGTGTTCTTCCTGGCCACGTACGGCCTGCAGGTCCGCAGGGAGCACGGCGTGGCCGGCCTCGAGCGCATGTTCGAGTCCACCTTCCTCCAGCCCAGCGCCTACAGCCGGCTCGTCGCCGACTGCCTCGTGCGCTACTGCCGGGCGCTCGGCATCGATCGCTCGCTCGTGCCGGAGCTGTTCGCGACCTGCCTGATCGAGCAGGCGCTCTTCGAGTACCGGCAGGTCGCGCGGGCGATGGCGCGTGGCCGCGCGCCCCGCTTCGCGATGTTCCTCGCCGCCTGCGAGGAGCGCGGGTACCACGAGGCGCCGAAGGCGCAGCTCTGGCGGCGGTTCTTCCGGCGCTTCGCGCACGCGCCGTCGAGGCTCCTCGCATGACGCCGTTCGTCTCGGTTATCATCCCGTGCCGCAACGAGCGGCAGTTCATCGGCCGCTGCCTGGAGGCGATCCTGGCCAACGACTACCCGTCGGACCGACTCGAGGTGCTGGTGGTCGACGGCATGAGCCAGGACGGCACCCGGGACGTCGTCGATCGACACCGGGCCGGGCATCCATCGGTCAGGCTGTACGACAACCCGAAGAGGACCATCCCCTGCGCCCTGAACCTCGGACTGGCGAACGCGAAGGGCGACGTGATTATCCGGATGGACGCCCACGCGGTGTGCCCGAAGCACTACATCTCCGAGTGTGTCCGCTACCTCGACGAGCGCGGCGTGGACTGCGTGGGCGGGCGGCTGCTGACGCTGCCGAGGATTCCGACGCTCGTGGGAAAGGCGATCGCGACCGCGATGTCCGTGCCGTTCGGCGTCGGTAACTCGAACTTCCGGGTCGCGCCCCCGGGCGGCGGCGACGCCCCGCGTCTCGTGGACACCGTCCTGTTCGGATGCTGGCGCCGCGAGCTGTTCGATCGGATCGGGCGCTGGAACGAGGCGCTCGCGCGAAGCGAGGACGTGGAGTTCAGTCGGCGGCTGGCGGGGCGGGGCGGCAAGATGCTCATGGTGCCGTCGCTCGTGTGCCATTACTATGCGCGGTCCGATCTGACGTCGGTGGCCCGGCACGCCTTCGTGAACGGGCGCTGGGCCGTGCTTCCGTTCAGGTACGCGCGCGGTATCCCGGTGTCCGTGCGGCATCTCGTGCCCCTCGCCCTCGTCGCCGCGCTCTTGACGTCGGGCCTCCTCGCCCTTGTCGCGCGTCCCTTCGGGCTCCTGTTCGGGGCGGTGGTCGGGGCGTACACGCTGGCGAACTTGGTCGCCTCCGCCACGATCGCCGCGCGGGAACGGGATCCTCGCTACCTGGCGGTCATGCCCCTGGTCTTCGGTGCCCTGCACCTGTCGTACGGCCTCGGCTCCCTGGCCGCCCTGGCGGAAGTGGCGTGGGGAGGGCGGCGCCTGGCGTCGGAGTCGGCCGAGGGCGTTGGCGCGGCGGCCGTGGCGACCCGCGACCGGCGCCGCCCCGCGGACGCGCCGCTCCCCGTCGTGTCCATCGTGATCCCGTGCCGCAACGAGGAGCGCTACATCGCGCGATGCCTCGATTCCATCGAGGAGAACGAGTACCCCAAGGAGAGGCTCGAGGTGCTCGTGGTCGACGGCATGAGCGAGGACGGCACCCGGGCGGTCCTCGAGGACTACCGGCGGCGCCGCCCGTATCTCAGGATCCTCGACAACCCGCGCCGCGAGCAGCAGATCGCGCTGAACATCGCGATCACTCACGCGTCCGGCGACATCATCATGCGGATGGACGCGCACAGCACCTACGCGCGCAATTACATCTCCGAGTGCGTCAGGGCGCTGGACGAGTACCCGGCGGACAACGTCGGCGGGCGCTGGATCACGGTGTCCCGCGACGAGACGCTCGTGGGCCGGGCGATCTGTTTCGCCACCTCGGTCGCCTTCGGCGTCGGCAACGCGTACTACCGGCTGACGCGCCTGAGCGGGCAGGGGCCCGTGCTCGCCACGCCGAGGTGGGAGATCAACGTCGCCTACTTCTGCTGCCGGCGGGAGGTCTTCGACACGATCGGCCTGTTCAACGAGCATCTGGACCGGAGCGAGGATCTTGACTTCCGGTGGAGACTGCGACGGGCCGGCTACCGGACGCTCTTCGTCCCCAGCATCGAGTGTCACTACCTGATGCGGACCCGGTACGTCGAGTTCGTGACGCACATGTTCCGGAACGGCATGTGGGTGCTCCTGCCGCTGAACCACGTGCCGAACTTCCCGGTCTCCGTGCGGCACGTCGTTCCGCTGTGCTTCGTGCTCTCGGTGGCGGCGGGAGCGGTCCTGTCGTTCGTGAGCCCGGTCGGGCTTCGCGTGCTCGCGCTCGTGCTCGGCAGCTACGCGTTGCTCAACACGTACGTCTCGCTGCGCATCGCCGTCCGCGAGCGAGACCCGAGGTACGCGCTGGTGCTGCCGTTGATCTTCCTGTCCCTGCACCTGGCGTACGGCCTGGGCTCGATCGTCGGGCTCGCGCGGATCGTCTGGAGGCGGCTGGGCGGGCTCTGGCAGCGGACACGGAGCGCGCCGGCCCCGGGACGGCCGGCGAGTCGTGCATGAGTGACGCGCGATGGTTCTTCGCGTCCTCGCTGGCCACGGCGGTCCTCGACGTGGTGCGGGCCGTCCTCACGGCCAACCTGCTCGGGCCGTACCTGGCGGGGCTGTGCGCGACCATGCTGGTCATCCCCCAGGTCGGCCGCTATCTCGGCCTGGGTCTCGCCGAGGCGCTCACGGTCGTGGTCCCGTATCATCGCGGCGCCGGCAACCCGGGACACGCGAGGACGCTGAAGAGCACGGTGTTCACGCTGGGCGTGTCCATTTCCGTCTTCGCCTTCGCGACCGTCGTCGTCTACGCGATCGTCTTCTCCAGAGCGAGCGCGCAGGTCAATGGGTTGGTGCTCCTGGCGGGCTCGCTCATCGTGCTGTGGGGGCTGCGCCAGTTCTTCGCGACCGAGTACGCGGTGGAGCACGACTTCGGCAGGCTCGGCGCGGTCGAGTTGGGCTTCGCCGGGCTCGCGTGCGTGCTGCAGGTCGCGGGCGTGTACCTGCTCGGCGCCTACGGGTTCTTCCTCGGCCTGATGGGCGCCGAGCTGTTGACCATCGCGTGGAGCGGACGCGACTACCTGCGGGGCAATGTCGTCCGGGTCCACGACGTCGACGTGGCCGCGGGCGCGCGCATCGTGCCGCTCGGGGTGACGCTGCTGGTTTCCGCGGTCGCGTACGCCCCGTTCGTCATGACGGCGCGCGTGTTCCTGGCGGCGTCGGTCGGGGTCGAGGAGGTCGGAGTCCTGATCGTGTCGACGCTCATCCTGGGAAAGATCGCCGTGATCCCGACCGCCGTGCGGAGGGTCCTCGTTCCCCGGATGTCGCTCCTGCACGGCGCGGGCCAAGGAGCCGAGGACGGGTTCGCGCTCTTCCTCCGATCCCAGCTCTCTGCATTCGCCGCGACGACCGCCGTGATCCTCGCCGGGCTCGTGTTCCTCGCCCCGGCCGTGACGGCCCTCCTGCCCGCGTACACCTCGGGGATCCCGGCGGCGCGGGTCACGCTCCTCGCGGGGATCCCTTACAGCTTGATCGACAACGCGGGCAGCGCGCTGCTGGCGCTCCAGGAGAAGCGCGCGTACGTGGAGAGCCTGGTGGCGGCGCTGGCGCTCGAGGGCGTGATCTTCGGCGGGATGCTGTGGGCGGACACCACCTCGGCGTTCCACGTGGCCTTCGCCTTCCTTGTCACCTTCGCCGGCTACGCCGCCCTCCTGAACTACCGGGTGCTGCGGCTGCACCGGCCGGGGGCGCGGCCGGTCCGGGCCTGAGGGCGGCGTGACGCCATGCTGATCACGTTCTCCGGGCTGGACGGGAGCGGGAAGACCACGCTGATCGACGCGACGCGGCGGCTCCTGGAGAAGCGGAGCCAGCCCGTCACCGTGCTGACGATGTACGACGACATCACCATGTACGCGCTCGCGCGCTGGTGCCGCGACCGCGTGAGGGCGGCGCTCGGCCGGCGCCGCCGCGGCGGGAGCCCGGGCGGGACGGTCTCGGCCGACCGCCGCGGCGGCCGCGGCCACCTGGCGCGGCGGCTGGTCTATGCCATCGCGCGGCATCCGGTCACCCGCGCGTGCGTGCTGCCCCTCGACGTCGTCGCCTTCGCCTGCCGGAGCCTCTACGAGCGGCGCGTCCGCGGCCGGGTGCTCGTCGTGGACCGATACTTCTACGATTCGCTCGCCGACCTGGCGTCCGACGGCCGTCTGGCCTGGCTCTACATCGCCGTCGTCCTGCGCCTGGTGCCGCGGCCCGCGGCGCCGGTCTTCGTCGACGTCACTCCCGAGACCGCGTACGCGAGGAAGCAGGAGTATCCGGTGGACTACATGCACTGGCGGCGCGGGGTCTATCGGCGCATCTTCGCCGCCGTCCCCGGTGCCCTCGTCATCGAGAATTACGACGGGCAGGCGGCCCTGGAGGCGCTCGAGGTGACCCTCGGCGCCCGCCTGGGCCCGCCGGTGTCATCGGGCGAGCTGGTGACATGGAACGACTCGGGCTCGAGACGCTGAGCCTCCTGCTGGGCGGGCCGACGCCGTGGGACGCCGCAAACCGGCCGACCGACTGGCGGGCGCTCTTGCGTCTGGCCAGGAGGAACGTCGTGCTGGTCCGCGTGGACGAGCGGCTGCAAGCGCGCGGCATTCGAGCGCCGCGCGACCCGTGGGCGAGCGCCGTCGCCGCCGAGAGGGCGAGGATCCGGTCGACGGTCGAGGTGATCGGGCGGCTGGCGGAGATCTGCGGGAGCGCGGCGGTGGACTTCGTCCTCACCAAGTCGTTCCAGCATTTCCCCGACATGGGCCACGACGTCGATCTCCTGGTGCTCGACCGGTCGCGCCGCGTGGACGGCCTGCTGGCCGCGCGGCTCGGCGCCATGCCGGGCCGCGGCAGCCTGACGCACCGGGTGGCGGGCAAGCGCGCCTTCGTCGTTCCCGGCTGCCCGTCGCCGGTGGAGCTGCATCACGGCCGTCTCGGCCTGCTCGGCGAGTACGCGGCCTACCCCGCCCAGCTCGTGCGGCGGCGGCAGCCGCTCGAGGTGGACGGGGTGCGGACGTGGGTGCCGTCTCCCGAGGACCAGCTGCTCGTGCAGGCGCTCCAGCGGATCTACGTGCACCTCTCGCTGCGGTTCTCGGAGGTCCTCTCGGCGGCGACGGCGCTCCGGTCCGCCGCGCTCGACTGGGACTACCTCGCGGCGACGGCCCGGGCCATCGGGATCCTGGACGGGCTGGCGTGCTACGTGGGCTACGTGCAGGAGATCCATCGCCGCAGCGCCGGTGCCCGGCTCGAGGCGCCCGCCGTGCGGGTGCTGGCGGCGCCGCGGTGGGCCGGCAGTCCCCGGTTTCGAGGCGACGCATATCGGTTCCCGGTCGCGAGGGTCCTCGGCCGGGTGTATGGGGCGAAGCTGCTCGCCGACGTGAAGACGCGCAACTGGCGCGGCGTGGGACGTCTCGGGCTGCTCCTGCCCCTGGCGGTCGTCGTCGGCGCCCGCAACCTCGCGCGGCTGGCCGCGCGCTCGTGGGCGGGGCTCAGGCCCGCGCACGCCGGAGGCACGCAGGCGTGAAGCGCGCGCTCGACGTCGCGGCGTCCGCGGCCGGCCTCCTGCTGCTGGCGCCGCTGCTCGTCACCATCAGCGTGCTGATCAAGCTGGAGGATGGCGGTCCCGTCTTCTACCGCGGCCTCCGGGCGGGCCGGCACGGCCGCCCCTTCCGGATCCTCAAGTTCCGCTCGATGGTGGTCGACGCCGACCGCATCGGACCCCCGTCGACCGCGGACGACGATCCGAGGATCACGCGGATCGGCCGCCGGGTGCGGCGGTACAAGCTCGACGAGCTGCCGCAGCTCATCAACGTGCTCGTCGGTGAGATGAGCCTGGTGGGGCCCCGCCCGGAGGTCCTCCAGGAGGTCGAGCTCTACGCCGCGGAGGAGCGACTCCTGCTGAGCGTGCGGCCGGGGATCACCGACTGGGCCTCGCTCCGCTTCCACAATGAGGGCGAGCTGCTCCGCGGGAGCCCGGACCCGCACCGGACCTATCGCGAGACGATCCGGCCCGAGAAGATCCGCCTGGGCCTCGAGTACGTCCGCAACCAGTCGCTCCGCACGGACCTCGTGATCCTCGCCCGGACGCTGCTGGTGGCGCTCGGCGTGCGGCCCGACGGAAGCACGACACGGACCTGACGTGGGCAGGGAAGGAGGACGGGAGACGCCGATGAGCCGCTACGAGGTCCTGGCCCGCAACATCCGCCGGCACGTGCTGCGGATGACGAACCGGTCGAAGGCCGCGCACGTCGGGTCCTCGCTGTCGGTGGCCGACGTGCTCGCGGTGCTCTACGGCGGCATCCTCCGCGTCGACCCCGCGCGGCCCGAGTGGCCGGAGCGCGACCGGTTCATCCTGAGCAAGGGCCACGGCTGCGCCGGGCTGTACGCCGCCCTGGCCGAGCGCGGATTCTTCCCGGTCGCGGTGCTCGAGACGTTCTACCAGGACGGCTCGCCGCTGGTCGGTCACATCACCCACGGCGGCGTGCCGGGCGTCGAGGTCTCCACCGGGTCGCTCGGCCACGGGCTGTCGATCGCCTGCGGCATGGCGCTGGTGGGGAAGCGCGACCGCCGGAGCTATCGCGTCTTCGCCGTACTGAGCGACGGCGAGTGCGACGAGGGCTCGATCTGGGAGGCGGCCCTCTTCGCCCCGCACCACGGACTGGACAACCTCGTGGTCATCGTCGATTACAACAAGATCCAGAGCCTGGGCACCGTCAAGGAGGTGCTGGACCTGGAGCCGCTCGCGGCGAAGTGGGGGGCGTTCGGCTGGACGGCGGTCGAAATCGACGGGCACGATCTCGCCGAGATCGAGATCGTCCTCAGCCGGGTGCCGCTCGAGCCAGGACGGCCGACCTGCGTCGTCGCCCACACGGTGAAGGGCAAGGGCGTCGACTTCATGGAGGACCGCCTGCTGTGGCACTACCGGTCGCCCTCCGACGAGGATCTCGGCCGGGCGCTCGCCGGGCTGGGAGATAACGAGTGAGAGGCGCGTTCTTCCAGGCGCTGCTGGAGGCGGCCGAGGCGGATCCGCGCGTCCACCTGATCGTCGGCGACCTCGGGTTCGGCGTGGTCGAGCCGTTCGCCAGCCGGTTCCCCGACCGCTTCCTGAACGTCGGGGTGGCCGAGCAGAACATGACCGGCGTCGCGGCAGGTATGGCGCTCTCGGACAAGATCGTCTTCACCTACTCCATCGCGAACTTCCCGACGCTCAGGTGCCTGGAGCAGATCCGGAACGACGTGTGCTACCACAGGGCCAACGTGAAGGTCGTCGCGGTGGGCGGCGGCTTCGCGTACGGCTCGCTGGGGGCGTCGCACCACGCCACCGAGGACCTGGCGATCATGCGCGCGCTCCCGGGAATGACCGTCGTCGTTCCCGGCGACCCCGTCGAGACCCGCCTGCTCACGCACGCGGTGGCCGAGCACGCGGGCCCCTGCTACCTCAGACTCGGCCGGGCCGGCGAGCCCGCCGTGCACACGGGGCTCGCGGAGGCGCGCATCGGCCGAGCGATCATCGTCCGGCCCGGCAGGGACCTCGCGCTGATCTCCACGGGCGGCATGCTGGAGACCGTCGTGCGCGTCGCCGAGAAGTTGGGCGCCGCCGGCGCCCAGGCGCGCGTCCTGAGCATGCACACGCTCAAACCGCTCGACGTCGACGCGGTGCTGGCGGCGGCCGTCGAGACGCGGGCCGTCCTCACCGTGGAGGAGCACAGTGTCATCGGCGGCCTGGGGAGCGCCGTCGCCGAGGTGCTGGCCGAGCGGCCCGACGTCAAGGTGCCGTTCCGCCGGCTCGGCCTGTCGTCCGCCTTCGCGTCGCAGGCGGGGAGCCAGGCGTTCCTGCGGGACGGAGCGGGACTCTCGGAGACGGGGATCCTCGCGTCGGTGCATCGGCTGCTGGAGGCCGCGGGCTCCCGTGCCTAGGTCGACGACGGGGCGGCGCGCCCGGCGGATCCTCCTCCTGGTCCTTGTCTGCCACGTGGGACTCCTCCTGTGGCTCGCCGCGGACTGGCACCGGGCGCGCCTGCTGATCTTCCGGGTCGAGGAGGCGCGCACGCCCGCCGAGGCGGACGCGCCCCCGGAGCGCCTCGCGGGCCTCGGGTACAGCCAGGACCGTCCGGAGGAGCTCGCCGCGTTCAGGCCGTTCGCCTCCGTCGCGCTGACGAGCCAGGACGACCTCGAGCGGCTCCGGATTCTCTCCGACGCCATCTATCTCGCGCGTATCGACCGCGGCCCGGGGCAGGCCATGAGTGGCCTCCAGTTGACCAGTCTCTTCGCGCAGATGCAGAGCGGGCGTCCGGGGGACTGCGGCAGCATGTCGTTCCTCATCGCCGCGCTGGCCAGGAGCCTCGGGTACGATACCCGGCAGGTGATCTGGTTCCGTCCGTCCGGCTCGCGCCCCCATTCCGGCGTGGAGGTGTACTCGCCGCAGTATCGGACGTGGGTGTACTACGACGCCAACCTGAACGGGTACGCGACCGACGGGTCGGGGCAGCCGCTGTCGCTCGCGAGGCTTCGTGAGCTGCGCCGCGACGGGGCGCCGATCCGGATCCGGAGCAATGCCCGACTGCGCGCCGAGACCGAGGAAAGCTTCCTCGGGTTTCTCGCGGCGATGCCGTGGCACTGGTACCGCCTGAACAACCGGCTCCTCGACTACGAGGACGACCGGAGGTTCGGGGCCTTGAACGGCTGGTTCGGGCTCCTGAGCCGGCTGCCCTATCCGGTCGACCGGCTGGCCGACACCGCCTTCGGCACGCGCGAGGCGCGGCTCGTCCTGGCCGGGACGGCCGGCACGGGCACCGTGCTCGGGCTCCGCGGTCTCCGATGGGTCGTGCTCTATCTCGTGATCGTGACGGCGGTGTCGAGCGTGCTCATCGTCATGCTGGCTCTGACGGCTCGCCGCGCGCGGGCCGACTTCGAGGAGGAGGACAGTGGCCTACCGAGTTCCGTTCGTCGATCCTCGTGAGCACTACCGCCGGCTGAAGCACGAGATCGACGCCGCGATCATCGGGACGCTCGCCCAGGGCGACCTCGTCCTTCGCGGGCAGCTCCGAAGCTTCGAGCAGCACCTCGCCGAGTTCGTCGGCGTGAGGTATGCGGTCGGCGTCAACAGCTGCTACCACGCGCTGCACCTCTCGCTGCTGGCCGCCGGCATCGGCTCGGGCGACGAGGTCGTCACGGTCGGCCACACGTTCGTGGCGACGATCTCGGCTGTCGTCCACGCCGGCGCGTCCCCGGTGCTGGTGGACGTGGGGAAGGATTTCAACATGGACATGGCCTGCCTCGAGCGCGCGATCACGCCGCGGACCCGGGCCGTGATCCCGGTGCACCTCAACGGCCGGGTGTGCGACATGGACCGGCTGTCCGCGCTCGCCGCCCGGCACCGGCTCGTGGTGATCGAGGACGCGGCGCAGGCGCTCGGCGCGAGCTTCGGCGGCCGGGGCGCCGGCTCGTTCGGCGCGGCCGGCTGCTTCAGCTTCTACCCCTTCAAGGCGCTCGGCGGCATCGGGGACGGCGGCGCCGTGACGACGAACGACCCGGAGGTGGCGCGCACCGTCACGCTGCTGCGCTTCAACGGCGAGGACCGGGAGACGGGGGAGTTTCACCACCACGGCTACACCGCGCTGCTCGACAACGTGCAGGCCGCCGTGCTGGACGTGAAGCTGCGCCATCTCCCGCGCTGGATCGAGCACCGGCGGGCGATGGCGGCGCGGTACACCGAGGGGCTCCGGGGCCTCGCGGGCGTGGCGCTCCCGCCCATCGACGGCGACGGGTACCACGACAGCTTCCAGAACTACGTCATCCGAGCCCACCGGCGAGACGCGCTCCGCGCCTTCCTGCGTGAGCAGGGGGTGGAGACGCTCGTGCACTGGTCGAAACCGGTCTGGCAGCACAAGGGGCTCGGGCTCCCGGGGCCCGACCTGCCCGAGACGGAGGCGCTCTGCGAGGAGGTCATCTCGCTCCCGATGAGCGCGGAGACGACGGAGGAGCACGTGGACGCGACCGTCGCGGCGATCCGCGCCTTCTACGGCTAGGACCGGGTCTTCTTTCTCGGGTTTTCGGGGGATGGCTTGCTAAACTCCAGGGCTGTGGCCCGAAGGGCGGAACCCGTACGTGAGACGTAACCGATGAAACCTCCGGCCGCCGAGCCGGGCCCGCTGACCCTGCTCGACTACGCGCGCGTCATCTGGCGCCACACGCTCCTGATCATCGGCGTCGTCGCCGTCGGCGTCGTCGTCGTCTTCTTCTACACCGTGCGCCAGCCCAGGATCTACGAGTCCACGGCGAGCGTGCTCGTGCCGCGGGAGAGCGGTGGGGGGCTGGCCGCCTCGCTGGCCGTGTCGGGGGCGCTCCAGCAGATCCCCGGGCTCTCGGTCCCCTCCCTGGCGCCGAACCGTGACCTGCTCATCGGCGTGCTGAAGAGCCGGACCATGGCCGAGCGGGTCGTGGAGCGCTTCCGGCTGCAGGAGCGCTACCAGGCCAGACACGCGCAGGAGGCGGCCCGGGCCCTGCAGGGACTGACGGCGGTCGCGGTGTCCAGGGAGGGCCTGATCCTCCTGACGGTCGAGGAGCAGGACCCGGTGCTGGCCGCGGCCATCGCCAACTACTACCTGGAGGAGCTGGGGCGCTACATCTCGAACCTGGGCAGCGGGGAGGCGAGCCGCCAGCGGGTGTTCATTGGCGAGCAGCTGGGGCTCGCGAAGCGCCAGCTCGTGGTGGCGGAGGACGCGCTGCGGCGGTTCCAGGAGCAGAACAAAGCCATCATCCTCCAGGACCAGACGAAGGGCGCCATCGACGCCGCGGCCAGGCTCAAGGGCGAGATCGTCGCCGCCGAGGTCCAGCTCCAGGTCCTGCGGAGCTTCGCGACCGAGAGCAACCCGGAGATCATCTCGGTGAGGCGGCGGCTGGAGGAGATGAAGCGGCAGCTGACCCAGGTGCAGTACGGTGAGAGCCAGGTCGGCGGACCGCGGAACGCGGGCCGCCGCCAGGACATCAGCGTGCCCTTCGCGAAGGTCCCCCAGCTCAGCCTCGAGCTGGCGCGGAACAGCCGGGACGTGAAGACCTACGAGACGGTCGTGACGCTCCTGACTCAGCAGCTCGAGCAGGCGAAGATCGCCGAGGCGAGGGACCTGCCGGCCTTCCAGGTCCTGGATCCCGCGCTGCCGGCCCTTCACGCCTCCAGGCCCCGGCTCCGGCTCAGCCTGATGATCGCCGGCGTCGGCAGCCTGCTGGTCGGCCTCTTCCTGGCGTTCGTCGTCGAGAACGTCCGCAGCGTTTCGTCGAGGCGTCGCTAGCCGTGGCCTGGACCGAGCGAGACTACACGCCGGTCACGGAGGCGCCGGGAACGCGGGTCACCCGCGAGGCCCTCTCGATGCTCTACACGCGCTACGCGTTCGCGGCGCCCCACTGCGTGGGGCGCCGCGTGCTGGAGGTGGCCTGCGGCGCCGGCCAGGGGCTCGGCTACCTCGCCGCGCGGGCGGACGTCGTCGTCGGCGGCGACTGCACGGCGGCGCTGCTCGCGACGGCGCAGCGGCGATACCGGGGGCGGCTGCCGCTCGTGCGGCTCGACGCGCACGCGCTTCCATTCCGGGGGGCGAGCTTCGACGTCGTGCTGCTTTACGAGGCGCTCTACTATCTCGCCGACGCGGACGGGTTCCTCGAGGAGGTCGCGCGCGTCCTCGGCGATCACGGCACGCTCCTGATCTGCACGGTCAACCGGGACTGGGCCGAGTTCAATCCGAGCCCGCTGAGCACGCGCTACCACTCGGCCGCCGAGCTGCTGCAACTCCTGGGCCGGCATGGCTTCCGGACCGACCTCTACGGCGCGTATCCGGCCGTGAACGGCTCGCTGAAGGGCCAGGTGGTGTCCTCGATCAAGCGCGCCGCGGTGGCGGTTCGGCTCATCCCGCGGACGATGAAGGGCAAGGAGATGCTCAAGCGCGTGTTCCTGGGGCCGCTGACGGCGCTGCCAGCGGAGGTGCACGAGGCGATGGCGCCCTACTGCGCGCCGGTGGCGCTCGTGCCGGCCCGGTCGTCGGCGTTCAAGGTCCTCTTCGCCGTGGGGTCGCGCGGCTGATGCGGCCCGTCGTGGTGCGCCTGGCATCCTTCATCATGCGGCACCGGCGCGTGCTGATCGTCGTCGCCCACCTGGCGTTCGTCGCGGCCTCGAACTACGCGGCCTTCTGGATCCGGTTCGAGGGGGCCCTCGGCGAGCGGGAGCTCGCCCTGTTCGCGTCCACGCTGCCGTGGCTGCTCGCGATCCGGATGCTCACCTTCGTCCCGTTCCGTCTCTACGAGGGGCTCTGGCGGTACACGAGCATCTGGGACCTCCTCCACATCGTGGGCGGGGTGCTCGTCAGCTCGACGCTGTTCTTCACGCTCATGCGCCTGGGCGTCGGTCTCGGTTACCCGGCGTCGGTCCCGATCATCGACTCGATCCTGCTCATCTGCATGCTCAGCGGCCTGCGGCTGAGCCGGCGGATCCACCGGGAGCTCCACCGCGCGGACCGCGAGAAGCGGGTGCTGATCTACGGGGCCGGCGACGCCGGCGAGATGATCGTGCGCGACATGCGCCACAACCCGTTCTACGAGTACGAGCCGATCGGCTTCGTGGACGACGACGTCGTGAAGGTGGGCCAGAGGATCCACGGCGTGAAGGTCCTCGGGACGCGTCACGACGTCCCGCGGCTCATGACGGCGCACGCGCCCGATGCGGTCCTCGTGGCGATGCCACGGGCGACGCCGGCGGCGATCCGCTCGATCGTGCGCGCGCTCGAGCCGTTCAAGGTCCCGATCCAGACGCTTCCCAACCTGCGGGACGTCCTGGGCGGGAAGGTCACTGTCAACGAGATCCGGACGCTCTCGATGGAGGACCTGCTCGAGCGCGCCCCGGTGACGCTCGACATCACCCCCGTGCGGCGCCTGCTCGAGGGACGGCGGGTGCTCGTCACCGGTGCGGGCGGGTCGATCGGGTCCGAGCTCTCTCGGCAGATCAGCGCGCTGGGCCCCGCGACGCTCGTCCTCGTGGACCGGTACGAGAACGGGCTGCACGCGGTGGCGCAGGAGCTCGGCGCCGAACCGCGCGCTGGTCGCGTCGACGCCGTGGTGGCTGACGTGGCCGACGTCGGTCGCGTGACCGAGGTGCTCGCCGTGCACCGGCCGCAGGTGGTGTTCCACGCTGCGGCTCACAAGCACGTGCCGCTCATGGAGTTGAACCCGTGCGAGGCGGTGAAGAACAACGTCCGCGGGACGCGCGTGACCGCCGACGCGGCGCGGCGGAGCGGGGTCGAGCGCTTCATCCTGATCTCGACGGACAAGGCCGTGAACCCGACGAGCGTCATGGGGGCGACCAAGCGCATCGCCGAGATGCTCGTCCAGAGCCTCGATCGCCAGAGCCCGGGCGTGTTCTCGGCGGTGCGGTTCGGGAACGTGCTCGCCAGCAACGGCAGCGTCGTGCCGCAGTTCCTCGCCCAGATCAAGGCGGGCGGCCCCGTGACGATCACGCACCCGGAGATCTGCCGGTACTTCATGTCGATCCCCGAGGCGGTCCACCTGGTCCTCCAGGCCGCCGCGCTCGCGACCGGCGGCGACATCTTCGTGCTCGACATGGGTGAGCCCATCAAGATCGTCGATCTGGCTCGGAACCTGATTCGACTGTCCGGGTTCCTGCCGGACGAGGAGATCCCGATCAAGTTCATCGGGCTCCGCCCGGGCGAGAAGCTGTACGAGGAGCTGGTGGGCAAGGACGAGGCGGCCAGCCCGTCCGCTGCCGAGCGCATTCTCCGGGTAGAGCCGAGCTTCGTGCCCGATCCCGAGAGGCTCGCGCGGCAGGTGGCGGAGCTCGAGCGTCAGGCCGACGTGGGCGATGTCGCCGGCGTGGGCGCGCGCCTGGCCGAGATCGTGCCCGTGTACGCTCCGGCGCGCGAAACGCTATGAGCCCGTGTCGCATCGCGACCTCGCCTCCTCGTGGCGGCTAGCGGAATGGCCAAGGCCGGTGTCTGGCTGATCGGGGCGCAGGGGAGCCTGGCGTCCACCGTCGTGCTGGGGGCGCGCGCGATCGCGCGCGGGCTCGCGGCGGGCGGTGGGTTGGTCACGGACCTGCCGGAGCTCGCCGGGCTACCGCTCGTCGGGCCGGGCGACCTCGTGTTCGGTGGGTGGGACATCGCGCCCGCCGGGCTCGTCGGCCACGCGCGCGCGCTGGCGAGCGACGACGCCGCGGTGGCGGAATCTCTCGTGGCGCAGCTCGAGGCCGACCTCAAAGCGGTCGAGGCGCGGGTGCGGCCCGGCTTCGCCGACGGCGGCGGCCCGGCAAACCGGCCGCGCCGGTTCCGGTCTTTTCTTCCGCGGAGGGAGTCGCTCGCGGCCGCCGTCGAGCGACTGGGCGACGACCTCGATCGGTTCAGGAGCGAGCAGAAGCTGGATGCCGTGATCGCGGTGAACGTGGCCTCGACCGAGCCGCCGCTGGACCTGGCGCCCGAGCACCGGCGGCTTGATGGATTCCGCCGGCTGATCCAGCGGGACCGGGGCGCTCTCGTCACGCCCAGCATGGTCTACGCCTACGCCGCACTTGAGCGCGGCTGCGCGTACGTGAACTTCACGCCCTCCTCGGCCATCGCGACACCGGCGCTCCAGGAGCTGGGGCTGAAGCACCACGTGCCCTTCTACGGCAGCGACGGGAAGACGGGCGAGACGCTCATGAAGACCGTCCTGGCGCCGCTCTTCCGCTATCGAAACCTTGAGGTGCTCTCCTGGGAGGGCTTCAACATCCTCGGTGGAGGGGACGGCCGGGTGCTCGACGATCCGCGCCACAAGCGGTCGAAGGTGCGCAGCAAGGCCGGAGTCCTTGGCGCGACACTCGGCTACACGCCCCATGCGCGGGTGGCCATCGAGTACGTCCCATCCCTCGGCAACTGGAAGACCGCGTGGGACTTTGTTCATTTCCGCGGCTTTCTCGGCACCAAGATGAGCGTGCACTTCATCTGGCAGGGATGCGACTCGATCCTGGCCGCGCCCCTGGTGCTGGATCTGGTGCGACTCGCCGAATTCGCCCAGCGGAAGGGCGAGGCCGGCCCGATGACCCACCTGGCGTGCTTCTTCAAAGACCCGCTCGGGGTGACCGAGCAGTCCTTCGTCGAGCAATTCCGGTTGCTGACCGACTACGTCGCGCGTCAAACGAAGAACGACCGCCAGTCGAAGGACGAGAGGAAGCGGCCACGGGCGCGATGAGGCCGCAAGGAGGTCTGGAGGGCGCTCCGCTGGCACGCTTGCTGGGGGTGTCACCGTCGAGCGTGCCCCGGCGTGTTCTTCGATGAACCTCCGGCTCGTGTCGGAAGTTCTTTTCGCCCTCGGCCGTCGGCGGCCGCGGCTGCCGCTCGCGCTCCTTCGCGTGATGCCGCTCGGGCTCCTGCGCGCCCTGCGCGCGCCCGGCCTCAGGGAGACCTTCCGCGTCGCCGCGCGCGCCCCTTACTACCGCGACGCCTTCGCCGCCGCGCGCATCGACCCGGCGCGCGTGCGGCGGCCGGAGGACCTCGGCGACTTCTTCCTGAGCGGGGAGGTGCTGAAGACGCGGCCCGAGGCGCTGCTGGCCGACGAGCCCGAAGTGGCGATCGAGAGCTCGGGGACGACGGGCCGGGTGACTCGCGTCTACCTGAGCCGCGCCGAGCTCGAGTACAACGCGCGCCAGGGCGGGCTCCTGCTCGCGCTCTACGGCCTCGGGCGCGGCGACCGGCTGCTCTCGACGCTCGACCTCGGCTGGGGCCTGGGCTCGCTCCTGCTCGAGCGGGGCGTGCGCTACACGCCGCTCTTCGCGATGGTCGTCGGTCGCGTGGATCCGCTCGAGGCGTACCGCCGGCTCGCGGAATACCGCTTCAACGTGCTCGTGAGCGATCCGTTCTGGCTGGCGCGCCTGACCGAGATCGCCCGCGAGCGCGGGCGGCCCGGGCCGATGAAGCTCCTGATGGGGGGCGGCGAGGGGATCACCGAGCGCACGCGCGCCGAGCTGGAGACGTTCTGGGGTGCCCCGCTCTGCATGACGTACGCCTCGACTGAGGCCGCGACGATCCTCGGGTTCGAGTGCACCCAGCGCTCGGGCTATCACGTGAACGAGTTCGACTTCCACCTCGAGATCGTCGAGCCCGACGCCGACGGCGACGGCGAGCTGGTGCTGACGACGGTGAGCCGGCGCGTCATGCCGCTGATCCGCTACCGGACGGGCGACGTGGCCCGCTGGCTCGAGGGGGCCTGCCCGTGCGGGCTGCCGTTCCGCCGACTCTCGCCGCTGCGCGGCCGTCTCGACGAGCAGGTCTCGTGCGCCTGGGGCAACCTGCACCCCGAGTTCTTCGACGCGCTCCTCACGGGCGTGCCGGGGCTCGGGGGCGACTGGCAGGTGGGCGTCTACGAACGCGACCTCACGACGGTGATCCAGGTCCGGCTCGAGCTGGCGGGCGACGGCGCGGCGCGGGAGCACGCGGTGCAGGAGGTGCTCGGCGCCCTCCAGCGCCGGCACCCGGAGCCGTGGCTCGCCTACTGCCGGCGGCTGCTCGACATCGAGTTCGCCTTCGTCGCGCCGGGCACGCTCCGCCGGCAGCGGAAGCTCCTGAGGCTCGTGGACGAGCGCCGGAGCGGGCCGCCGGCGTGGGTCGGGGGCGCGGTCCAGGGAGCCCGCCCGCGATGACCCGTTGCCTGCTGGTCTCGCCGCGCTTCCCCGAGCTGAGCTACTGGAACTACCGGGAGGTCTGCGAGCTGTTCGGTGCCCGCTACCCGGCGGCGCCGCTCGGGCTGGCCACGGTCGCAGCCCTCCTGCCCCAGGACTGGACGATCCGGCTGCTCGACCTCAACGTGCACGAGATGGACACGGGGCTGCTCGACTGGGCGGACCTCGTCATGACGGGCGGCATGATCCCGCAGCAGCGGAGCCTGCTCGACCTCATCGAGCTGGCTCACGCCCGCGGCAAGCGCATCGCGGTCGGCGGCCAGGATCCCACCAGCCAGCCGGACGTCTACGCCCGGGCGGACTACCTGGTGCTCGACGAAGGGGAGCTGACGATCCCGGAGTTCCTCGCGGACCTCGAGGCCGGGGCCACCCGCGGGATCTACCGCTCCGCGGAGAAGCCCGACGTGACGCGGAGCCCGACGCCGCGGTTCGACCTCCTGGAGCTCTCGAAATACCTCCACGTCGGGATCCAGTTCTCCCGCGGCTGCCCGTTCAACTGCGAGTTCTGCGACATCATCGAGCTGTACGGCCGCAAGCCCCGCACGAAGACTCCGGCGCAGGTCCTGCGCGAGTTGGAGTGTCTCTACCGGCTGGGCTACCGGGGGCACGTGGATTTCGTGGACGATAACTTCCTCGCCAACAAGAAGGCCGTGATGACGTTCCTGCCCGAGCTCCTGGCGTGGAGCCGCGAGCGCGGCTTCCCCTTCTACTTCAGCACCGAGGCCACGATCAATCTCGCGGACGACGCCAGGCTGCTCGAGCTGATGGAAGCGGTGGACTTCCGCTACGTCTTCGTCGGGATCGAGACGCCCGACACGGAGCTGCTGGTCCGGACTCAGAAGCGGCAGAACACGCGCCACCCCGTCGTGGAGAGCGTCCGGCGCCTCAACGCGCACGGCATGGTCGTCACCGCCGGTTTCATCCTCGGGTTCGACGGCGAGACGCACGGCGCCGCGGACGCCATCGTGGAGTGCGTGGAGGCCGCGGGGATCTCGATGGCGATGGTCGGGCTGCTCACCGCGCTGCCGAACACGCAGCTCACGCGCCGGCTGGCCCGGGAGGGACGCCTGCCCGCGGATTATTCCGTGCAGCGGCCCGGCGACGCGGACCAGGCGACCAGCGGCCTCAACTTCACTCCGTCGCGGCCGCGCGCCGAGATCCTCGAGGACTACGCCTCGGTCGTCCGGCGCCTCTACGGCTCGCGGAGCTATTTCGGCCGGGTGCGAACGCTCGCCCGCCGGCTCCGGCGCCAGCCGAAGCAGCTCGGCTCGACCAAGGGACGCTGGACGGAGATCACGGCGCTCGGCGCCGTGACCTGGCGGCTCGGGTTCGGGCGCGACACGGCGGGAGAGTTCTGGCGCACCGTGCTGGGCGTGCTCCTGACGCGGCCGCGTAACTTCGAGGCGGCGATGCAGCTGATGGCGCTGTTCCTCCATTTCCGCAAGCACACGCGGTTCGTCCTCGGCGCGCTCGAGCGGAACCGGGTGGACCGCACGGCCGCCCCCGTCGAGGTGGTGGCGTGACACGGCGCCGGCTCCTCTTGCTCCTCGGGTTCGTGAGCGCGCTTGTGCCCGCGCACGCGGCGGGCGGTTCCGGCGAGCCACGCGCGCTCCTCGAGGCGATGCAGCGGGCGTTCGGGCGCGTCGAGACGTACACGGCGCGCTTCGTGCGCCAGGAGGTGGTGGAGGGCGAGCTGCGCCCGCGCGAGGAGGCGCTCCTCAAGTGGCAGCGCCCAGGGCGGATCTATCTGCGCTGGCTCTCAGGGCCGCACCGCGGGCGCGAGATCATCTACGTGCCCGGCCGCGAGGACGGCCGGATGCTCGTGCGCGAGCCGGGGTTCCTGACGGGCCTCGCCACGTTTGCGCTGGTGCCCGACAGCCCACGGGTGCTCCGCGAGAGCCGCCACCCGGTGACGGACGTCGGCCTCGGGCGGCTGATCGAGCTGATCGTCGCCAACGCGCGCCGCGCGGCCGCGGCAGGAGAGCTGACCCTGCGCGACCACGGCGAGGCGCCGGGCCCGGCGGGGCCGGAGCGCCGGCTCGAGGCGCTGCTGCCGCGCGACCCGGGCCGCGGCTACTACTCCTACCGGCTCGAGCTGGCCGTGAGCGTGGAGAGCAGCCTGCCCGTGCGGGCGCGGGTCTACGACTGGGACGACCGGCTGGTGGGCGACTACGCGTACCTCGAGCTCCGGCTCAACCCGCCGCTCGGCCAGCGGGACTTCGACCCGGCCAACCCCGAGTACGCGTTTCCAGCGTGGACGCTCCGGTGGTAAGCGACAAAGTCTGCCCGGATTCCCCCAGGGCTGCCGTATACTCAGTAAATTCGAAGACTTTCGAGTTCTCGACTGGTGCGGATCCGAGGAGGTAGTGGGATGCGAAAGCTCGTCGTCGGCCTGACACTGGTCACGCTGGTTGGGTCCGATCTTCTGTTCGCCGCGGCGCCGACCCGTGGCCAGGCGCTGAGGCCCGCCTACGTCGACGGCGCGGGGAGCGTTGTTCCGGGAAGCCCCCAGGGCCCGCAGCTCCCGCAGCAAGCTCCGGTCCAGCAGCGGGCGGTGGAGCCGCGGCCGGCGCCCGGCGCGCCTACCGTCGTGCCCAACGTCTGCCAGACGCCCGGCGGGCTGCGCTATCCGCAGACCGTGTCGGTGCCGGCCAGCCGCGTCACCGAGGCCACGGGCCTCGCGCCCGGTACGCCCGGCGTGCCCGGCGTGACCCAGGCCACCGTGACCCAGGGAGCGCCGGCCCAGGTCGGCCGGGTCGCGCCTCAGCCGGCCCAGCCGCAGCAGGCGCAGGTGGAAGCGATGTCCAGGATCGAGGCCATGTTCAACCTCGACCCGGTCTATCTGTCCCAGCGGGAGGTGGCTCAGCCCGCCACCCTCGGCCCCTACGACGCGCCCCTCGGCCAGTACGGCTACGCGATGTTCAACGCCAACGTCTCGACGTTCGCTCCCGTGGACGACATCCCCGTGGGCCCCGACTACGTCCTCGGCCCCGGCGACGACCTCACGATCAACGTCTGGGGCGGCATCGACAGCACGATCGTCCGCACGGTGGACCGCAATGGCCGGATCGTGCTCCCGAAGGTCGGCGACCTCCGCATCTGGGGGCTCACGTTCTCCCAGGCCGACCGGCTGATCCGCGACCAGCTCGCGCGCTACTTCCGCGGCTTCAACACGGCCGTCACGATGGGACGCCTCCGCACGGTGCGCGTGAACGTCGTCGGCGAGGTGTGCCAGCCGGGCGTCTACACGCTGTCCGCGCTCGCGACGGTGACGAACGGCCTCTACAGCGCGGGCGGGCCCAGCAAGCTCGGCTCGCTTCGCGAGGTGCGCCTGCTCCGGAACGGCCACATGGTGGGCCGCCTCGACCTCTACGACTTCCTCCAGCGGGGCGACCGCGCGCGCGACTACCGCCTCGAGTCCGGCGACACGATCTTCGTACCGACGATCGGCGACGTGGTGGCGGTGGCCGGCGAGGTGAAGCGGCCGGCGATCTACGAGCTGCGCGGCAGCGCGCGCCTGTCGGACCTGCTCGAGCTGGCCGGCGGGCCGACGCCCGCGAGCTACCTCCGGCGCGTGCAGATCGTGCGCTCGCTCCCGAGCGCCGAGCGCGTCACGCTGGACGTGGACGTGACGCAGTACTACTTGAAGAGCGACCTCGAGGCGAACCCGCTCGTCAACGCGGGCGACCTCGTGCTGATCCACCGGAGCGACGCGCGCGTCTACAACACGGTGAAGGTCGAGGGCGCGGTGAAGTACCCTGGGCTCTACGAGCTGAAGCCGATGATGCGGATCAGCCAGCTCCTGCCGGCCGACAAGCTCCTGCCCGAGGCCCAGCCCGAGCGCGTCGAGGTGGCGCGGCGCAAACCCGACCTGGCGATCGAGATCCTGCCGGTCAACTTGAAAAAGGCGTGGAGTGGCGAGAAGGAGGCGGACCTGGCGCTCCGGCCGCTGGACGAGGTGACGGTGCGCACCGAGCTGAAAGCGGCCCGCACGGTGAGCCTCGCCGGCGAGGTGGTCCGGCCGGGCACCTACACCGTGGCCGACGGCGAGCGGCTCTCGTCGGTGCTCAAGCGCGCGGGCGGCTTCACCGACCGCGCGTTCCTGAAAGGGGCGCTCTTCACCCGTGCCGCGCTCCGCGAGACCGAGCAGAAGCAGCTCGACAACTTCGTGACGGCGCAGGAGCAGCGGATCCTCGCCTCGGCGGCGACCACGGTGGTCGGTGCCGAGAAGGAAGAAACGGCGCAGCAGCAGCAGGCGCTGCAAGCGCGGCGTGACCTCCTCAAGGCACTTTCATCTCGCGTCGTCGTGGGGCGGATGGTGGTCAACCTGGACGTGCCGGCGAAGCTCGCCGGCACGCCGAGCGACATCGTCCTGGTGGGCGGCGACGTGCTCACGGTGCCCGAGCCGCCGTCCTCGGTGCTGGTGCTCGGCGCGGTGCGCACCTCGACCGGGGTCCTCTGGCAGAAGGGGGAGGGCATCGACTACTATCTGAACCGGGTCGGCGGGCTCAGCCGCGAGGCGGACAAGAAGGAGATCCACATCGTCAGGGCCGACGGCTCGGCGCTCTCGAGCTTCACCAGCGTCCGCGACGTCGAGCCCGGCGACACGATCATCGTGCCGCTGAAGGAGGAGGAGAAGATCCGGGCGCTGCCGACGATCCGTGACGTGGTGCAGACCGTCGGGGCGGCGCTCCTGTCGTTCGCGGCCCTGGCCGTGCTCTTCTGACGGAGCTTGCGCGTCGGCGTCGACCTGGTTGACGTGGAGGCGTTCCGGGCGCGCTTCGACGGGCGTGAGGACCTGCTCGCCGCGACGTTCGGGCCGGCCGAGATGGCCTACTGCCGGAGCCAACGCGACCCGTGGCCGCACCTGGCGGCGCGCTTGGCGGCGCGCGAGGCGGCGTGGAAGGCCCTCGGCACGGGTCTCGTGGGGGCGATGGGCTGGCGCGACGTCGAGGTGACACGCGACCCGGCCGGCGCGCCCGGCCTCCGCTTCCAGGGGGCGACGGGCGCGGCGCTCGAGCGCTCGGGCCTCAGGCTCGCGAGCATCTCCCTGTCGCACACCGAGACCCATGCGATCGCTGTCGTGATCCTGGCCGACTCGTGACGCGCTACCGGTTCGTGGACCAGGTGGTTTCCCTGGAGTTGGGGGCCTCGCCCCGGATCGAGGTCGCGAAGACGTTTGCCGCCCAGGACGACTTCTTCACCGGGCCCACCGGGCCCGGACGGGTGCCCGACTCGCTGCTTCTCGAGCTGGCGGCCATGACAGGCGGACACCTGGTTTTCCGGTATCTTGGAGGCTCTCGGCTGCCGTTGCTCTTGAAGGTTCCGAAGTGGGAGATCGAGGGCCAGGCCCGCCCGGGGGAGCGGCTGATCGCCCAGGCCAGGCTTCGCGGCGTCTCGGGGGTTGGTGACGGCGCCGACGTGGCCGAGGCCGCGGTCGAGGTCCACGGGCCGGAAGGCCCGGTCGCCGGCGGGCGGATCGTCTACGTCTGCGTGGCGGTTCCGGGCCTCGAGACGCTCGCGGGAGAGGTGACGGTCTGAAGGGACGGCGCGTGGTCCTCACGGGGCGCGGCGTCGTCTCGCCGCTCGGCGTCGGGCTCGACCGGCACTGGGAGGGTATCGGAGCGGAGCGGTCGGCGGTGGGCTCCGTCACGCGCCTGGCGGCGCTCGGCCTCGGCACCTCACGCGGCACCGTGGTCGCGCCGGAGGCGATCCAGCCGCACCTCGGACGCCTGCCGCGCAAGCAGCAGAAGCTCTACAACCGGACGACGCTCCTCGCGATGCTGGCGGCCGTGCTCGCGATGGAGGACGCGGGGCTGGCCGCCGGCGCGGGCGACCCGGAGCGCTTCGGCGTCGTCCTCGGCGTCAACGTCCTCGCCTGGGACCTCGGGGCGATGACCGAGTACCTGGGGGCGGCGGAGTCGGCGTCCTCGCCCGGGGCGCTCGACATGGCGCTCGCCAACGCCTTCTGCATGCGGAGCATCAACCCGCTCGACTTCTCGCTCAAGACGCTCCCCAACCTGGCCGCGGGCCACCTGGCGATCGCGCAGGAGGCGCGCGGGTTCTGCCGCGCGATCACCGACGGGCCGGTCGGCGGGCTGCGCGCCGTCGGCGACGCCTGGCGGCTCGTCGCCGAGGGCGACCTCGACGCGGCGCTCGCCGGGGGCGCCGACGCCCCGCTCGAGGAGCTGGTGTTCGCGATGTACGAGGGCGCGGGCATTCTGGCGTCCGACGACGCGAGCCGGCCAGGGCAGGTCCTGGGCGAGGGGGGCGGACTGGTCGTCCTCGAAGAGGCCGAGCGGGCCCGGGCCCGCG
The DNA here is from genome assembly GCA_001799695.1 of Elusimicrobia bacterium GWA2_69_24. GTDB lineage: Bacteria > Elusimicrobiota > Elusimicrobia > UBA1565 > UBA1565 > UBA10166. The sequence goes on from MGTY01000022.1 coordinate 97,610, forward strand.
GCGCGCGCGTCCACGGCGAGGTCGTGGGCTTCGCGGCGGGCGCGGGCGAGGGGCGGATCGCGACCGAGGACGATGCGGAGCGCCGCGGGCGCGGGCTCGCGCGCGTGATCGAGGCCGCGCTGGCCGAGGCGGGGGCGCGGCCTGACCTCGTCGCCCTGCACGCGGACGGTCTGCCGGCGCACGATGCGGCCGAGGAGCGCGGACTGGCGCTGGCCCTCGGCGCCGGCGCCGGCGCGATCCCGCGCCTGGCGTGCAAGCGCCTGCACGGCGACCTCGGCGCGGCCTCGGGGCCGGTGGAGATGCTGGCTTGCTCGGCCGCGCTCGCCGACGCTAGACTGCCCGGAGCCGCCGCGGAGGGGACCGCGCCGCGCCACGCGCTGGTCCTCTCCCTCGGGCTCTTCGGAGAGGCCGTGGCGCTCGTGCTGCGCGGCCCGGGAGGAAGCGCGTGAGAGTCGATCTGTCGGGCCGGGTGGCGCTCGTCACGGGCGCCTCGCGCGGGATCGGGCGCGCGATCGCGCTCGCGCTCGGGCGCGCGGGCGCGATGGTCTGCGTCAACTACCGCGTCCAGCACGAGCGCGCGAAGGAGACGCTGGAGGCGCTCGAGCGGGCCGGCGGCCACGGCTTCGTCCTGCAGGCGGACGTCGGCGACGCGGCCCAGGCCGCCGCGCTCGTGGACGGGGTCACCGAGCGCGCCGGGCGGCTTGACGTGCTGGTCAACAACGCGGGCGTGAGCCGCGAAGGGCTCCTGCTCGAGCTGACCGACGACGAATGGACCTCCGTGCTGCGGACGAACCTCGACGGCGCGTACCACTGCGCCCAACGCGCGACGCGCCACATGCTGGCCGGCGGCTTCGGGCGCATCATCAACGTCAGCTCGGTGCTCGGCGCGCGGGCCGGCCGCGGGCAGGCGAACTACGCGGCGTCCAAGGGTGGGTTGAACGCGCTCACGCGCGCGCTCGCGCACGAGCTGGCCGCGCGCGGCATCACGGTGAACGCGATCGCCCCGGGGCTCATCGAGACGGACATGAGCCGGCCGTTCATCGGGATGGCCGGGGCGCGGATCCGTGAGTGGATCCCGATGCGGCGGGTCGGCCGGCCCGAGGAGGTGGCGGCGCTCGCCGCGTTCCTCGCGTCCGAGGAGGCGGGTTACATCACGGGACAGATCATCGCGGTCGACGGCGGCGTCGGCTAGGGGGGGCGCATGCAAGCGGACACCACGAAGGTGTGGACCCCGTCCGAGGTGCGGACGGCGGTGGGGAAGATCCTGGTCGAGTCGCTCGGCGTGGACGAGGCGGCGGTGACCGACGACGCGGCGCTCGTGCGCGACCTGGGCGCGGAGTCGATCGACTTCCTCGACATGAGCTTCAAGTGCCAGCAGATCTTCGGCGTTGACCTGCCGGTTCGGCTGATCCAGGAGCGGCGCGTCGAGTGGCGCGAGCTGGAAGTGCTCGCGCGGGTCCTTACCGAGCGATACGGGATGCCGATCACCGGCGAGGACCTCCGGACCGTGGCGCCCGCGACGGTGTCGGCGGTGCTCGGTCACCTCGCGACGGCCCGCGCGGTGCCGTGCAAGGACGGGGACGAGGCGGAGGTGGTGCGCGCAGTCGCCGAGCGGATGCTCGCCGACCTCGACGGCACGGGCCTGGACCTCACGGGCCTCACGGTGGAGAAGTTCGCCGGCTATCTCGCCGAGAACCTGCACGCGCCCGCGGCGGTGGAGGAGGTCATGAACCGGTTCACGGTGCGCGCGGTGACCAACTACATCTCGGGCGAGCTCACCGGGGCGGGGCGCCTCGCCGCCGGGGCGTGACGGGCGGCACCGTGGCGCCGCAGCGCTGGCCGGTCCTCGGGCCGGCCGACCTCGAGGCGGTAAGCCGCGTCCTCGGCCGCGGGGTGCTCTCCGGCGCGGGCGCGCCCGAGGTGCGCGGGCTCGAGGCCGAGGTCGCCGCGCTGCTCGGCGCGCGCTTCTGCCTGGCGACGAACAGCGGCACGGCGGCGCTCCACGTCGCACTCGCCGCGGCGGGCGTGGGGCCCGGGGACGAGGTGATCGTGCCCGCGCTCTCATTCATCGCGACGGCGCAGGCGGTGCTCCACCAGGGGGGGCAGCCCGTGTTCGCCGACGTGGACCCGCGCACCTACACCCTCGACGTGCGCGACGCCGCGCGGCGGGTGACGCCGCGGACGCGGGCGATCGTGCCCGTGCACCTGCACGGGCTCCCGGCGGACATGGATGCGGTGCAGCTGCTCGCGCAGTCGGCCGGGCTCACGGTCGTCGAGGACGCCGCCCAGGCGCACGGGGCGACCTACCGAGGGCGGCCGGCGGGCACGCTCGGCGCGATGGCGGCCTTCAGCCTGAACTCGACGAAGAACCTCGCGGCCGGCGAGGGAGGCCTCTTTGTGACGGACGCGGAGGAGCTGTACGCGCGCGCGGCGCGGGTGCGCTTCGACGGGCTCGAACCCGCCGCGAAGTGGGACCCGACGCACCCGCTCGACGACGAGGCGGCGGCGCTCGCGACGGTGCGCGGCTTCATGTACCTGCCGGGCGAGCTGACGTGCGCCGTGGCGCGCGCCCAGCTCGCGCGCCTGGCGGAGACGACCGCGCGGGCGCAGCGGAACGCCGGGCGCCTCTCAGCGCGGCTCGGCGCCCTGCCCGGGATCGAGCCCCCGGCGGTGCCGCACGACCGCACGCACGTCTTCCATAAGTACCGCGTACGGCTGGTACCGGAGCGCGCGGGGCTCGAGGTCCCGGCCGCCCGGCTCCGCGACCGGCTGCTCGAGGCGCTCCGCGCCGAGGGGGTCGAAGCGGTGCTGTGGCAGACCGTCCCGTTGCCCGCGCATCCCCTGTTCGCGTCGCGCGCGCGCTACCCGAACGCGGAGGCGGCGCTCGAGAGCACGCTCTGCGTCGGCTCGCAGACCTATCCGCTCTTCGCCCAGCCGCTCGATGTGGTGGACGCGTGGGCGGACGGCTTCGAGCGGGCCTGGCGGGCCCTGCGCCGAGGCGGCGGGCGCTGAGCGATGACTGGTGCGCTACGTGTTCGCGAGCGACGCGATCCGGCGCGAGCGGAGGAGGCGTTCGTCGGCGGTCACGAGGGTGAGGTCGTGTACCAGCGCGGTTGCGGCCAGGAATCGGTCTGCCGGGTCGTGGTGCAGCAGATCGATCGCCCGGCTCTCGATCGCAATCTCATGGTTCAGGGGCGCCTCCCTGAAGGGCGCCGCGCGACAGGCGCGGCGGACCCACGTCGTCGCGTCAGGCTCCAGCACGACCCGTCCGCGCTCGGCAAGCAGGAGAACCTCCCAGATGACGATCGGCGAAAGCCAGAGCTCGTTCACTGGATTCTCGAGCTCGCCCGCCACGCGCGCCGAGAGATGTCTCGGCTCCAGCAGGCTCCAGAGGAAGATGTGTGTGTCGAGGAGCAGCTTCACGACCGCAGGGCTTCCCACTCGCTCTCGGCCACGGGGGGAGACAGGATATCCCCGGTGATCTTCCCGGTCTTGCTCAACGAGCCGAGCCATGACTCGGGCTTCTTCGGGGGCGGCGGCGGGACGATCGCGGCGATCGGCTCACCCTTGCGCGTCACGATAATCGGCCTCCCCGTCCGCTTCACCTTGGCCAACAGCGCCAGGCAGGTTGCCTTGAACTTTGAAATCGTCACCTCGTCTTCCATTGGGCCTTCGTATCATGGTCATCGACTATAGTCAACGTCATGCCGGACCTACGACGGTCGCCACCCCCGGCGGGCGCTGACCCATGCGCTTCGTCTTCGTCGACCGCGTGCTCGACCTCGAGCCGGGGCGCGCCATCGAGACGATCAAGAGCGTGAGCGCGAGCGAGGACGTGTTCGCCGACCACTTCCCGGGGTTCCCGATCCTGCCCGGCGCGCTGATCGTGGAGGCGTTCGACCAGGCGGCGCGGCTCCTGATCGCGGAGAGCCACGGGTTCATGCGCGGCGGGCGGCTCGTGCGCCTCACCCGCGCCGCCTTCCGCCGTTTCGTCCGCCCGGGCGATCAGCTCCGTGTCCGCTGCGAGCGTCGCGGGGAGGGCTGGACGGTCGTGGCCGGGGCCACGGTCGACGGCGAGCGCGTGGCGACGGCGACGCTCGAGTACGCGCTCGAGGACGGGCCGGCCGACGGCTTCGCGGGGCTCGCCCGGGAGCTTCGGAGCGTGCCCGCCGCCCTCGCGCGACGGGTGCCGGCGTGAGCGCGCCGCGCGAGGTGCTGGTGACGGGCGGCGGCCGCGGGATCGGCCGCGCAATCTCGCTCCGGTTCGCCGAGGACGGCGCCCGCGTCTTCGTGAACTTCTTCCTGAACCGGGAGACCGCCGAGAAGACGGCGCGGGAGGTCGAGGTCCGGGGCGGGCGCGCGCACGTAGTGCAGGCCGACCTCAAGGAGCCCGGCGAGGTGCAGAAGCTCCTCGCCGAGGTCGAGCGGGTGGCGGGCCGGCTCGACGTCCTCGTGAGCAACGCGGCGTCGGGCGTCCTCCGGGGCGTGCTCGAGCTGTCGGCGAAGCAGTGGGACTGGGTGCTCGCCGCGAACGCGCGGCCGCTGCTGCTCCTGGCGCAGGGAGCGGCGCGGCTCATGGGGGCCGGCGGGCGCATCGTGTCGCTCTCGAGCCTCGGCAGCCGCCGCGTGATCCCGGGCTACGCGGCGATCGGCGTCTCGAAGGCGACGCTCGAGGCGCTCACGCGGTACCTCGCCGTCGAGCTGGGCGCGCGCGGGATCACGGTGAACGCGGTCGCGGCGGGCGCGGTCGCGGCGACCGACGTGTGGCGCCTCGTGCCGGACGGCGAGGCGGCGCTGGCGGACGTCCGCGCCCGGACGCCCGGCGGGGCGCTCGTGACGCCCGAGTCGGTCGCCGACGTCGTCTTCTTCCTCGCCAGCACGGCGGCCCAGGCGATCCAGGGGCAGGTCCTCACGGTGGACGGTGGCTACTCGCTCCTCGCCTGACACGCCCCGGCGCGTCGTGGTGACCGGCCTCGACGTGGTGACGTCGATCGGCGTCGGCGCCGACGCCTTCTGGAAGGCGGTGCTTGCCGGCACGTCGGGTGTGCGGCGGATCACGCACTTCGATCCCGAGGGCCTGCCGACGCAGGTGGCGGCGACGCTCGCCGGCCCGGCCCTCCTCGCCGAGCTGCGTGCCGAGTCGGGGCTCGACGCCCACGAGCCGCGGAGCGTCGTCGTCGGCGTCCGCGCAGCTCACGGCGCCGTCGCGGCGGCCGGCGCGGCCGCGAGCCTCGCGTCGCCGCGCGCGGGCGTGTACGTGGGCACCGCGGGCGAGCGGCAGGACCTGCGGGACCTCGGCGCAGTCGCCTACGCGAGCCGGGACGGCGCCGGGCGCGTGACGCCGTCGGGGTTCGCGCGCGAGCTGGCGCGGCGGGTGGCCAAGGAGCGCTGGTATCGGGCGTGCCCGCAGTACCTCACCGCGCGCCTGGCGGGCCTCTTCGGCGTTGCGGGGCCTTCGGCGACGATCCAGACGGCGTGCACCTCCTCGGCCCAGGCGCTCGGCGAGGCGGCGCGCGCGATCCGGCGGGGAACGGTGGACGTGGCGCTCGCGGGAGGCGCCGAGTGCATCGTGTCGCCGATCGAGGTCCAGCTCTTCTGCCTGCTCGGCGTGATGTCGCGCCAGAACGCCGCGCCCGAGACCGCGAGCCGGCCCTTCGACGCCCGCCGCGACGGCTTCGTCATGGGCGAGGGGGCCGCCTTCCTCGTGCTCGAGGAGGCGGGGCACGCGCGCGCCCGGGGCGCCGCGCCGCTCGCCGAGCTGGCGGGCTACGGGACCTCCTGCGACGCCTACCGCATCACCGACGAGGCCCCCGACGGGCGGGGCGCGATCCGCGCGATGGAGCGGGCGCTCGCCGACGCGGGCCTCACCCCGGCGGACGTGGACTACGTGAACGCGCACGGCACCTCGACACCCATGAACGACCGGGTCGAGACGGCGGCGATCCGCGCCGTCTTTGGCCGGGACGCGGCGCGCCTGCTCGTCAGCTCGACGAAGTCGATGATCGGCCACACGATCTCGGCCGCGGGCGCGATCGAGCTGGCGACGACGGTCCTGGCACTCCGCGACCAGGTGGCGCCGCCGACGATCAACTACCGGGTGCCCGACCCCGAGTGCGACCTGAACTACGTGCCCGACCGGGCGGTGGCGATGCGCATCCGCGCGGCGATCTCGAACTCCTTCGGCTTCGGCGGGCACAACGATTGTCTCTGCGTCCGGGAGACGGCGCCGTGATCTCGGTGGTGATCCCGGTCTTCAACGAGGCGCGGAGCCTCGCCGACCTCCACCACCGGCTCGCGCAGACGCTCAAGGAGACGGGCGAGGCGTACGAGGTCGTGTTCGTGGACGACGGGAGCACCGACGGGTCGATCGAGATCCTGCGCGCGCTCCACGCCCAGGACCGGACCGTGCGCGTCGTGCGCCTGAACCGCAACTGGGGCCAGCACGCCGCGGTTCTCGCCGGCATGGAGCGCGCGTGCGGCGACGTGGTCGTGACGCTCGACGCCGACCTCCAGAATCCGCCCGAGGAGATCCCGCGGCTCCTCGCCGCGCTCGCGGCCGGGCACGACGTGGCGGGAGGGCGCCGCGTGGGCCGGCGGGACGGGGTCCTGCGGCGCCTGGCGTCGTGGGCGGTGAACCGCGTGACCTCCGCCGTCGTCGGCGTGCGCATGCGCGACTACGGGTGCATGCTCCGGGCCTACCGTCGCTCCGTCGTCGAGCGGATCGTGGCGTGCCAGGAGGCGGCGCAGTTCATCCCCGCGCTCGCCAACACGTTCGCGGGCTCGGTCGCCGAGGTGCCGGTGGCCCACGACGCCCGCGAGCACGGCCGCTCCCGCTACGGCCTCTTCCGGCTCCTGCGCCTCTGCTTCGACCTCCTCACGGGCTTCTCGCTCCTGCCGATCCAGGTCGTGAGCCTGACGGGGATGCTCGTGGCGGTCCTTGGCCTGGCCTTCGGCCTCTTCCTCGGCCTGCGGCGGCTCATCGTGGGTCCGGAGGTCGAGGGGGTCTTCACGCTGTTCGCGATCCTCTTCTTCTTCGTCGGACTTCAGATCCTGGCGCTCGGCCTCATCGGCGAGTACGTCGGGCGGATCTACCAGGAGGTGCGGCGCCGCCCGCGCTACGTGGTGAGCGAGGTGCTCGACTGATGGCGCGCTGGGCGCTCTTCGCCTACCACACCTTCGGCGCCCGCGCGCTCGCGGCGCTCCTCGACCGGGGCGAGGAGGTGCGGGTCGTCGTCACGCACCCGGACGACCCGGATGAGGGCGGCTGGTTCGAGTCGGTCGCGGCGCTGGCGCGCGTGCACGGCGTGCCCGTGCTCGCCGAGCCCGAACCGGACGCGCCCGCGGTGCTGGACGCGGTCCGGCGCGCCGCGGCCGACGTGCTCCTCGCGGTCTGGTACCGGCGGCTCCTCCCGTCGGCGCTCCTGGCGCTGCCGCGCGTGGCGGCGCTCAACCTGCACGGCTCGCTCCTGCCCGCCTATCGCGGGCGGGCGCCGGTCAACTGGGCACTCGTGAACGGCGAGCGGCTCACGGGCGTCACGCTGCACCACATGACGGCCGAGGCGGACGCGGGGGACATCGTCGCCCAGCGGCCCGTGGACATTGCGCTCGAGGACACCGCGCCCGCGCTCTACGACAAGCTCGTCACGGCGGGCGTGGACCTCCTGCTCGAGACCTATCCCGCGGTCCTCGCGGGCACGGCGCCCCGCGTGCCCCAGGACCACACGCGTGCGACGCACTACCCTCGGCGCCGCCCCGAGGACGGGCGCGTGGCGTGGACGTGGCCCGCCGCGCGCATCGCGGACATGGTCCGCGCCGTCACGCACCCCTGGCCGGGTGCCTTCGTGGGCGACGGGGCCGCGCGGCTCCACCTGTGGGCGGCGAGCGTCGCGCCCGGCCGCGCGGCGGGCGCGCCGGCTGGCACGCTGCTCGCGCTCTGTCCCGGCGAGGGCGTCACGGTCGCGACCGGCGCGGGCGTCCTGCTCCTGCGGCGTGTCCAGGCCGCGCGCGCGTGCGAGGAGCCCGCCGATGCCTGGGCGCGCCGGTGCGGCCTGGCGCCCGGTGCGCGGCTCGCGGAGGGCGCGTGAGGGTCCTGATCACGGGCGGCGCGGGCTTCGTGGGCTCGCACCTGGCCGACGCCTGGCTCGCGCGCGGCGACGAGGTGACGGCGCTGGACCTGGCGCCCGACACGAAGGTGCGCCATCTTCGCGAACACCCGGGCTTCAAGGTCGTTCGCGCCTCGGTGCTCGACCGTGACATCCTCGAGGGGCTCGTCGCCCGGGCCGACCTCGTCTATCACCTTGCGGCGGTCGTCGGCGTCGAGCACTACGTGGGCGACCCGTACCAGGTCCTCACGGTCAACATCAACGGCACCCAGGAGGTGCTCACCGCGGCCTTCCGTCACCAGACGAAGGTCGTCTTCGCCTCGACCTCCGAGGTGTACGGGCGCAACACGCGCGTGCCCTTCGACGAGGACAGCGACCGCGTGCTCGGCTCCACCGCGATCGACCGCTGGTGCTACGCGACGTCGAAGGCGGCGGGCGAACACTTCTGCTTCGCGTTCGCGCGCATGGGACTCCCGGTCGTCGTGCTTCGCTACTTCAACGTCTACGGCCCGCGCCTGGACCAGATGGACCGCGGCCGCGTGGTGACGATCTTCATGGGTCAGCTCTTGCGCGGCGAGCCCCTGACGGTGATCGGCGACGGGGCGCAGACGCGCTGTTTCACCTACGTGGACGACGCCGTGCGCGCGACGGTGGCCGCCGGGCTCCGGCCCGAGGCCGTCGGCCGCGCGATCAACGTGGGCTCCGACGAGGAGGTCAGCGTGCGCGAGCTCGCCGCGCGCATGGTGCGGATCGCGGACTCGGCCTCGCTCGTGATCTCGGTCCCCGAGGAGGCTGTCTACGACCGGGGCTACGAGGACATCCCGCGCCGGGTCCCGGCGGTCGGCCGGATGCGTGAGCTGCTCGGCGTGGAGGCCGAGGTCCCGCTCGACGAGGGGCTCCGCCGGACGATTGAATGGTTCAAGCGACAGTAGCGCTCCGCGTGGACGTCTGCACACGCCGCGGCCTCGACGAGGGCGTGCCGCGGCTGCTCGAGCGGCTCCGCCGGATCGGCGTGAGCGCCTCGTTCTTCGTGACGATGGGGCCGGACCGCTCGGGCGCGGCGCTCGGGCGCCTGGTCCGGCCGGGATTCCTCCTCAAGATGTGGCGGACGAACCCCCTCCGGCTCTATGGCCTGCGCACGCTCCTGTCGGGGACGCTGCTCCGACCGCGGCTGGTCGGCGCGGCGGCGCCGGCGCTCCTGCGGGAGATCGCGGGCGAGGGCCACGAGGTGGCGCCCCACGGCTGGGACCACGTGGGCTGGCAGGACCGCATCGCCCGCCTCGGCGCCGACGCGATGCGCGCGGACCTCGAGAAGGCCGCGCGCGCGTTTGAGGCCGGGCTCGGCGCGGCCGCTCGCGCGAGTGCGGCGCCCGGCTGGCGGACGACGACCGCCGCGCTCGACGTGCAGCAGGCCCTCGGGCTCCGCTACGCGAGTGACACGAGGGGCGCGGCGCCCTTCCGCCCGCTGCTGGGGGACGGCCGGCCGGGGACGCTCGAGCTCCCGACAACCCTGCCGACCCTGGACGAGCTGCTCGGACGGGCGCGCGATCCCGTGCGGGCTCTCCTCGACGCCCTCGGTCCGGGGCTCCACGTCCTCACGGCCCATGCCGAGGTGGAGGGAGGGCCGCACGCGGGGGTGCTCGAGGGCTTTCTGACGGGGGCCCGTCGCCAGGGCGTACGCCTGGTGCGGCTCATCGACGCGGCCGATGCCGTGCTGGCGGCCGGCGAGGTCCCGGTCGCAGCCCTCGGGCGGGGCCGGGTGCCGGGGCGAGCCGGGTGGGTGGCGACCCGGAGCCCGGCCCCGGCGGCGTGTAGAGTAGACGGGCATGAAGTGGCGAGGACTCCCGGGGCTGCTGATCGTCCTGCTCTCGGTGGCCAGCGCGGCGGCGCAGCCGGTGCCGCGGGTGATGCTCGAGCGCGGGCGCATCGTGGTCCAGAGCGAGGGCAATGAGCTGTCGGTGGCCGAGCGGGCGCCCGTCGGCTACACCGCGCTCGACGCGCTGGTCCGCGACATCGAGCGCCCCGACGGCCGGCGCGACGCGCCGGTTCGCCTCACGCGCGCGGCGCCGCGGCAGGTGCTCGACTGGGCGCTCGGCGTCACCCGCGAGGGAACCCTCGTGATCGGCCAGCGGACCTACACCTTCGAGCCGACGCGCCGCGACTGGGTCTTCACCCGCGGCGAAATCCTCCGAAGCTATCCGCCCCTCAGTGAGGGAGACGGCTGGCTCTGGCTCGTGGACGTTGCGGTCGGTCGGGAGACGAGCGTGCTGCTGTCGATGCGCGCGCCGGCGCGCTGGCCCGTCGAGTCGGTGCGCGTGACCGCGGAGCGGCGGTGGTGAGCGCCGGACGGCTCGCTGTCGTGCTGGCGGTGCTCGCGCTCACGGGGTGCGGCGCCCTGACCGACGGCCGCCGCCCGGCCACGGTCGAGGTCCCGCCGCCGGGCGCCGAGGCACCGCGCCCGACGCCCCCCGCCGCGCCGACGCTGGCCGCGGACCAGCTCACCCGGCTGGCGGACGAGGTCAGCGACCTGCGAAACGCGGTCTCGCAGCTCGTCGCCGGGGCTCGGCAGCGCGGTGACCAGATCAGCGATCTCCAGCGGCGCGTCGGCGAGCTCGAGGTCCAGGGTCGCACCCGACCCGCGGGCGTCCCGAGCGGCTTCGCGCCGCCGCCGCCGGGCGAGGGGCCGGTGCAGGCGCCGTCGCTGACGACCAAGACCGCCGAGGAGCTGTACCAGGTGGGGATGGCGAAGTTCCAGGCCAAGGACTTCGACGCCGCGGTCCTGCTCTTCTACGAGCTGATCGTGACCTACCCGAGCCACGCGCTGCGCGAGAGCGCGCAATTCCTCGTGGCGGAGATCTTTTACGCGCAGAAGGACTACCGCGGCGCGCTCGCCGAGTTCCAGGCGCTCGTGCGCGACGTGCCGCGTGGCCGGAAGGTGCCCGACGCGCTCGTGAAGATCGGTCTCACGCAGCGCGAGCTTGGCGAGCGAGACACGGCGCAGCGCACCTGGGAGCGCGTGCTCCGCGACTACCCGACGAGCGTGGCCGCGCGCCAGGCGCGGGTGCTTCTCCGCAGGTAGGCGGGCTCAGCGGACCGGCACGATGTCGGCCGGGTGGATCTCCAGCACCGCGGCCTGCCGGATCAGCGTGACGGCGAGTACGAGCCGTGTCGTGCGGTCCTTGCGGAGGAGCTTGCCGCGGACCCCGGCCAGGGGACCCCGGACCACCTCGACGTCCATGCCCTCGGTGAGAAACGGGTGCGGGTCGTACTGGAGCGTGCTCGCCGCGAGCCGCTGGATGGCCTCGATCTCGGGATCGGGCACGGGTTCGGGCTTGCCGGCGAACCCGACGAGCGTGGCCACGCCGACGAGGTTCAGGAGCCGGTAGCGCTCGGTGAGCAGAAAGCGCGCGAAGCAGTATCCGGGGAAGAGAGGCACGGCGATGCGCTGGCGCCGGTCCTTCCACCGGCTCCAGCGTTCGGCGAGCGGCAGGAAGACCTCGACCTCCCGCTGGGCGAGCTGGTCACGGACGACCTTCTCGTGCCGGGAGCGTGTCCGGAGGACGTACCACCTTGGGGTGAACCACCCGGGCTCGGTCACCACAGGACAACTTTTAGCAGATGTGTCAAGTCCTCGCTTCACTGGACAGTCAGTATAGCGCCGTCCCGCCAGCCGGCCGCACGGATTTCTTCTGGGGACCGCCCCCAGGCGCGCAGCGAACACGACAGCACGCGCGGAGAGGACCATGAGGGCAGCTATCGAACGAGACCGACTCCTGTCCTGGCTCGGCCAAGTGCTCCAGCGCGGCGACGCGGTCGAGGTCGATGTGGTCGTCATCGACCGGCCCGACCAGCAGTCGTCCGTGCAGATCACGCTCTCGAACGTGGAGGGGCCGCTCGGGGGCCTCGAGGTGAGCGCGGCCCGGGGCGAGTAGCGTGGACTTCGAGGGCCGTGGTCTGACCGACCCGCGCGCTCCGCGGCGCACCTCGTCCATGGCCTGGGCTCCGCGGCCGAGGCCCGCAAGCCCCAGCGTCCTCCACTGGCGACCCACGACCGGCCACGCCACCGGCTTCGCCCGCGCGGAGGCCCTCAACCGGGTGCTCCTCGAGTTTCTTGCGATCGCATCCGCGTAGCGCCCGCCGCCCCGCCTCGCTTCCGCCCGGAGTACAATCCCACCCCATGTGGCTCCTGCTCGCGCTTGCCGCAACGCTGTTCCAGGTCCTCCGCAACACGGCCATGAAGCGTCTCGGTCACGCGCTCGACGAGTACATCAACGTCTGGGGGCGCTTCACGTTCCTGCTGCCGTTCGCGCTGGTACCGATCCTCGCGACGGGCTGGCCCCAGCTCCGGCCGGGCTTCTACGCCTGGTGCGCGGCCTTCGGCGTCTCGCAGACGCTCTCGACGCTCGCGCTCTCGAAGGCGCTCAAGCACGCCGAGATCTCGCTGGTGACGCCGCTCTGGAAGATCTCGCTCCTGATCCTGCTCGGGATGGCCTGGGTGACGATCGGCGAG
>MGTY01000023.1:0-492 GCA_001799695.1 Elusimicrobia bacterium GWA2_69_24
GGCTCGACGTGGGCAACGAGCCGTCTTTCCGCTCCCTGGCCGCCTCCGGCGGGAAGGGCGCCTTCAACCTGCTCCTGTTCCACTACTCCGACCTGGCCTATGAGGCGGAAGCCGCGGGCGTGGACCTGTACCTGTCCGGGCACACGCACGGCGGCCAGGTGCGCCTGCCTTTCTACGGCGCCTTGGTGACCCTGGCCAGGTTCGGCAAGCGTTTCGAAGGAGGGCTCTACCGGCTCGGCGCGACGACGCTCTACGTCAGCCGGGGACTGGGAGTGGAAGGCGGGCTGGCGCCCAGGGTCCGCTTCCTCTGCCGTCCCGAGATCGCGGTCTTCGACCTCGTGCCGATCAAGCCTCAGCAGACCGCCACATCCTCCTGAAAGCGACCCAATAGCGCACAGCCGCGATGAGGCTCACGGCCGACGCCGCATAGAACAGCGCTCTGTTGAGGCTGCCGGCGAGCAATACGTCCAAGCTCACGACATACTGGGACGC
>MGTY01000023.1:568-36589 GCA_001799695.1 Elusimicrobia bacterium GWA2_69_24
GGCCCAACCGCGAAGCCGCTGCGAACCATCGGCAGATGGCCCCATCGAAATACTCCGTCAAGAGCGCGAGCACGACTATGGGCACCCTATGGTTCACGGCGGAGAAAGGAAAGAAGAACGCGAGCAGGATGCGGATGCTGGTCAGGATGTTGGGGACGTGGCGCATCATCGGAAGCAAGTGTACTATGTGCGCCAGCATCGCTGATAGGACATGAGGTGCGATGCCGCTTCGCGGCTATGGGGATTCGACCACACGGCGTTGATGTTGGATCGGTGTTTTGGGTGGGCCGATGGGACTCCCAGGAGTCCCCTACGGCGTTCGAGGTTCTTGGCCTTGGCTCGGTTGGCGAGGAAGCCGAAATGGCGTATGCGCACGAAGGCGGGAGGCGACAGCTTTCGGATCGCGAGCAGGCGGGGCTAGAAGGGAGTCAGCAGGCTACCGCGAAGCGGCTTCGTTCGGCACAAACTTATGTGAATCTACCCGATGCAGCATTCGCAACTATAATACCAGCAAATCCCGAATTCGTCCTGGCTGTCCAGGCATCCGCAATAGGTCGGCGCCTCCCCGGGAGAATATTTGCATGCGGCGCAGCCTGCTTTCGCAGCGGGTCTTTCCTGACCCGGACCGCATTGGGTCTGTTTGTCGCGCGTCGCTTTGACATCCTCTATAACTGATTGCACCGAGGCTTGGAACGATTCGTCAGTCTGATCCGGCGATTCCACGGACCGACTCCAGCCCGAAACGACCAAAGTGGTGAAGAGCGCGACGACAAGGCCAACCCGGAATCCCAGTTTCATGATATCGCGTGATGTCCTATTCTAGAGATTGGATCCGCAATGAATCTTGGTCAATTCCAATAAGTCTGTCACCATCTGACCAGAAGACATCACTCCGTTTGGAAGAAAGTCGTTTGGAGACCTCGGCCTGACGTCTGGTCACCGTTATCATCACGTTCTGACCTATGGGGTCAACCGCGAATAGGGTTCGGCCTTCCTTCGATTTTTTCGTGTACGACTTGCGCTCATAGATGAGCAATTCAATTCCATTCTTGCCGACCCGGAATCCCTTTATCTCTCCGCCGCTGATCGGCAATTCAATCTGCCCAACCTTTCCACCGGAGGCCTCAAAGAACACCTTTGCGGGTCCCCGTGCGGCGGGGAAATAGGTAGCTCCGAACGATGGTATGTAAAAATTTCCGCCCTCAACAGCGATGCCGATATATGACCCTGGGAGCGTGCTTGGGAAATTCGTCCCGTCCACCACGCTGTCTCCCTCTAATTTCCAGGAACTGTTCACTAGAGACTTGATTATCTTAGCCGTGCCGGATGATGCTGCAAAACTGATTTCTGTCGGTCCAAACCCTCCGCTGGATCCTGTTACAACCCCTTGAACTCCCGAATTCGTCTGAAAAAAACCAATGGCCTCCGCAAAAGCCGATGGCGTCGGGCAAAGGATGACCCCCCCCAAAAAAGCCCACATTGCCGTCGTCGAGTAGTGCCATTTTGCCCTCATAGTGCATACTATATCCTCTGAACGGATTTTCCGTCAAGGGCACATTCACTTGACTTACGCGACTGATACGAGTGATGACGCACTTCGGTTCCATGGGATTCGGACCAGTCACGGTCTGACCGGCCGCGGGCGGCGCCGGAGTTCTACTCGGTCCGGACCGAGCGATGAGCGATGAAGGATCTCAGCAGTAGGGGGAGTCCGAGCCGCCGCCGCAGCCGCACTCGGGCGGGCCGCCGCTCAGCATCCCCCGCAGGATGGCCTCGGCGCAGCCCACCCCGGCGCTGACGGTGACGGCTTTGGGTTCGCAGTTGCGGGCGCAGGCCCCGCACTCCATGCAGGCGTCGAGTTCGGCGATGCGCGCCTTGCGGTCGGATATCCGGAGCACCGCATGGGGACAGACCGTGGTGCAGACCCCGCAGCCGGTGCAGGCCTCTTCGTCGACCTTCAGGCTCGCAACGCCAGCAAGATATCTCACTTGAGAGCCGCCTCCACGATGACCAGCACGACGCCGGCCAGGGCGCACGCGCCCATGGGCCGGGCGAAGAGACGTATCTCCTTGTTGACGCCGTTCTGGGAGGTGAAGGTCGTGGTCCCCGTGAAGTTGAGGGCCAGGAAGGCTGAGACCGCGGGGAGGCTGAGCAGCGCGGCGGCGGTCATCCGGGGGCTCAAGCCCTGTACCCACGCGACGAACAGTGCCCAAAGCAGACCCGCCAACCAGCCCTTCAAGGAAAACGCCCGGAACGGGAGCCAGGGCAAAAGAGCCGGAACCGCCACGGTGCCGGTCAGGATGGCGCCAAGCACGGGCCACAGCGCGGAGAACAGGTCGCGGACCGAGCCGCCCCGGTCCAGGATCCAGACCGCGGCCACCGCGACGTACACCGCGAAGTATTTCAGGGTCTGCAGGAACTCGAGCGGCGCGAGCATCAACCTCTCCGACAGGGGGAAGCGCACCCGCCGCATCTCCGGGGTCGCCTGCATGCCCGCGTCGAGGAAGGCCGGGAGGTCCGGGACGCGGACCGGGCCGTAGACGACCCGGAAGCCGGTGCGCTGCGTCACCTCGAACCCGGCGACGCCCGGCGCGCCGAGCTGGGGCAGGATCAGGGTCCTCCCCCGGACCCGCTCGGCTAGCCCCGAGCTTCCGATGCGGGTGACCAGCTCCTCCGTGCCGAACGACCCCTTGCCCGCCGCGCACCAGACATTGATGCCGGCGGTGTCCAGCACCAGCAGCCAGGCAGCGCGCCCCGGAAGGGAGCGCCGCACCGCGTCGAAAGAAAGCTTGTAGTTGGCCGTGACCAGGACCGGAGACTCCGGCCCCGGCGCTCCCAGCCCGTAGAGGCCGGGCTCCACCCGGTAGCGGTCCCGGCCCACTCCCCAGCGGGAGAGTACCCCGCGCACCGCGTCCCCAGGGACCCGGGGAGGAGCGACCTTGAGCGGCGGATTCACGCGCGTGACCTCGGGGAAGGCGGGCAGCAGCGGCCGTCGACCCCGTCGAGGAGGTCCGCCAGGAGACCGGCTCCTTCCAGCAACGCCTGGCGCCGATCCTCGGGCAGCCCCTTCATGATGCCGGCGTAGAAGGCATCGCAGGCGTCGTGGATGGCTGCGGCTTTACGCTTCCCGGCCGGAGTCGGCCGCAAGAGGACTCGCCGCCGGTTCGCCCGGTCTTCGGATCGCTCGACGAGCCCTTCGGCGACCAAGGCGTCGACGGTGCGACAGGCCGTGCTGGCATCGAGTTTCAGCGCGGCGGCGAGCGCCTGCAGGCTCGCGAGCCCCATCTCATCAAGTTCGAGGAGGGCGTGACATCGAGCGGACGAGACTCCGCAGCAGGAAGTCTGCGCCTTCATCTGGCGCTCCACTCCACGCTCGATGCGCCGCAGGGCGCGGCGCAGGCCGCGGAGCCAAGGGGTCGCAAATGACTCCTTCGTTGTCATATGCAATGATTGTATATACCAACTACATTCCCATCAAGGTGCGGAGGATTCCGCTCCCCTCAATGCCGGAAAGATGTCGGGACGGAGATTGCTTAGACGGCGGGTTCGAACGACAACGCCTCTTATAATATATCCGTGAATTTTCCTCCCAGTTCCATGGCGACCTCCGCCACGAAAAAGCACGATATTTACATCATAATTCATGCGGCCGCCTCCAGCGCTGGAGGAATTCTAGAAAAAGCGCTTCTAATATCTATGTTTATTGTATAAAGGGTCGCCGTTGGTCGACTGGAGCACGACTCAACGACCAACGACAAACGGGTGCCGTTGAGGTGCCAGGTCGAGTTGGCATTGGGCTGGAGCGCATCCAGGGCCGCGATCCGACAACAGTCCGCCTTGTCCCGGCTTGCGGGTTGCATGCTGCCGCTGCGTGAGGGCATAATCTTCGAGACGGTCTTGGATCAAACGATAGAAGGGGAGTCCCCGGAAATCGCGCGGGCGGTACCAGGCCGGGGACCAGTCGGGGTCTGACCGGCCGCCGGCGATGCCGGAGTTCTGCTCGGTCCGGACCGAGCAGCGCCCGAGCCATGCTCCGGATAGAAGGGCTTATGGCGTCAGGAGCCGGTCCCAGATCTTATGCAGGCGGGCGGACTCGCGCCGGCTCCAGGCCGCTTCCTGACCGGCCTCCCGCTTCAGCGCCGAAAACCCCGGATCGCCCGGAGCGCCGGGGTAATCCGGCAGTTCCACCTTGCCGGCGGGCCGGGCGGCGGTCCCCGCGCTGCGGGCCGCTTCGGCCACGCGGCGATAGGCCTCGCGGAAGGGCACGCCCCCGCGCACCAGCGCGAGGGCCTTGTGCGTGGCGAGCATGTCCTCGGTGACCGCGGCGCGACAGCGCGCGGCATCCACTTGGATCGGACCGGGCAGACGGGCGAGCATCGCCAGCATCTCGTCGGCGGTCTCCACCGCGGCCAGGAGCGGGCCCTTGGTGAGCTGGTAATCGCGGTGATAGCCCGAGCTGAGCGCGCCGATGGCGAGCACCTGCTGCAGCCAGCCGGGGAACAGGGCCGCCCGGGCGCGGGTGAGCTCCACTACGTCGGGGTTGCGCTTCTGGGGCATGATGCTGCTCCCCGTGGTGAAGGCCTCGGGCAGCTTCAGGAAGCCGAACTCGGCCGTGGCGTAGAGGCGCAGGTCGTCGGCCAAGACGCCGGCGTCGCGGGCCAGCACCGCCAGGGCCGATAGGACCACGGCTTCCACGCGCGGCCGGCTGGTCTGAACGCGCAGGGTGTTGCGCTGGACGCGGGAGAAACCCAGCAGGCGCGCGACGTAGGCGCGCGGCAGGGGCAGCGGCACGCCGTAGCCTGCGCCGCTGCCCAGGGGGCCTGCGTCGACCTCCGCGTACGCCGCGCGCAGGAAGCGGGCGTTCTCGAGGAAGGCCTCGGCGTGCGAGGCCGCCCAGTGCCCCATCGTGGTGGGCATGGCCCGCTGCAGGTGCGTGTAGCCCGGCATGAGCACGCGGGCGTGGCGCGCGCCGAAGCTCCGCCAGGCCTCGGCGGCCGCGCAGGTCCGCGCGTGCAGGGCCAGCAGGCGGTCCTTGAGGTAGAGCCGCAGGTCCGTCTGCACCTGGTCGTTGCGGCTGCGGCCGGTGTGGATGCGCCGGCCGGCGTCGCCCACCGCGCGGGTCAGATACTGCTCCACGGCCGTGTGGATGTCCTCCTGGGCCCGGGTGATGAAGAAGGCCTGGGGCCGCCTTAGGAGCCGCGCCAGAGCCTTGCGCAGTGACGTGAAGTCGCGTTTGGACAGGATGCCGATGCGCGCGAGCCCGGCCGCGTGCGCCAGGCTGCCGTAGACCTCATAGGGCAGGAGTCCTCGGTCGAGGGTCGGGTCCTGCCCGACGGTATAGCGCTCGACGACGGAGTCGAGCCGGGAGGCGGTCTCCCAGAGCTTCCTATTTCGCGAGCGCATGGTAGCCGCGGATGAGACGCTCATAGAAGAGCACTCCTTCCTCGAGCTCGGCGGTCTCGAGGTATTCGTCGGGGGTATGGGAGCGGCGAGAATCGCCCGGCCCCACCTTCACGGTCGGCACGTCCTTGAGGAATACCCAGTCCGACACGGTCGGCGACCCGAAGGGAGCGGTCCCGGGCCGCGCGGCCAGAGCGGCGCGCACGACCGGGTGGCCGGGGTCCGTGGCCACCGATTCCAGGCGCCGGGAACGGATCTCGACCTCTCCGCCCACGGCCTTCTGCACGAGGGCCACGATCTCCTCGGGCCGGTAGTCGGGGGTGGTGCGGATATCGATGGTCAGCTCGCAGCGGTCGGGGATGACGTTGTGCCGCGTGCCGCCCTTGACCAGCGTCACCTGCAGGCTCGGCCGCCCCAGAAGGGGATGCTCGCGCTCGAAAGGGAGCGCCGAGAGGGCCACGATGTCGCGCGCCGCGGCGTGCACGGCGTTGACTCCGCCGCCCCAGGCCGCATGGGCCGAGCGCCCGCGCACCGTGACGGTGAGGAGCAGCAGCCCCTTCTGGGCCACGGCCGGGGCCAGACCGGTCGGCTCGCCCACGACCGCCGCGTCGGGACGCGGCAGGAGCGGCAGGAGCGCCCCCAGCCCCTGGCCTGAGATCTCCTCCTCGCAGGTGGCGGCCAGGCACACCCGGCCGGCCGGAGGGTCTTGCGCGTAGGCCCGGGCCGCGCCCAATATCATGGCCGTGAGACAGCCCTTGGCGTCGTTGGCGCCCCGCCCGTAGATCCGCCCCCCTTCCCGGACTCCCAGGGGCGGTTTGCTCCACCCCTCGCCGGCGGGGACGGTGTCGGTGTGCGAGTTGAGCAGGAGCACGGGGCCCCCGGTCCCCAGCAGGGCGTATAGATTGCGTCCCTCGCGTCGGGGCTCCCAGCCGAGGCCGCGGAGGACTTCCTCCAGCGCTTGGACGACGCCGTCCTCCTTCCCGCTCTCGGAGGAGATGGCGACGAGCCGCTGCAGGAGGTCGGCGGCCTCGCTCACGCGGCGCTCGGGGTCGCGGCGGCGCTCTCGGGCGTGAGGCGCTCCGTGATCATGGTGCCGCTGCCCGAGTTGGTGAAGATCTCCATGAGCAGGGTCCCGGTCCGGGTCCCGTTGAGGATGTGGGCGCGCCGGACGCCGCCGCGCAGGGCCGCGATGGCGCCGTCCACCTTGGGCAGCATGCCCCCCGTGAGCCGCCCCTCCGCGCGCAAGCGCTCGATGCCCGCTATGTCGATATAGGAGACCAGGCTCGTGGGATCGGCCACGTCGCGCAGGATGCCGTCCGAGTCGGTGAGGATGAGCAGCTTCTCGGCCGAGAGCGTCCGCGCCACCGCTTCCGCGATGGAGTCCGCGTTGATGTTGAACACGGTCCCGCGTTCGTCGCAGGCCAGGGGCGATATCACCGGGACGCAGCCGGAGGCGAGCAGGCTCTCCAGGATGGCGGGATCCACGCGCACGATGTCGCCCACGAAGCCGAAGTCGACCTCCACGGGCTCGGCGCCCGGGAAGGGTTCGATGCGCTTCTTGTGGCGGCGCTGGGCCGTGAGCAGGCCCGCGTCCACGCCGGAGATGCCGACCGCCGGGGTCTGATGGGCCCGGAACACCGAGAGCATGTCCACGTTGAGCGAACCCGCGTAGACCATCTTGGCGACCTCGAGGGTCTGCTCGTCGGTCACGCGCCGGCCGGCCACGATGGTGGGCTCGATGCCCAGGCGCCGCGAGAGCTCGGTGGCCTGCGGGCCGCCGCCATGGACGACCACGATGCGGATGCCGACCTGGTGGAGCAGGCAAAGCTCCTCGACCAGGGCGTCGAGGATGTCCCGCTTCTGCAGGATGCGGCCGCCGATCTTGACGACGAAGGTCTTCCCCTTGTACAGCCGGACGTAGGGGAGCGCCTGTCTCAGCGCGTGGATGGTATCGGACATTTGTTTGCCTCCGGAGAGTAATGCTTGCCTGTCAGCAGGCGGTGCAGGACGGCCTTGGCCGTGTGCATGCGGTTCTCGGCCTGGTCCACGGCCGCCGAGGCGGGCCCGTCGAGCACCGCGTCGTCCACCTCCACGTTGCGGCGCACGGGCAGGCAGTGCAGGAAGATCGCCTGGTCGGTGAGCGCCATCTTGTCGGCCGAGACGCGCCACTCGGCGCGGAAGGCCGGGTCCGCGGGCGGCGGGGCGCCGTACTGCGCGAGCGAGCCCCAGGCCTTGCCGTAGACCACGTGCGCGCCCCGGTACGCCTCCTCCGGCTTCTCGGTGACGCGCAGGCGCGTGCCTTGCGCCCGGCAGACGCCCTTGAGCTTCTCCATGATCTCGGGGTCCAGGTCGTAGCCTTCCGGGCGCGCGATGGTCAGGTTCATGCCGGCCAGGACGGCCGCCTCGGCGGCCGAGTGCGGGACGGCCAGGGGCAGGGGCTTGATATGGGGCGCCCAGGTGAGCAGGAACTCCTTGCCGCGCGGATCCATGCGCTCGCGTATCGTCATCTGGTCGGCCAGGCCCTGGCAGGGATGGCCCATCGCGGACTCCAGGCTGATGACCGGCACCGAAGAAAGCCGGCGGAACGCCTCCAGGTAGGGGTCCTTGCGCTCTTCCTTCCAGTCCTTTCCCGCCGGGAAGGAACGCAGGGCCAAGGCGTCGCACATGCGGGCGAGCACGGGCACGGCCTCGCGCGCGTGCTCGGGGCAGTCCCCGTCCATCACCACGCCGTCCTCCACCGCGATCTTCCAGGTCCCGGAACCCAGGAACAGGGTGACCGGGTGGGCGCCCAGGGCCGCGGCCGCGACCTCGCAGGACACCTGCGTGCGCAGGGAGGGGTTCATGAAGCAGAAGGCCACGCTCTTGCCCGCCAGGGGCCGGTCCGTATTGGGCTTGCGCTTGAAAGCCCGGGCCGACTCGACCAGGGCCGCTACCTCCTCGGCGCCGGTCTCGATGAGGCTGGTAAAATGTCGCGTCATGCTGGCTTTCCTCCTAATATTTCCGACAATGCGGCGCGCAGGAGCTCCACTTCGGCGTCCCCGATGATGAGCGGCGGCAAAAGACGCAGGACGCGCGGATCCTCCGCGGTCCCGGTCAGAATGGAGCGCCCGATGAGCGCCTTCTGCACCGGCTTGGCCGGCCGGTCCAGGACCAGGCCCAACAACAGTCCCTTCCCCTGCACCGCCAGTACCCCGGGCATGCGGAAGGTCTCCCGGATGCGGCGCTCCAACCGCGCGGCGTTCTCCCAGACCCGGGTGCGCACGATCTCGCCCAACGTGGCCTCGATGGCGGCGCAGGCCAGCGGCCCCCCGCCGAAGGTGGAGCCCAGATCCCCGGTCCGGACGGCCGCGGCCGCGCGCGGGCCGGCCAGCGTCGCGGCGCAGGGCACGCCCGAGCCCAGGCCCTTGGCGAAGGTCTGCAGGTCCGGCCGGACCCCGTAGGCCTGCGCGGCCGAGGGCGCGCCCACGCGCCCGAGCCCGGTCTGCACCTCGTCGAAGATGAGCATGGCCCCGGCCTTGCGGCACAGCGCCGACAGCCCCTCCAGATACCCGGGCGGAGGGGGCAGGGCGCCCGCGAGACTCTGCACCGGCTCCAGCAGGAACCCGGCGGCGTCCGGCCCCAGCGCCGCTTCCGCCGCGGCCAGGTCGCCAAAGGGCACGAAGACCACGTCCGTGCCCAGTCCCGCGACGCCCTCGCGATAATGGGGAATACCGGTCGCGGCCAGGGCCCCGGCGGTGCGGCCGTGGAAGGAGCCCTCGGTGGCCACGATAGTCCGGCGGCCCGTGGTCCGGCGCGCCACGCGCATGGCGTTCTCGTTGGCTTCGGCGCCCGAGTTGCAGAAGAAGACCCGGGAGCCGACCTCCCCGCAAAGCTCGACCAAAGCCTTGGCCGCGCGGGCGCGCACCGGGATGCAGGCCAGGGTCGAATAGAAGAGGAGCTCCCCGGCCTGGCGGCGAAGGGCGGCGACCACGGCGGGCGGGCAATGACCGAGGAGGGCCACGGCGTGCCCGGCGTAGAGGTCGAGATACCGGCGACCCTCGGTGTCGAACACCCACGCGCCCTCGCCGCGCGCCAAGGTGAACGGGAACTGCGGGTAGCCCGGCAGCAGCCACCGGCCTTCCTCGGCTTTCCAATCGGTCGCAGCGGCTTCCCCGGTCATGGATACGCACCCGGCCGGTCCAGGCCCAGCGCTTCCTCGAGGCCGAGCATGAGGTTCATGTTCTGCACCGCCTGTCCGGCCGCGCCCTTGACCAGGTTGTCGAGGGCCGCGATGACGGCGGCCGAACCGTCCCGCACGGACACGTGCAGGTCGCAATGGTTGCTCCCCACTACGGTCTTAAGGTCCGGCGGCGCCGCGCCCAGGCGCACGAAGGGCGCGCCGGCGTAGGCGCGCTCGTAGCGGTCGCGCAGTTCCGCCTCCGTCATGCCCTCGGGGATATCGACCTGGCACACCGCGTAGATGCCGCGCACCAGAGGCCCCGACACCGGGACGAGCGAGAGCCGCAAGGAGGACTTGCCGGCCAGGGCGTCGAGCAGGGCCTCGACCTCGGGGACATGCTGGTGCTGGAGCGGCTTGTAGGCGCGCAGGGTCCCCTCCCGCGTCGGGTGGTGCGTACCGGCGCCGGGGATGACTCCGGAGCCCGAGGAGCCGGTCACCGCGGTGATGCGCGCCCGGCCGGCGATCCCGGCCGACGCCAGCGGCCCCAGCGCCAGAGACAGCGCCGTGGCGAAGCAGCCGGGATTGGCTACGCGGGTCGCCGCGCGGATGGCCTCGCGGTTGAGCTCGGACAGGCCGTAGACGAAGGAGCCGAGCAGTTCCGGAGCCGAATGCTCGCGCCCGTACCAGACCGGATAGAGCGACGCGTCGCGCAGGCGGAAATCCCCCGACAGGTCCACGATGCGGCACGCGGGGCCGGCCCGTTCGATGAGGGACGTCATGCGCCCCATCGCCTCGCCGTGCCCGCCCGCCAGGAAGACGCAGTCGAGGCCCGCGGGAGCGAGTTCCGCGGCGAAGCGCAGGCCCGCGAGCCCGCGCAGGTGCGGGTGGGCGTCGGTCACCGGCCGGTCCGCGTGCGAGCGCGAGGTCACCGCCGCGATCGTCGCGGCCGGATGGCCCGACAGCAGGCGCAGGAGCTCTCCCCCCACGTAGCCCGCCCCACCGATGACGCCGACGCGGACGGCCTTCATGCCCCCCCCGGGAACGCGCCGGGGAGCGCCGCCGGAGCTCCCTCCGCGGCCGGGGCGAAGACGATCTTCTCCAACGTCTCCCCCAGCAAGGCATGGTCGATGCGCGCGTTGATGGCGCGCACACCCAGGGAGCCCTCGATGTAGTCCCGTCCCACCGCGTTGTCGGTGGCCGGCCCGGCGATGACGTCGGGCAAGCGGCCGTACTTCCCGCGGTAGAGTTCCACCGCGCCCCAGGCGCCCACGGGGTCGTTGGCGCAGAGCACGTGGGCCGTGCCCGCGGCCAGCAGCTCCGCGTCGGCCAGGATGGCCTGCACTCCGTAATCCCCCAGGATGCCGTCTCCCAGCTCGACGACCAGCACGTCGGGCTCGTCCGCGTTCAGAGCGTTGAGCAGGCCCTTGGCCACCGGAACCGACACCGCGTCCGTGGTCGAGACCACGCCCGCGTCGTTGAAGAACAGGCTGCGCACCGCGCCCAGGTCGCACATGCTGAGCGTGTCGCGCAAGAGCGAGACCCCGGTCAGCTTGGCCCCGCACACCCGGAAGCCCCGGCGGGTGAGATGCCGGATGATCTCGCCGCAGGCGAAGGTCTTGCCCGAGTTCATGCAGGTCCCGGCGACGTAGACGATGGGGGCCGACGGCGCGAGACGCTCGGCCCAGGGCACGGCCCCCTGTTTGATGGTCGCGGGGACGCCGGTGCGCTCGCCGAGCACCGGGAAGTTGAGCACGGCGCCCAGGACCTCCGCCTTGAGGGGCGGCCCGAGCTCGATGTTGGCGGAGGTGCAGCGCCCGATCACGCCGCCCAGGTTGAGGATGTCGAGGAGGTCCCCGGGCTGCACCCGTTCCGGGACCACGCCCGCGTAGCCGCGCAGGGCGCGCCGGCCCCCCAGCACCCCGGCCACCAGGTCGCCGTCGTTGAGCGGGATCATGCGTCCGTGCACGTCCTCCACCGTGTTGTAGACGGCTTTGGAGCCCCGCACGCGCACGGCCAGGACGCGCCCCTCCTCGGCGAGGATCTCCCGTGTAAGGATGGACTCGCGCTGGACGCGCGCGTTGCGCGTCGCGGAGGCGATCTTATCGAAGAAGACCTTCACCGGGACGCTCTCGCGGAGACGGCCTTCTTCGCGGACGCCGGACGCGCCGTCTTCCTGGGCGTTTTTGCTCCGGCTTTCATGGCCAGGCTCATGGCCAGGCCGTGCAGCTTGGAGAAGCCCGCCGCCTCCTCCCCGCTCCAGAGCTTGCTGGTCTCGCCGTAGGCGGCGGACTGCGCGTCCATGAGGCTGAAGGGGCTGCGCACCCCGCCGACCTCGAAGCGCCCGGGGGAGAGCCGCAGGCGGACCTGCCCGTCCACCCGCTCCTGGCTGGAGGTGATGAGGGCTTCGATGTCCCGCATCACCGGGTCGAAGTAGAGGCCTTCGTGGAGCAGCTGGCCGTAGAAGTCGGCGAGCTGGTTCTTCCAGAAGCACTGCCAGCGCGTGAGCACCAGCTTCTCCAGCTCCTGATGGGCGTTGATGAGCAGCAGAGGGGCGGGAGCCTCGAAGCCGATGCGGCCCTTGATCCCGAGCACCGTGTCGCCCAGGTGCACGCCGCGGCCTAGACCGTAGGCGCGCCCGAGCGCATGCAGCTCCGCGACCAAGGCGGGGCCGGCGCGGCGACGGCCGTCGAGGGCCACCGGGACCCCCTTCGCGAAGGAGATCGTCACGTCGCAGGGAGCCGTGCGCAGGCCTTCGCTCGGCGCGGGATAGGCCGACTCGGGCACCGAGGTCCAGGGGTCGTGCGTCTCGCGCCCGCCCACCGTCGTGCCCCAGAGGCCCGCGTTGACCGAGTAGACCGCGGTCTTGGCCGGGATCTTCACCCCGCGCTCCGCCAGCCAGGCCACTTCCTGGTCGCGCTTCCAGCCCAGCGTCCGGATGGGGGCGTGGATGGCCAGCTCCGGCGCCAGGGCGTGGAACACCCCGTCAAAGCGCACCTGGTCGTTTCCGGCCCCGGTCGAGCCGTGCGCCAGGGCGTCGGCGCCGAGCTCGAGCGCCAGGCGGGCCACCCGGTCCGCCTGCAGGACGCGCTCGGCGGCCACGGAGAGCGGGTAGACCCGGCCGCGCAGGACATTGCCCTGGATGAGCACCCTGGCGAAGCGCTCGAAGAGCTCGGCGCGCGCGTCGATGGTCCGGTGCTCGTGGGCCCCGAGCTTGCGGGCGCGCGCCGAGATATCCGCCAGCTCCGGGGCGGAGAAGCCGCCGGTGTCCACGGTCACGGAAACGACACGGGCGCCGAGGGTCTCCTTCAGCCAGAGCAGGCAGAAGGTGGTATCGAGCCCGCCGCTGAACGCCAGAACGACAAGGGGATTCTTCATGGGGTGGATTCTCTCCGCTGTCAGGATTTCAACGCAGGAAGCTCAGCAGGCGTTCGTGGTCGGCCTGCGCGGCCAAGGCCACGAAGACGGTGTCGTCCCCCGCGATGGTGCCGACGACGCCGGGAAGGCAGAGCTCGTCGATGGCCAGCGCGGCGCGGGGGGCCGCTCCGGGGTCGCAGCGCACGACGAGGAGGTTGGGGCCGGCGGCGGCCATGCCGCGGATCAGCGTGCGCAAGGACGAGCGCAGGTCCGGAACGGGCCGCGCCGCCGGCGGCGGCGGCTGATAGCGGCCGCCCACCTTGACCAGCCCCAGCTCCGAGATGTCGCGGGAGACCGAGACTTGGGTCGAGCGCACGCCCTTGCGGCGCAGGACGCGGACGATCTCCTGCTGGGTGGATAGGGGTTCGGCCTGCAGAGCCTCGAGGATGGCCCCCTGGCGGCGGCGCTTGTTCTCGGCGGGATCTGAATAATTATTCATCACGCCGAATAATTATACACGAACCCTCCGCGGATGTAAAGCGGTCGCTTCAGCCCCGATCCTCGGCTAAGCCACTGTGCCCGGGCACACTCGTGGCGCAGCTTGGGCATGGCTGGAAAGTGGAAAAGTCGGCTGAAAGGATCACCTCGTTCGCCGGCTTGCCGCTGCTGACGGAGCTGGCCCACCGGAGCCAGTTGATCAAAGATCTCGACGCCTTGCCTGGATCATGGGAGCGGCACGGACGCTATGCGACCTCCGACTACGTGCTGAGCCTGGCGTTGACGCTGATCGCAGGCGGGGAAGGGCTGGAGGATACGCGGCTTGCGCCGAACAGCCTGGGCGATTTCCTGAGGCGCTTCGGGCACATGACGTTGGATATCGATTCCAGCCTGATTGAATCGGACAAGAAAGTTGTCGCGCGGCTGCGCCCACTGCGAGATCTTCGATCGGGCGCGCTGGGCCGTCCTTTCGCCGCTTGCCGCCGGCTGCGGATAGTCGCGCAAGCCAGCGTCAAAGGCTTCGCGCGCTTGTGGATCGCGGGGACAACTGTGCCCGGGCACAGTTGCCCCGTTGTGCCGCCGCTAAAAAACAGCCCGCCAGCTGCGTCATCACCGCCCCGGGAGATTCCGACGGCCCCGAAGGGGGTCGCGGTGTCGTATGGTGAGCCTATTTTAGCCGAGAATCGGGGTTCAGGACTTCAGGACCGCTCTTTCTGGGCGGCGGCGAGCTTCTCCAGGACGCCGTGGGCCTGCAGCCAGCGGAGCAGGCGGATGTTGGACAGGATGGACAGGTCGCGGTCCCCGAGGCTGGAGTCCTCGATGCGGACATGCTGATAATGGTGGTAGCTGAAGGCGCCGAGCTTAGCCGCGCCGCGGTAGAACTCGAAGGTCATGTCCCCGAAGCACAGGCACTCCGAACCCATGAGCAGGCGGCCCAGCGTCAGCCGCACGGAAAGGGCGCGTAGGACCTCCGGCGAGACCGTCTCGAACAGGACCTTCTCCCGGTCGGGGCGGCGATGGCGCATCCCCCCCGAGCGGATGACCAGGCGGTCGGCGCCGCGGATGCCGTCGCGCAGGGAGTTGGTGCCGGCGATGGAGGCGATGGAGCCCGCGGCGAGGGCGACGAGCAGGAACCCCGCCGTGGCCACGGTCGGAGATTTGAGGAGACGCCGGAGTCCCAGGGTCTCCCGCAGCGCCTGCCGGTAGCCGAGCGCCTCCTCCGCGGCCCGCGGACGGGAGCGCGCCCTCAGATATCGGATGTTGGCCGACGCGAAGCGCGCGGCCAGGATGACCGCGAACAGGGACACCCAGAGCGCGACCGCCAGATAAGCGTAGAGGGCTAGGCCCATGGCTCCCTCATGAGGCCTGCTTGACGACCTTGACGCCCATGCGCTCCATGTCGCGCAGTAGCCGGGCGGGCTGGACGAGGTGTCCCATGAAGTGGAGCCCGGGTTGGCGCGCCCCGCGGTCGAGCAGCTGCAGTATGCAGGCGGCCAGGGCCGCGGCCGTGAAGGCGTAGGCGTCCGCGTGCGACAGGGTGACCCGCAGGGTCTTCTTCTTCCCGCCGTCCTGGCCCTCCGCGTCGAGCTGGAGCAGGTTCCCGTACGGGCGCTTCTGGAACGCCCGGGTGGACCAGCAGAAGAGCCCGCCCATGCGGCGGCCAAGCAGCATGGCCAACGGGGCGAGCACCCAGTCCGTGAAGGCGTTGAAGCCCGCGACCCAGAGCCCGGTCTCCTTAAGGGTCGGGACCAGCCTGGGCAGGTCGGTCATCTCCGAGGAACCGAGTGCCGCGCAGCTCCTGCGGCCGAAGCCCTCGCCCAATTCGATCGGCCGACAACAGCCGAAGAAACCCAGCTTGCGCCAGACCCCCCCCTCCCAGACGAGGGGTTCGTATTCCCGGAAGGAATCCATGAGCTCGTCCGCCCCGCCCGTGCGGGGGAGCCCCCCCTCCGGATTGCAGACCAGGGCCACCCGGGCCTTCTCGAGGACCTCGAACTCCTGCGCCGCGTGGCGGACCAAAGCGGAAGGCAGGCCCGGATGCAGGCCCGCCTCCGTGACGAAACAGACCTTGGCCCGCTCCAGCTCGGGCTTCAGGCTGCGGAGTATCTCGAGCTTGCGCGAGGAATACTGTATGTCGATGTAGTCCAGGCCGAAGGAAAGGGCGATGCTCGCGACCAGGAAGGTATGCTCGGCCGTATTGGAGACCACGACGACCAGCGCGGCGTCCTGGAGAGCGGCCTTGATGCTCGCTTCGTCGGAAGCGTCCGCGCTCACCCCCGAGACCCGCTCCCCCGGGAATCTGGCGTTCCAGTCCTTGGCCGCCTGGATGGCCTGCACCGGGTCCCGGCCCAGCAGGACCAGCTTCGCGTCGGTCTCCTGGATGAGCAGCGGCACCAGAGCCCGGCCGGCCCGCCCATACCCCCCGAGGATGACGATGGTCTTCATGCCGCCGTCTTCATGATACCAAAGTGGCCGGAGCTCCTACCGCCGTTCGAGGATGAGCAGATGCGGCGGGTCGTGCCAGGCGTCGGCGAGGACCAGCCTCCAGCCCGGGAGCGGCCTCGTCATCCGCACCCCCCGCTCCGGCACGTTCTCGAAGTGGCCGCGCAGGAATGGGAGGCTCGCCATGTCCCAATCCACGACCGCGGCGCGGATGCCCCGGCCGTCGAGCCAGGCGGCGAGGCTCTCCGGAGCCGGGCGCTCCGGGACCGAATGGAAGACCGGATGCGTCCGCAAAGACCAGATGGGCAGGTCCCCGCTGGGCCCATAGAGCACGGGCTCGGACCGCCCCGCTACCCATTCGTACGCCTTGCGATAACACTCCGGAGGCTCGTCCGCCCGGAACGGGTTCCCGATCCCCCACTCCGCCGCTTTCAGAGCGATGGAAGCCAGCAGGATGAGCCCCACCCCGGCGGCGCCGGCCGCGGCGTAACCGGCGCCGTCGCGGAGCTTCTCGAGCCGGCGCATGACCTTCTCTCCCAGCCGCGCCCCCGCGGCTCCGAGCAGGAGGAAGACGATGGGATTGAGCGGCCCCACGAAACGCTCGCTCGGGGAGACCTGGTGGTACCAGGCGAAGAGGAGGAAGAACAGGGCGAAGAGGGCGACGGTGAACCAGGCCCCTCCCTCCAGTCGGCGCAGGGGACCGGAGATCCGCTTCCGGGAGGTCCAGAGCGCGGCGAGCGCGAGCAGGAACAGCGGCCAGCGGAGCAGGTAGGCGAACGGGAACTCCTTGGCCGGGGAGAGACACGACAGGACGACCGGGATGAACCGGGCGATCCCTCCCCCCAGGCGCGCCAGGACGCCGGACCAGCCGTGGCTCGCCACATAGCCGGAGAAGGAGAGCTGGTCCAGGGAATGCTTGGGCAGGTCCCACCAGCTGTCGAGCCACATGGCGTGCCGGATGGAGAAATTGTAGAAGGGGTCGCCGAACATGCGCTGATTGGCCCACCACAGGATCGCGGCCAGGGGGATGAAGCCGGCGAGGAACCAGGGGCTCTTGCCCGCGCCGCGCCGGTCCCCTTTCCCGAGCAGGGGCACCGCCAGGCCGCAGGCCCAGGCGATGGCCAGAAGCGTCCCCGTGCCCTTGGTCAGATAGGTGAGGCCGGCCCAGACCCCGCCGGCGAGCCACCACGCCCCTTTGCCCTCGAAGCCCCTCTGCACCGCATACCAGGTCATGAGGAAGAACAGCGGCAGGAGGACCTCGGCGCGGATGGACATGCTCAGATATAGGAATATCCAGTTCACGGAGAGCAGGGCGCAGGCGATGAGGGCCGCCCGGGTCCCGAAGAGCTCCCGGCCGATTCGGAACTGGGCGGCGAGGGTCACCGCCCCCACCAAGAAGCTGAAGAGCTTGGAGAGCGTGAAGGCGGCGGGGGCGCGGCTCACCCACAAGGACAGGACCGCCGGATAGAGGGGGTGGTCGTTGCCGACCGCCACGGAACTCCCCTCGCGGATGGAAAGAGCGTACTGCATCCAGGCGTCCTGCGCGAAACCCGACCGCTTGTTCCAGGTCAGCCAGGTCCACGCGGTATAGAGATAATCCGCGAACACCAGGGCGCAGAGGACGCCGGCCAGGATGGGCAGGGCGCGCCGCGGCAGGTCGTGGGTCCGGCTCACGGAGCTATTTAACGATATTGGGGAGGACCGGGCTCAATTCCCCAGAGCGAGCAGGTAGCCGCGCTGGACTTTCGCGGACCGCTTCTGTCCCCAGGCGCTCAGGTGGGCGGCGTAATCGACCCTCTCCCCGGTGAGGCGCTCGTAGTTCATGAAGACCCTGGTCACGTAGGTGACGGTCTCGGTGATGTTGGGCACCCGGCCGAGGCGCTGCACCCGGTTGTGGCCGCTGTTGTAGGCGGCCACCGCCAGGACCCGGTCGCCCGCGAACTCCGCCAGCAGGAACTTGAGATGCCGTACGCCGCCGCGGATGTTCTGGCCGGCGTCGTAGGGATCGATGCCCAGTCCCCGGGCCGTATCCGGCATGATCTGCATGAGGCCCACCGCCCCCGCGTCCGACACCCGTTTCGGGTCCCCCCAGGGGTTCTCCTGGCGCATCACCGCTTCCACCAGGTCGGCGTCCACTCCGTACTTCTGCGCGTTCTTTTCGACGGCCGGGCGGAAGCGCGCCAGGGGGTCCTTGGGCGCGGGATAGCGGCGCTCGTTGAGGAGGTCGGCCGCTTCGCGGAGCAGGCCCGACTTGGGAGGCTTGACCGGGACCACCGCGCGCTTCACCGGGGCGTCCTTGCGGTAGGCGAGCTCGAAGGCGGCGAGGAAGAGCTTGACCTGCGGATCGTTGGGGATGCCGCCGCTCTTGACCACGGCCCCGGGGCCGAGCTGATAGGCGGCCAGGGCGCGGTGCAGGTCCCCGCGGAACTGCTTGAGGAGGCGCGCGAAGTAGAGGCTCCCGGCGCGGACGTTCACGGCGGGGTCGTTGAGGTCCCCCGCGCCCACGCCCACCGTCTTGGCCGCCCCGTGGCTGATCATCATGAGGCCGTAGGTCCCCCCCGAAGCGAACTCGGCGTTGAAGCCGGACTTGGCCGCGATGATGGCGCGGATGACCGCGGCGTCCACGCCCGCAGCCGCGGCCTCGGTGCGGATGACGTCCTCGTAGAGGACCGACTTGACCGAGGGCCGGCTCGGCACCATCCATTTCCAGCCTTCCGGCTGCCCGGGCAGGGCCGCGGGCCGGCCCGAGAAATCCTTAGCCGACGGGGTGTCGTCCGCGGCTACGGATCCTCTATTGCCGCCGCCGTCGAAGGCCCACCCGCCGTTCGCCGTCCCCATGAACGACGGCAGGCTGATCTCCAGGCTCTTCTGCACGGACCCCAGATCCACCCTCTTCGGGAGTTCGACGGCCACGGAAGGCGCGAGCTGGGTATGGGTCGGGTTTGCGGCCCAGGGCCAAGCCGGGGCGCCGCCCGCGGGGTCCTCGACCCGGAGATCGTCTCCCCACACCTTCTTAAGGATGTCCAGCTTCGCGCTCTTCTGCTTCGCGCCCACCCTCCAGGCCAGGCCCTCGTAGCGGAGCGCGGTGCGCGACGGCGTCCCGCCTTCCTCCACCTTCCTCTCAAAATCGCCCTTCAGTAGCCCGGCCAGGACCCGCTCCGAGTCCGGGATGGTCCGCTCCAGCATCTCCGAGTCCGCGGCGGGCGGGAGCCGCAGCCAGATGCGGACCGCGCCGGCAGGCGCTTTCGCCGCGGCGCCGAAGGCCGACAGGCCCAGGACGGCCAGCCCCATCGCTCCGACGACCGCGCAGCGCCGCATCGCCTTCATCGCTATCCAGTATGGCCGGGAAGGCCCAGACGCGCCTGATTCCCAAGGCCCATGCCGATATGGGCCCAAGGGCCCATTTATGAAAGTTTTAGAGTTCCTTCACCCGCTTTTACTCCGGCCCGCGCATCCTATGGGCATGGACGCGATCCTCCTTCTCGGGCTCCTCCTGGCCTCTCCCGCCGCGGCGCGGGAGCCGCTCTGCAAAGAGGCGCGGGAAGCCCGGGACTACTCTTCGGTCATCCGCTGCAACGAAAGCCGCATCGCTGAGAACCCCCGCGACGCCGCCGCGTTCAGCCGGCTCGGGGAAGCCTATTATTACCGCGCCTTCCAGCGCGGGACCCCGGAGCAGGGGGACCTCACGGACGCGGAGGGCGCGGTGGACGCTTACGAGACCGCCCTCCAGCTCGACCCCAAGTTCAAGGTCCTCCAGAACCCCTCCCTCCTTTATCACGGCCTGGCCCAGTGCTACGATTCGCTGGGCCGCCGCGACCAGGCCCTGGAGGCGTTCCAGGAGGCGGCGCGCCTGGCACCGCGCAATCCCATGCCGCTCCTATACCGCGCCCGGCTCTACTGCAAGCGCAACGACCGGAAGCTTTGCATCGACAGCTTCCAGAGCGGCGTGCGGCGGGCGCGGCGCTTCCGCGTCTATCCCAAGCTCGCTTTGCTCGCCCGCACGGACCCCAGGTTCCAGGGCATCATGGAGGTGCCCCAGAACCAGGTCATCCTCGACTCCTACGACGCGGTCCAGCGCGGCCTGCTCAGCGACGC
The DNA here is from genome assembly GCA_001799695.1 of Elusimicrobia bacterium GWA2_69_24. Lineage (GTDB taxonomy): Bacteria > Elusimicrobiota > Elusimicrobia > UBA1565 > UBA1565 > UBA10166. Next base: position 20,517 of record MGTY01000023.1, read on the forward strand.
GGAAGCGCGCGACCGCATCCAGAACGCGGACATACTCCGGGACGCGGTGCACGCCGCCCTGGTGGGCAACCGCATCCAACTGCCGCGGCCGCCCGCCGCGGTCCGCCCCGAAGCGCCGACCCTCGACCGCCAAGTCGTCGGCTTCATCGACGCGGGGCACATCGCCTTCCACTCCGGCGCCTTCCGCGACGCGGTGGACTCCTACCAGGCCGCCCTGTCGGCCGACGAGGAGAAGGGCGCGCTGGACCCGGCGCGCAAGGCCCTCCTGTTCGAGCGCATCGGGGCCTCCTATCGCCGGCTGGGCCTGGTCGAGCTGGCCCTCCCGGCCCTGGAACGGACCGTCCCCGGCGCGCCGCAGACCCCTTCCGGGCTCTACGAGCTGGCTCTCTGCCACGCCCTGAAGGGAGACGTGGACGCGGCCCTCGGCGCCCTAGCCTCGGCCTTGGAGAAGGCGCCCAACTCCGTGAGCCTGGGCCGCCTGCTCAAGGCGGCCCGCAGCGACCGGGAGCTCTCACGGGTCCGCAAGTCCGAGGAGTTCGACCGCATCCTCGCCGTCCACTCCACCCGCCATTAGCGTCTGTCAGCGCTCCTTCAGCCTCACGCCGCGGGGGGTCAGTTCCACGCGACCGGAGCGCATGGCCTTGCCGGAGAGCACCGCCTCGGCCGTGAACTCGTCGAAGAAGATGCGGCCGCTGACCCGCTTCTCAGCCTGGTACCAGCCGCAGGCCTCGATCTCGTCGCCTTCCTTGAATTTCGGGAACCCGAAGCAGAACACCTTGATCCGGAACTCGCCCTCGTTGAGCCATACCGTGAAATAGTGGTTCCCCTTCCGGGAGTACTTCTCGAACAGGGTCTCGGTGGGGCCGGCGATGCACACGGGCTTGCCCTCGTATCTCTTCTTATCCTTGAAGATGGCCGACAGGGGGGTGACTTCCTGGTCGCTGGGGAACTGCTCGGGCGGCGGCAAAGACGCGGCGTCGACCCCCTGGCGCAGCAGGGCCTCCTTTGGAAGGTAGGTCGGCGGGGGATAGGAGTCCACCACGCCCAGGTCCTCGAAACGGAGCCTAGGACCTCCCAGGTCGGGCCGGCCCGCATCCTCGTAGGCCGAGAGCCAGAGCCGGGCCAGCGCGGCCGCCCCCGCGCCCAGGCGCCTCTGGGCCGCGTCGAGCACGGTCCCGCGGGGCACGCCCTTCCCGGGGATGGGGCCGATCTTGGCGGAGGCAAAGGCGCGCAGGACGGCCTCCGGGACCTCGGGGGCGCCGCCCTCTCGGGAGACCCTGCAGGCCGCCCCCGCCAGGGCGCATTCATCGGAGAAGGCCCTCAAGATGGGGGCGGCGTAACCGTAGCCGCCGTCGACCAGGCGGAGCATCTCGCGGACCACCCCCCGCCGCCGCAAGGGCCCGGAGGCCGCCGCCCAGGGCGCCGCGGCGTACCCGAGGACCTTCCGGAAGGCGGCCTCGGGGTCCGGCAGCGCGAGCTCGAACATCCCGCTCTCGAAAGCCGCGTGCACTCCCGCCGCTGGAAAGGGAGCGCGTCTGCCGTCGAAATCCATGGTGAGGTGGAGCGGCTGGGCCAGGTCCGCCGCGTAGTGGCCAAGCGTCCCCAGGCAGAAGAGGGCTTTGGCCGCGTCGCGCTTCTTCATGGCTTCCACGGCTCGGTCGTAGAGCTGCAGGACCCGCCAGGGCGCGGTGCCGTGGGCGGCCGCTTCCGCGGGTTTTCCCGGCGCCATGCGCCGGACGCGTTCGGCGTTCGCCTGCAGCAGCTTCTGATACGCGGCATGGACGTCGCCGTACTCTCCGGACGGCAGGGCGGCCGCCCCGGGTCCCTTCTCCATGTCCGCGAACGCGTCCGCCTCGAAGAAGTGGAGGGCCTGCTCAAGCGGGTCTATCTGCTTCTGCTTCTCCAACTGTTCGGGAGGGACCTCCCGCATCCCGCTCATGACCTTCCAATCGACGTCCGGGGTGATGGACAGGCGCTTGACGGTCTCGACGTTCGCGGTCAAGAAGCGCGCCAGGGGATGCCGGCGGGCGGCCAGCAGTTCCATGGCCGCGACTTGGACGGCCTCGTGCCCGTACTGTCCCCAGCCCCAGGCTCGCCCCGCGGGGAGCCCGGCGATGAGGACGGCCAGGGCGAGGACGGGGCGAAACATGCGTTACGCCTCGAGGACCCGGCAGCGGGCTTCGAGCGCTGCGACCCGGCCTTCCAGCAGGGAGAACCGGTCCGGGCCCGGAGCGGCGGACAGGGGCACCACCGCGTCGGCGGGCGCCCCGAAGAACAGGTGCTGGTAGCGGCCGCGCGCCAGCTTGGTCACGAAGGGTCCTTCGGGATGGGCGGCGAGCTTCTGCAGGACCTGCTCCACCTCGGCGTTGCTCTCGAAGCGGCAGACGCGCTCCGCCCGCGCGCGGAGCTCGGCCGGGGTCTGGGGACCCCGCAGGAGCAGGAGGCAGAGCACGCCCAGGACCTCCGGGGTGTCGCCGGCGCCCAGGGTCTCGGCGTGGTGGGCGTACTTGGGGACGCGGCTCCCCAGCCGCTCGGCGGCCAGGACCTTCCCGGTCAGGGAGGCGAGCCCCTTGCGCAGGGTGTCGGGCTCGAGGGTCATGACCGGCTCGCGGCTGGTCTTCTGGTTGCAGGCGGCTTGAAGCGCCGCGAACGAGAGCGGATAGGTCTCGGGGGTGAGGAAGGACTTTTCGACGAGGGAACCCAGGACGCGGGCCTCGACGGGATCGAGTTCGATCTTCATGCGCTCCTCCTGAACGGCCGTCCGCGGCCCCCGCGGGGGCGCGATTGGGCTATGATATATCATGTGCCCCCGCTCATGAACCTCCTGACCGCCGCCCGACGCATCGTGGGCAAGCTCGCTGGGAAGGTCAAGCGCCGCCTGCACGCCGGCCTGGACGGGAGTCCGGCCGTGCCCGCCTATTTCGAGCTGGAGCTCGCCCCCGACTGCAACCTGCGCTGCGGACATTGCGGCCAATGGCAGCGCCCCCCCGACCCCCGCGCGCTGACTCCCGCGCGCTGGGAGGGAATCGTCGACGAGATCGCCGCCTGGGCGGGCTCCTGCCATCTGGCGCTGGCCTGCGGCGAACCCCTGACCTCCCCCGCGCTCTTCCCCATCGTCGCGCGGGCCCAGCGCGCGGGGATCGCGGTCACCTTGGTCACCAACGGGTCCTTGCTCGGGGCGCCGGAGGCGCGCCGCCTGCGCGAAGCCGGGACGCGCAACATCATCGTGAGCCTGGACGGGACCCGGGCCGAGACGCACGACCGGGGCCGCGGCGTCCCGGGGACGCACGCCCGCGTCCTGCGGGCCTTGGAGCACCTGGCGGCCGAGGGGCTCTCCCCGCGCACCCAGCTCCACACCGTGGTCGCGGGACACAACCTCGGGGAACTGGAGGGCTTGGCCCTCCTGGCCCGGAACCGGGGCTTGGCCGGCATCAGATTCCAGGCCCTGCGGGCGCAAGGGGACGGCTGGAGGCCTTTGTGGCCGGAGGATCCGGCCGCCGTGGACCAGGCCGTCGACGGGCTGCTCCGACTGCGCTCCGGCGGCGCGCCGATACTGAACCCGCGCGCCCAGTTGGAGGCCATGAAGGGGTATTTCCGGGACAAGGCGCGGACCTTCCCGGGGCTGTCGTGCCGTTCGGCCATGACGCTCGTGGTCGGCACCGGCGGCCAGGTCCGCTGCTGCCGCTTCATGGAGCCCATCGGCGACGCGCGCTTCGCGACCTTGCGCGAGGTCTGGAACTCCCCCCTGGCCCGCGCGCGGCTGGACGAGGTGCGCGGCTGCCACGCGTCCTGCGTCCTCATGAACTGCCACTACCCGCCGGACTAACAGGCCGATTGCTTTCGGCCCCGCCATCGGTTATCATCGGTAACATGCTGGGAACGAGGAACGAACGCGCCAGCGTCCTGGTCGTGGAAGACGATGCGTCCGTGGTCAGCACCCTGCGCAGCGTGCTGGCGGAAGACCGCTACGGGGTCCGCGTGGCCGGCTCGCTCTTCCAGGCGCGGGGCCTGCTGGCCAAGGCCCTGCCGGACCTGGTCATCCTGGACCGGGGCCTGCCGGACGGGGACGGACTCGAGCTCTGCCGCTCCCTGCGCGCCGACCCCAGGACGCAGCGCATCCCCATCCTGTTCCTGAGCGCACGCAAGGAGGTGGCCGACCGGGTCGTAGGCCTGGAGGAAGGCGCCGACGATTATCTGGCCAAGCCCTTCAGCCCCGCGGAACTGCTGGCGCGCGCGAAAGCGGTGCTGCGCCGGACCATGAACAAGCCGCAGGACCCCGGACTCCTCAGCATCGGACCCCTGCGCATCGCTCCCGAGGCCCATCAGGTCTTCCTATTCGACCGGGAACTGCTGCTCCGCCCCAAGGAATACAACCTCCTGATGGCCTTCCTGGAGACCCGCGGCCGGGTCCTGTCGCGGCGCGCCCTGCTCCAGGCCGCCTGGGGACTCGACAAGGAACTGGAGCTGGACACCAACGTGGTGGACGTGACCGTGGGAAGCCTGCGCCGCAAGCTCGGGGCCTACGGCCGCTGCATCGTCTCCGTCCACTCGGTCGGGTTCCGCTTCGACCCCGAGCGCCTGCCGGTCCCGCCGGCCCCCCCGGGCAGCGCGGAGCTCGGGACCGATCCGAAAAAGCGCCGCCGCTAGATCCCCCTCCCCGGCTTCGCCGGACCTCCCCCACGAAGTGGGGGAGGGTGGCCCCGATAGGGGCCGGGTGGGGGATCAGATGTACTTCTTGTAGACCGGCTGGTACTGCGCGGCGCGCATGTGGGCCGCCATGTCCTTCGGCCTCGGCTCCGAGGCGAACCCGCGCGCGTACGCCACTTCCGCGACCTTCACGGCGATGCGGACCGACGCGTCCCGGATCTTGGTCAGGGGGGGGAAGAGACAGCCCGTGGCCAGGTCCTCGTCGGTGACCATCTCGGCCAGGGCCTTCGCGGCCTCCGAGAACATCTCGTCGGTCACTCGGCGAGCCCCGCAGGCGACGACGCCCAGGCCCACTCCGGGGAAGATGTAGGCGTTGTTGCCCTGCCCCGACACGTAGCGCTTGCCGTCGAGGGTCACGGGGTCGAAGGGACTGCCGCTGGCGAAGATCGCCCGGCCGCCGGACCAGGTGTAGGCGTCCTTGGCCGTGCATTCGGCGTTGGCCGTGGGGTTGGACAGCGCGAACACCAGGGGCCGCTTGTTGTTGCGGGCCATCTCCTCCACGATCTCCTTGGTGAACTGGCTCGGCACGCCCGAGACGCCGATGATGGCGGTGGGCTTGAGCACCTTGACGGCCGACAGCAGGTCCCCGATCGGCTGGTGCTGGTGCGCGTAGGGCTTCTTATGCTCCTGGAGGTCCTGGCGGCTGCTCTCGACCAGGGCCTTGGAGTCCATGAACCAGCAGCGCTTGCGCGCCTCGGCCTGGGACAGCCCCTCGGCCATCATCGCGGTGACCGTGAGGTCCCCGATCCCGATCGCGGCCTCGCCGGCGCCGCAGAACAGGATCTTCATGTCGCGCAAGGGGGTTTTCGTGAGCCGGGTGGACGAGAAGAGCCCCGCCAGGACCACCGACGCCGTCCCCTGGATGTCGTCGTTGAAAGTGCAGACGTTGTTGCGGTACTTCTCCAGCAGGCGGAACGCGTTGTGGTTGGCGAAGTCCTCGAACTGGATGAGGGCCTTCGGGAACACGTCCTGCACGGCGCACACGAACTCGTCGACCAGGGCATCGTACTCCGCGCCCTTCAGCCGCCGCTCCTGGGTCCCCATGTAGAGCGGGTCCTTGAGGAAGGCCTCGTTGTTGGTCCCCACGTCCAGGGTGATGGGCAGGGTCTGGGAGGGGTCGATCCCGGCGCAGGCGGTGTAGAGGGAGAGCTTGCCCACCGGGATGCCCATGCCGCTGACGCCCAGGTCCCCGAGCCCGAGGATGCGCTCGCCGTCGGTGACCACGATGACCCGCACGTCCTTGTTGGGCCAGTTGCGCAGGACCTGCTGGATGCGGCCCTTGTCGCTGCGGGAGATGTAGAGCCCGCGGGAACGCCGATAGATGTGCCCGTACTGCTTGCAGGCCTGTCCCACCACCGGGGTGTAGATGATGGGCATCATCTCCTCGATGTTGTCGATGACGATCCGGTAGAAGAGCGTCTCGTTGCGGTCGAGGAGGGCGATCATGGCGATGTACTTCTCCAGATCGGTGGCCTTCTTGCGGACGTTGGTCAGGGTGCGCAGGACCTGCTCTTCGGGCGAGAAGATGCGCGGAGGCAGGAGCCCGAGCAGGCCCAGGTTGCGCCGCTCCTCCATGGTGAACGCGGTCCCCTTGTTCAGCGCCGGGTCGTGGAGCAGATCGACGCCGGTCTTGTCCGGCCGGACCACATCCTGATCGATTTCCTGCAGTTTGGAGCACGCCATAGGTTACCCCCTTCTTCCGGTTAAGGTATGAGTCTGATTATGCAACATTTCGTCCCGAATCGACCATACGCCCAAGGACTTGACGAACGCCTCCTTTGTCTTTAACCTATCCTCATGCCGTTCATCGCCACGGACTTCTCCGGCAAGGGAGACGACCCGGAGAAGAAGAAGAAGAAGGACGCTCAGGTGGAAGAGCTGTCCGTGGAAGCCGGGCAGGAGAAGGAGCGCAAGACCCAGCTCAATCTGGCCTACGATCAGCTCCGCAAGAAGGAGCTGGCCCTGGAGGAGCAGTTCCGCGCCCGCGTGCGGCAGGTCGAGGCGGACGTCCAGGCCCGGGTCGCGGCCGAGTTCTCGAAGATGCAGACCGCCTTCAACACCGCGGCGGTCGAGGCCCAGGAGCGCGGCAAGCTCGCTTCCCGCGAGCAGATGAAGGCCCAGCTCCTGGAACAGCAGATCAAGGCCTCCCAGGAGCGCATCGTCAAGCTCGAGATGGAGGTCCGGCAGGCCCAGCGGCTGGCCCAAGACGCCACCGCCGCGGGCGCCCGGGTCGCCGACAGCGCGGTCAGCGAGGAGCGGCGCAAGACGCGCCTGACCGAAGACAAGCTCAAGAACACCGACCGGCGCCTGGCCGAGCTGGAAAAGCAGCTGGCCGCCGCCCAGCTGGCCGCGCGCGCGGCCGCGGCGGCCCCCGGAGCCGCGCCGGGCGCGGCCGGACCGGCGGGCGCGGGGCTCCCCGGGGCCCCGGCCAAGACCCCGTTCCCCGCGCCGGTTCCAGGCGAGGCGCCCAAAGCGGAGCCGCCCCTGGCGGCTCCGGTCGGCGACATGCAGGCGCGCTTCAACGAGATCGTCAACTTCAAGGCCGCGCCCGACAGCAACTTCCTCGGCATGAGCCGCAAGCCCGCCGCCGAGGACCCCGATCTCATCGTCAAGATCGTGCAGTTCATCATGGAGGAGGCCGCGCGCTCGCGGTCCTCGGACATCCACCTGGAGCCCATGGAGGAGGGGATGCGGGTGCGCTTCCGCATCGACGGCATCCTGAGCGAGATGCTCCGCTTCGCGGACACCAGGAAGTACCCGGTCATCAGCCGCATCCGCGTCATGTGCGGCCTCGACCCGGAGCAGGGCATGAACACGGCCAAGCCCCAGGAAGGGCGCATGGTCGTCAACGTGGACGGCCGGGACATCGACCTGCGCCTGTCCACCTTCCCGACCAACCACGGGGACAAGGCCGTCCTGCGCCTCATCCACCGCACGGCCAAGAAGTTCGCGCTCTCCGAGCTGGGCTTCTCGCCGAAGATCACCGAGACCATCCAGCGGCTGATCGAGCGGCCGCAGGGCATGATCCTGGTCACCGGTCCGGCGGGCAGCGGCAAGTCCACGACGCTCTACACCTTCCTGCAGGCGCTCAACTCCCCGACCCGGAACATCGTCACCCTGGAAGACCCCGTGGAGATGAAGCTCCCAGGCATCAACCAATGCAACGTCCAGCCCAAGATCGGCTTCACTTTTGCGGAGGGCCTGCACTCGATCCTGCGCCAGGACCCCAACGTCATCATGGTGGGCGAGATCCGCGACCGCGCCACGGCCGAGATCGCCATGTCCGCCTCGCTGACGGGGCACCTCCTGCTGACTACCCTCCACACCAACAGCGCGGCGGGGGCGGTCACGCGCCTGCTCGACATGGGGCTGGAGCCCTACCTCATCGCCTCGTCGGTGGCCGCGGTCTTCGCCCAGCGCCTGGTCCGGAAGATCTGCAAGGACTGCAAGGAAGGCTACCACCCGACCAAGGCGGAGCTGGACGAGCTGCACGAGACGTCCCGCAAGGCGGGCGTCACCGTCCCCGCCGGGGAGATCAAGTTCTTCCGCGGCAAGGGCTGCAAGTCCTGCCGCGGGAGCGGCTACCAGGGCCGGCAGCTGCTCTTCGAGGTGCTCCAGCAGTTCCCCGGGTTCCGCCAGATGATCCTGCAGAAGGCCACGTTCGAGGACATCCAGGTGGCGGCCATCAAGGCGGGCATGGAATCCCTGGGCGGACACGGCCTGACCTTGGTGCGCGCCGGGGAGACCACCCTGGAAGAGCTGCTCAGAGTGGTCGGCGCCCGCGACTAGCCTCTCAACAATATAGGCCTTTTTTCATGCTTCCCTTGGGCCCTCGAGGCCCTAGGAAATAGGGCATTTCGGGTATATATTCTCCTTAGGATGCGCAGGGGTGGAGCATTCGGGCGGGTCCTGCCGCTTTTTGCGGCGTTGTTCCTCTTTGTACCGGCCCGCGCGGCCGACGACGCCTCCCAGCGCTCCTCGGGGGAGCTTCTCGGCGAAGCCCGCCGCTCCGCTGAAGTCGTCCCCGTCCCCCAGAACGCCGGTCCCATAGGCCTCAAGGTCCTGGCGCCCACGCCGGGAGCGAAAGCCGCCTCCGCCGCGGGCTCGGTCATGCTCCAGGGCTTCCATTGGGAATCCCATCAGGCCTCCCCTTGGTGGGGCGTCATCGCCTCCAAGGCGCCCGACATCGGCTATTCCGGCTTCGACCTGATCTGGCTCCCCCCCTCCTCCGCGGCCATGAGCGACGAAGGCTATCTCCCCAACCGCTGGTTCGTGGTTGACTCCAAGTACGGCACGGCCCAGCAGCTCAAGAGCGCCATCTCGGCCCTGCGCTCCAACGGGACCGCCGCCCTGGCCGACCTGGTGCTCAATCACCGGGTGGGGACCAAGGATTGGGGCGATTTCACGGACCCCGCCTGGGGACCGGAGACCGTGTGCAAGGACGACGAATGGCCGCAGGCCCGCGGCGGACGCGACACGGGCATGGGCTACCATGCGGCCCGCGACATCGACCACAACAACCCCCAGGTCCAGCGCGACGTCAGGACCTGGATGTCCTGGCTCAAGAGCGAGCTCGGCTACTCCGGCTGGCGCTACGATTTCGCCCGCGGCTTCGGCACCGACATCCTCGCCGGCTACGATGCGGCCGCCGGCTCCGCGTTCTCCGTCGTGGAGGTCTGGGACAACCTGGACACGAGCAACCCCGACCCCCACCGGCAGGCCCTGGCCGACTATATCGCCGCGACCGGCGGCCGGGTCTCGGCTTTCGATTTCACGACCAAGGGCGTGCTCCAGCACGCGGTGGGCGCGGGCGAATACCAGCGCCTGCGCGACTCCTCCGGCAGACCTCCCGGGCTCGTGGGGTGGTGGCCCGCCAAGGCCGTGACCTTCCTCGACAACCACGACACCGGCGCGAGCACCGGCGGCTCCGGGCAGAACCTATGGCCCTTCCCGGGAGACCGCGTCATGGAAGGCTACGCCTACATCCTCACCCACCCCGGCGTGCCCTGCGTCTATTGGCCGCATTTCTTCGACTGGGGTTTGCACGACCCCATCCGGGACCTCATCTGGCTGCGCAAGAACGCGGGCATCACGGCCACGAGCTCCGTCGCCATCCAGACGGCCGAGTACGGCCGCTACGCGGCCGTCATAGACGGCAAGCTGGCCATGAAGATCGGCTGGCTGGATTGGTCGCCGGGCCCCGGCTGGACCCTGCGGGCCTACGGCAAGAACTACGCGGTCTGGACCCGGTAGCCCCCCGATTTCTTACAATAGCGGTATGAAGAGCAAGCAGGCCTCCCCCTGGCTCCGGCTCGGCCTCGACATCGGCTCCATCAATCTGCACGCCGCGCTCCTCGATGGGAGCGACCAGCCCCTGAAAACCCTGTCGATCCCCCTCAAGGGCGACACCCCGGCTGCGCTGACCGCGGCCTTGCACGCGCTGCAGGACTCCGCCGCGGGGAAACCGCTCTCCGTGGGAGTGACGGGCCGCGGGCGCGACATCCTCGACGGCATCGCCGGCATCGCGCGAGAGAACGAGATCACCGCCAGCGCCCGGGCGGCCCGCTCCTTCGCCCCCCAGGTCCGCGGCCTGATCGAGGTCGGAGGACATTTCTCGAAATGGGTGCAGTTCGACGAAACCGGCGAAGTCCTGGATTATTCCTTGAACGGACTCTGCGCCGCCGGCAGCGGGGCCTTTCTGGAACAGCAGGCCTCGCGCCTCCGGCTGTCCATATCGGACCTCGCGTCCCTGGCCGCCGGCGCCGCCTCGGGCGCGCCCATCGCCGGGCGCTGCAGCGTGTTCGCGAAATCCGACATGATCCACCAGCAGCAGAAAGGGACTCCCGTATCCGAGATCGCCTACGGCCTCTGCCTCGCGCTGGCCCGGAATTATGCGGCCACCGTGCTCAAGGGACGCGAGCCCGTCTGGCCGGCGGCTTTCATCGGCGGAGGGGCCGCCAACCACGGCCTCCTGAGAGCCTTCCGGGAGATCCTCGGGGTCGGGGAGGGTGACATCCTGGTGCCCGACCATGCCTCTCTGTTCGGAGCTTTCGGAGCGGCGCTGTCCGCCAGGAAGACGGGGAGCATCAGGCTCGAAGAGCTCCGAGACCGGGTCGCCGCCCCTTCGGCGCGCGCCGCCCTGCCCGCGCTGCTCCCCCCCCTCCCGCAGCCGGAACCCGTGGAGGTCCGGCAGGAACAGCCCGCGCTCTCCGATCACGGCATACTCGAAGTCTTTCTCGGCGTCGACGTGGGCTCCGTGAGCACCGACTTCGCGCTCCTCGACCCGCAGGGACAGGTCGTCCAGGGGGTCTATCTTCCCACGCGAGGCCGCCCCATCGAGGCCATGCAGGAAGGCCTGGCCATGCTCCGCGAGAAGCTGGGAGACCGCGCGAAGATCCTCGCGGTCGGGACCACCGGCAGCGGCAGGCATCTGGCGGCCCAATTCCTGAAAGCGGACCTCGCCCGCAACGAGATCACCGCCCAGATCAAGTCCACGGTCCACTACTTCCCGGATGTGGACACGGTCTTCGAGATCGGAGGACAGGACTCCAAGTACATCTCCGCCCAGAACGGATCGATCCGCGACTTCGTGATGAACAAGATCTGCGCCGCGGGGACCGGCTCCTTCCTCGAAGAGCAGGCCGGTCAGCTGAACCTGGACATCATCGGCGGATTCGAGGAGGTTGCCCTCAAGAGCCGGGCCCCGGCCGACCTCGGCAGCCGCTGCACGGTATTCATGGAAACCGAACTGGTCAACGCTCTGCCGCGGGGCATTACGGTGCCTGACGCCGCCGCGGGCCTGGCCTATTCCGTCGCCCAGAACTATCTTCAGAAGGTGGTCGGCCAGCGCAAGATCGGCCGCTGCGTGGTCTTCCAGGGCGGGGTGGCCTCCAACCGGGCCGTGGTGGCCGCGTTCTCGCAGCTCCTCGGCCGCGGCGTCAAAGTCCATCCCTACAACCGGCTCTCGGGAGCGATCGGCGCGGCCCTCATCGCCCGCGAGGCCTATCTCGAACAGCCTTTCGCCACCGGCTTCATCGGCTTCGACGGCGACCGGGACTACACCCTGAGCAGCTTCGAGTGCCGGCACTGCTCGAACATGTGCCAGGTCACGCGCATGAAGCGCGGCAGCGACCTCGCCTTCTTCGGAGACGTCTGCGAACGCTACACCACCGGCGCCGCGAAGAAAGGAGAGCTGCTCGGGGTCCCGGATCTCTGCGCGGAGCGGGAGACGCTTCTGGAGAGATCCCTGGCCGGCATCCTCCCCCGGCCCGCCCCGCCCAGCCCCGACAGCGCCATCGACAGGTTCCTGACCCGCTACGGAGTCCGGGCCGCGGCGGACGCGGGCGGCGAGCGCGGAGCGGGACAGCCCCGCGGCACCATCGGCATCCCCAGGGCTTCGCTGTACTTCGAGCTCCTGCCCCTCTGGTCCGCCATGTTCAAGGACCTGGGCTACGAGGTCGCGCTTTCATCTCCCAGCTCCAACGAGCTGCTGGCCAAGGGGATCCGCAAACTCTCCGCCGACTCCTGCCTCCCGGTGAAGCTGGCCTACAGCCACTCGCTCGACCTGGCTTCCGGCAAGGCCGACTTCATATTCCTGCCGTCCATACTCGACCTGCCCGCTCCCTTCGGCTCTCCGGAGCACTGCTCCACCTGCCCCTATACGCAGAGCCTGCCCTATATGGTCCGTGCGGCGGTGCCGGGCCGATATCTCATCCCGCAGATCAACATGTCCGTCGAGATCGACGGTCTGCCCGAGGGCCTCGAGGCGCTCGCCGAGGAGTTGGGGGTGGGCATCCACCGCCTGCGCGCGGCCTATCAGCTGGGAAAGGAAGCCCAGCTCGAATTCAAGGCGTCGCTCCTGCGCCGGGGCGACGCACTCCTGGCTTCCCGTCTGGACTGGGCCGTGGTCCTCATCGGCAAACCCTACAACGTCTACGACTCTTTCCTGAACCTGAACCTGGTGCGCCATCTGGCCAGGCTCGGCGTGACGGCCATCCCCTACGAGTTCATCTCCAAGGCCGGCAGCGAACGCCTCGAACAGCCCTGGGACGAGCTTCCCTGGCGCTTCAACCGGGATTACATCAAGGCGGCTTTGGCGGTCCGCGCCGACCCGCGCCTCTATCCCATCGTGGTCTCCAACTTCGGCTGCGGGCCCGACGGCTTCACCATCAAGCATCTGGAGAACATCCTGGAGGGCCGCCCCTCGCTCCAGCTGGAGTTCGACGAGCATCGCGGCGAAGCCGGCATGGTCACGCGCCTGGAAGCCTTCCTCGACGAGATCGCGGCCCATCGCGCCAAAGGGACCGCAAGGCGGGTCCCGCCGAAGACGCCCCCGCCCGCGCCCAAGCCCCCGCCCGCCGGACGCAGGTTCTACATCCCGCATTTCGCGGACCATGCCCGCATCTATGCCGGCATACTGCGCCATGTCGGCTTGGATGCCGAGGTACTGCCGCCCCCCACCGACGCGGTCCGGCGGAAAGGGGAGAAAGTCTCCTCGGGGAAGGAATGCCATCCCTACACCCTCCTGGCGGGGGACTTGGTCCACCTCGTGGAGTCCCGAAAGCCCTCAGACCCGCCCGGCGTGTTCTTCTTTCCCGGCACCTCCATCCCCTGCCTGATGCGGCAGTATGGGCCCGGACACCGGCTCATCCTCGATCAGATGGGGGCTTCTTCGGTCTCGGTCATGACTCCCGACAACAAGGACCTGCGGGACATGATCGGCTACCAGGGGGGCGCCCGCCTGTGGAGAGGCTTCGTCGCCATGGACCTGCTGGTCAAGCTCTCCTGCGAGCTCCGCCCCTACGAAGCCGAAAAAGGCTCGGTCGACACCATCCACCGCAACAACTGCCTGACGCTGGAAAAAGCCGTGGAGAGCGGCGACGTCGTCAAAGCCGCCAGACTCTGCGTCGAACGGCTGTCCACCCTGGAACTCGACACCGAAGGCTGGAAGGCGCGCCGCAAGCCCATCGTCGGCGTGGCCGGGGACATCTACACCCGCGCCAACCGCTTCGCCAACCAGGACCTCTACGCCAACCTCGAAGCCATGGGCTGCGAGGTCTGGCCCGCGCCCTTCATGGTGGACCTGCTGGACTTCGGGCTCAAGCGGGCCGTCACCGACAGCATCTCGCGCCGGGATCCGCAGAAGTTCTTCAAGGAGGGCGCGATCCTCCTGGTCAAGGAACTCAGCGAACGGGCCGTGACCAGCCTATTCCAGCAGCGCGCGCGCTTCGCCATCGAACCGAGCTTCAAGGATGTGGTGGAGATCGCGGCCCCCTATGTGGGCGAACGGGCCAGCAACGTCCTCATGCTCAACATCGCCAAGATGACCGACTTCGCGCGCAACGGCGCGAGCGGGATCGTCAACGCCATATGCTTCAACTGCATGGTGGGCTCGGTTTCCGCCGCCATCACTTCCAAGCTGCGCCAGGACAACGGGAACATCCCGATCGTGAACCTGGTATTCGGCGAGGCGGAAGGGGCCGCCGAGTCCCTCCATCTGGAAGCCTTCATCCAGCAGGTGAAAGGCTATGCCGCCCGGAGCAGCGCGGGGGCCGTCAAGCCCGCCCGCGCCGCCAAGTCCCTGCTCTCCGGCTGGACGGGATGACGACCCGAGAAGGTCCTCAATAGTGGTAGAATCCCCCCCGACTTCGATGAGCGGCACCCGCGTCACCGACGGCATCCACGAACTGACCGAGGACGTCTCCGGCTCCCCCTACTGGAACCAAGACATCGCGCCGTCCCTGCTCAAGGACCGGCACTGGGGGCTCAAGGACATCGCCGCGCTCTGGATCTCGATGTCCGCCTGCATCCCGACCTACATGCTCGCCTCCTCGCTCATCGCCGAGGGGATGAACTGGTACCAGGCCGTGCTGACCATCTTCCTCGGCAACGCCATCGTGCTGGTGCCCATGGTCCTCAACGCGCACGCCGGCACCAAATACGGCATCCCCTTCCCCGTCTACTGCCGGCCGTCCTTCGGCGTGCTGGGCGCCAACATCCCCGCGCTCCTGCGCGCGCTCGTGGCCTGCGGCTGGTTCGGCATCCAGACCTGGATCGGCGGCTGGGCCATCTTCAAGATACTCGCCATCTACTTCCCCTCCTGGGAGGCCGCCGCGCCGCTGGTCGCGGGCATCTCCCTGCCCCAGCTCGCGTGCTTTCTGTTCTTCTGGTCGATCAACATGCTCGTCATCTACAAGGGCATCGAGTCCATCCGCATCCTGCTCGACATCAAGGCGCCGCTCCTCATCATACTCGGCCTGGCCCTGCTGGCCTGGGCCTGGCGGCAGGCGGGAGGCTTCGGGCCCATGCTCGGCCAGCCGTCGCAGTTCGTCGCGGGCGGTCCCAAGGATGGGCAGTTCTGGAGCGTCTTCTTCCCCTCGCTCACCGGCATGATCGGCTTCTGGGCCACGCTCTCGCTCAACATCCCCGACTTCACCCGCTTCGCCCGCAGCCAGCGCGACCAGCTCATCGGCCAGACGATCGGCCTGCCCGCGACCATGGCGCTCTACTCCTTCATCGGGGTCGCGGTGACCTCGGCGACGATCGTACTCTACGGCGCTCCGGTGTGGGACCCGGTGGTGCTCATCACCAAGTTCAAGAACCCCCTGGTGCTCACCGTTTCGCTGTTCTCATTATGTCTGGCGACCTTGGCCACCAACCTCGCGGCCAACGTGGTCAGCCCGGCCAACGACTTCGCCAACCTCTGGCCCAAGCGCATCACCTTCCGCGTCGGGGGCTTCATCACCGGCGTCATCGGCATCCTCATCCAGCCCTGGAAGCTCGTGGCGGACCCGTCGGGCTACATCTTCACCTGGCTGGTGGGCTACTCCGCGCTGCTGGGGTCGATCGGCGGCGTCCTCATAGCCGACTACTACCTCATACGCCGCGCGAATCTCGACCTGCCCGGCCTCTATCGGCGGGACGGACCCTACTGGTATTCCGGCGGGTTCAACCGGGCCGCGATCGCGGCGCTGCTCCTCGGCATCCTTCCCTGCGTCCCCGGGTTCCTGAATGTGATCAAGCTCATCGAAGCCCCTGCCTTCTTCAAGTCGCTCTACCACTACGCCTGGTTCGTGAGCTTCGCCATCTCGGCCGCGGTGTACTTCGTCCTGATGCGGGCGTTCCGGGAACCGGGCGACGCGCCCGCGCCGGACGGTGCCGCCCCCCTGCCGGCC
The DNA here is from genome assembly GCA_001799695.1 of Elusimicrobia bacterium GWA2_69_24. Taxonomy (GTDB): domain Bacteria; phylum Elusimicrobiota; class Elusimicrobia; order UBA1565; family UBA1565; genus UBA10166. Next base: position 36,398 of record MGTY01000023.1, read on the forward strand.
GGCGGCTGAGCCCGGCGCGCCGGGGCCTTGCGTTCCGCGCCATTCCTGCCTACATCGTGGCGCCGAACCCGGGCGTCTCCTGGCGGGGCGACCAGGCCATGGTCAAGGTGACCAACGCCTGGACGACGGATCCAGACGTCTTCCAGAAATAGCGGAGACGACCTGAAGCCCGGGGACGGACTTCAATCCGAG
>MGTY01000024.1 GCA_001799695.1 Elusimicrobia bacterium GWA2_69_24
CGTTATTGGGAAATCGCGTCGTTGCTCGTCGCGCAGATAGTTCACACTATCTGCGCTCCTCACGCCTAGCGCTTTCCTCGATCTCGGGCCTCCAAATCTCGCGAAATTATCCGGTCTGAGCACTAGGCCGCGCCCAGGCCCGGCCGGAGCGGGATGTGGAAGGTCATGGGCTGGCTCTCGCGGACCTCGAGTTCCCCCTCGTAGTGGAAGGCGGCGAAGGATGCGTGCAGGCGGCAGCGGCCCGGAGGGACGTCGTGCAGGCGGTAGGTCTTGGTCTCGGCGTAGGAGAGGTATTCGGTATGGAATTCCCCGTCCGCCGATTCCAGCACGACCCTGGCGGCGGGGGTATCGGTCTTCTTATATCCTGACGGCATCTCCGCCGGACAGCGGAGCTCTCCCTGCACCGACACCTGGTCGTCCGGATCGGCGTATCTCGGGAAGACGAAATCCACGTTCTCCGTGCGGCAGCCGTCGGCAAGCGGTATCCCGTCGCGGCGGCGGACGGTCACCGAGTAATAGCCTCCGACCGCCTGCTTGAGCACGGCCTTCAGGCTGACCGCCTGCCGGGTGTTCTGGACCCGCACCTCGTACCCGGTCCGGTAGGTCGCCGTGTGCGAGACCGCCTCCGCCGCTCTCCCGCCCGGCCCTTTCCGGACCAGGCTCTGCACGGTCCCGGTCATCCCGCCGGTCTCATGCAATAGGTAGGCGCTCTCCTCCCGTTCGCTGATCTGGACGGGCTCCCCGCTGTCCCAGAGGAAGCGCCCGGAGATCATCGCCCCCTGCTGCAAGGGCATGCCCGCCTCCGTCTCGGGCCGGCCGGCGGACTCCTTCACCCCGGGAACCGACTGTCCCATGTTCGCCAGGGCCCAGGAGGCCAGGCGCCGGACCTCCGGAGACGAGTCCCCCAGGGCGGTCAGGAGCTCGGGGATGGCCTTGGTGCACAGCATCTGCCCGAGCCGCTGGGCGGCCGCGGCGCGCCGCTTCCAGAACAGGCTCTTGAGCCTCAGCCGCTCCGCGTCGGTGAAGCCGTTCTCCTCGTAGATGCGGCAGAAGCCTTGGAGCGCGAAGCCGCGCAGGCCCTTGGACCACTGGAAGAGGGCGTCCTCGACGATGTTCCAGTCGCCCGGACGCCGCGCGTCCGAAAAGGGCGGGCCCAGCTTCTTGGACTCCTCGTTGGCGATGGCCATCAGGATGGCGGGCTGGAAGAGGGTCGTCCGCTCCGAGACGTAGTCCGACCACCAACGGCGCCAGAGCAGGCGCAGCCCGACCCCGGCCGCGGTCAGCACGGCGCAGGCCGCCAGGACGGCGAGCGCGGCCCCGCCGGTCACCGGGGGTCTCTCCCTGCGATGCGGTTTGAGAGGGACATGGGCTTGAGGCTATGATATATCATGTCCCGGCCCGGATGTGGTCGCGGAAGCCCCCGATCCTCGGCTAAGCCACTGTGCCCGGGCACAGTTGAACGAGTGAGCGAAGCCTTCGACGCCCGCTTGCGCGAGTATCCGCAGCCGGCGGCACTGGCCCAGAAGGCTCCGCAGATGCGGGCCAAACCCTGTCCGGGGATCAGGGGAAGCGTTTCCCCTTGCGCAAAGCGCCAAGGGAGGCTACAGTATCCTCGTCCCAGGGGGAGCCATGGCCAAGATCCTCATCGCCGACGACGAGATCAACCTCCAGAACCTGATAAAGACCGTCCTGGAAGAGGGAAAGCACCAGGTCCTCACGGTGACCCGGGGCAGCGACGTGATCGCCGCCCTGCAGCGCGAGAAGCCCGACCTGCTGATCCTGGATGTGATGCTGCCCGCGATGGACGGCCTTTCCCTTCAAAAAATCATCGCCCAGGACCCGGCGCTGCGCGCCGTCCCCATCATCGTGATCACGGCGCAGAAAGCCTTCCTCGGGATGTTCAGCGCCTTCCCCCAGGTCGCGGCCAAGCTCGAGAAGCCGTTCACGATGCAGACGCTGATCGCGACGGTCGACTCCATCCTCAACCGCAAGCAGTCTCCCGCCGTCCAGTAAGCCCCGACTAAGGGCTCGTAAAGAAATAAGTGGCATGATTCGCCGGGAGCGATTTTGGAGCGAGCCGAAGCGATGCGAGACGCGCAGGCCTTAAGGCCTGTAAGTCGAGCAACGCGAAGGCGCAGCCCCTGCGGCGATAGCGCCGCAGGGACCTGCGGCAGGGAGTAACTCCTTTCCGCAGGCCTAAAAGCGCCCCGGCCCTTCGGGGAAGCCCCTGCCGCCATCGACCGGCAGGGACCGTGCAAGAGAATGTTCTCCGTACGCACGGCCCGCTATTGGCCGATTTCGTCGTTGCTCGTCGCTTACATAGTTCACACTATGCGCGCTCCTCGCGCCTAGAAATCGGCTCAACATCGGGCTTCCGAATCGCGCCACTTATTTCTTTACGAGCCCTAAAGGCCGATGGCGCGCTTCCACTCCTCGGTGGGGGCGACCAGCACCCGCTTATCGAGGTCGAAGAGGCCGAAGGTGAACTTGGCCACGCAGGCCGGCTCGCCCTTCTCGTTGTGCAGGATCTGCTCCATCCAGCCGATCTTGTCCGGGTAGCCGGTGACCCGGGTACGGATGACCACCCGCTCCCGGTTGTGCACCTCGCGCCGGAACTTGACGTCCATGGCGAGTATGACCGGACCCCGGCGGGAGCCGGCCACGCGGTCGATGCCGTAGCCGTTCTGCGTGATGAGCTCCCAGCGGGCCTCCTCGAACATCTGCACGTAGCACGCGTTGTTGACGTGCCCGTAGGTGTCGAGATGCGCCTCCCGGATGGTCAACGCGTACTCGAAGGTCTTGTCCGAGGCGTTCAGGAAAGCGTTCATTCAGACCCCCGCCGGGATGGCGCTCAGGAGCTTCTTGTAGCGCTCCAGGGGCGCGGCCAGGCTCCGGATCGAGGTCTCCCAGAAGGCGGGGTTCCCCACGTCCGCGCCGATGCTCCGGTGCGCCACCTCCTCCACCGTCCCGCTCCCGGTCAGGCGCAGGAACGCCTCGTACTTGGGCAGGAAGGCGGGGCCCTCCGCCTTGAAGCGGGTGAACAGCGCCTTGGCCAGGAGGAAGCCGAAGGTGTAGGGGAAGTTGTAGAAGGAGACGTCCGTGATGTAGAAGTGCAGCTTGGACACCCAGAACAGGGGGTCCTCGCCGCCGGGCTCCAGGGCGTCGCCGAACACCCGGCGCTGGGTCTGGACCATGAGCTCCCTGAGCCGCGACACGGAGACCTCGCCCTTCATGCGCTCCTCGTGGAAGGCCTTTTCGAACTCGAAGCGCACCGTGATGTCGAGGAGCATGACCGCCGCGCCGCAGAGCTCGGCGTCGAGCATCAAGAGCTTCTGACGTTCGCCGACGCGCTGGTCCTCGTAGATGCCGTCCGCGAGTATCTGCTCGCCGAAGATGGAGGCGGTCTCGGCCAAGGTCATCGGGTACTCCCGGCCCCAGTGCCGCAGGTCCCGCAGCAGGTGCCCGTGCCAGGCGTGCCCGATCTCGTGGGCGATGGTCTCCACGTCCCGCAGGGAGCCGTTGAAAGCCATGTACACCCTCTGCTCGTTGCTGACCGACGAGCCCGTGCAGAAAGCCCCGGGGCGCTTGCCGCCCCGCGATTCGGACTCCAGCCAGCGGTCCCTGAGGAACTGCCGGTAGTACTCTCCCAGGCGGGGGTAGGCGGTCGCGAACGACTGCGCTACCAACCCCGAGCCCTGCTCCCAGGTGAAGCGGGAGGAGTCCTTGAGCGCGAGGGGCGCCTCGCGCTCGAAGAAGCGGATGCCCTTGCGCCCCAGGCTGCGGGCCTTGACCCGGAAGATCTCCCGCGCCAGGGGCAGGTTCTTCTGGATCGCCGCATACATGGCGTCCAGGGTCTTCCGGCTCGTGCCCGCGGCGAACAGCGGGCGGTCCAGGAAGTGCGGGATGCCGCGGTGCCGGTTGAGGGTGAGCCGGAACCCCGCGATCGCGTTGAGCGCGGCGGCGCAGACGTCCTGCACCCCCGCCCAGGTGCGGTTGCCCCCCTCGAACGCGGCCCGGCCGACCTCCCGGTCCGCGTCGGACATGAGCGAGCGCCAGCGCGAGATGGGCAGCGTCTCGCGGCGGCCGTCGGGCCAATGCATCTCGAACTCCAGACCGCCTGAGACCTTGTCGTAGAGGCGGCCCCAGGAATGGAACCCATCCACGCAGAGGTCCGCGGCGAGTTTTTCCTCGTCGGAGGACATGGTGCGTCGGGCGCGCTCACGGAGGCGCCCCAGGGAATAGGCGATGGGAGCGAGGGGTTTGCGCTTGAGGAAGGCCGCGAAGACCGCGTCCGGCGCGTCCTTGAACGCGCGCAGGAGGTCCACGTCCAGCTTCGCGTACTGGGCGCCGAGTTCGCTCAGACGGGCCTTCTCGGCTGAGTAGGCCTCGTTCTTGGCGTCGGCGGCTTCCAGGCAGGCGACGTAAGAACCCAGGTGGCCGATCCGTGCGTCTAAATCCTCGGCGGCCAGGATGAGTTTCTCCCAGCGTCCGGCGGTCTTGGCCGACAGGGGCGCCAACCGAGCCGCCTCCTTCTGCAGGCGCGCCGCGTCGGCCGCCAGCCGGTTCTTGAAGACCCGCATCTTCGACCCGTTGAATTCGGGGAAGAAGCCGCCCAGGTCCCAACGCACGCCCTGTCCGCGCTCAACCATGGTCCATATCCTCCACTCGGGGATGCCTGCCGCCATCTTACGAAAAAAATACAATCTCCCGTGATGGTCGCCGCCTTCCTCATCGCGGCGGGCACGATTTTTCTATACTATCTCCGCTAGCGGGGCCAGCCCCGCCGGCCAGGAGGAACGATGAGCATGATGCGCACCGCCAATCCGGCGCTGAACAACGACGCCTTCTCCCACGTGGGCCGGCTCCTGGAGGGCTCCCGGGATTCGGAGACGATGACCATCCAGGGCACGACGAACAAGACCTTCGTCCTCCTCGGGCTCTGCCTCGCCACCGCCTGCTACACCTGGAAACTCGCCTACGGGCCGGAGGCGTACCTGGTGGGACGGATGATGATGCTCGGCATCTTCGGCGGGCTGATCTGCGCACTCGTCACCATCTTCAAGAAGACCGCGGCCCCCATCTCGGCTCCCTTGTACGCGCTCTTCGAGGGCCTGGCCATGGGCGGCATCTCCGCGCACTTCGAGGCGCGCTTTCCCGGGATCGTGATCCAGGCCGTGGGGCTCACCTTCGGGACGCTCTTCGCCCTGCTCGCGGCCTACAAGTCCCGCATCATCCAGCCTTCGGAGAACTTCAAGCTCGGCATCGCCGCGGCTACGGGCGCGATCTGCCTGCTCTACCTGGTCGAGATGGGGATCGGGTTCTTCGGCATCCGGGTCCCGCTCATCCACGAATCCGGCCTCATCGGGATCGGCTTCAGCCTCTTCGTGGTGGCCATCGCCGCATTCAACCTCGTGCTGGACTTCGACTTCATCGAGAACGGAGCCGCCCAGGGCGCCCCGAAGTACATGGAGTGGTACGGCGCCTTCGGCCTGATGGTGACCTTGATCTGGCTGTACCTGGAGTTGCTGCGGCTGCTGGCGAAGTCCCGGAGCCGCCGCTGAAGACGGCGGGCCCCGCCCCTACAGGCCCATGCCGCCGCCGCCCAGCAGGCTCATCGTCTCCGAGAGCATGCGGGTCGCGTTGAGCCAGGCCTGGTAGAAGAGCCAGCCCGCCCAGGCCGTGAGCGCCAGGAGCGCGACGGTCCACAGCCACTTCGCCTGCGGGCTCAGACGCGGGGAGCGCCAGACCAGCGGGAGCGCGAACGGTCCGAGCCCGAGCAGAGCGCTGACCGCGATGCCCCAGGGCTGATAGAACCACGCGACGTGCGCCCCCTGCCCCTTGCCGCAATACCGGCAGTAACGGTCCTTGGCGTCGATCACCCCGCCGCAGTCCCAGCAGGCGGCGGGCAGGGGGATGGGCTCCATAGCCCCATGATACCCTGGATATCAGCCCATGGTCCAGACCAGGATCTCGGCCCCGGTCCGGGGGCTGGCGGTCAGGCCCAAGGCTCCCGCCTCCGTCAGCCGGACCGCGTCGCCCTCCTTCAGGGCGCCGGCCTCCTCCAGGATGGCGCCGCCCCGGGCGATGAACACGTGGGTGTGCGTTCCCTGCGGCAAGGCCGTGCGCCGGCCCGGGATGAACCGGGCCGCCCACAGAGTCGCGCCCCGCTGCCCGATGCGCACGGCCGCGCCGTCGCGCTTGCCGGAAGCCACCCGGAACCACTCGCCATTGTGGAGCGCGGCGTTCACGTCGCGCAGCTCGTAGGATGGAGCCAGGCCCTCCCGTTCGGGCAGGACCCACATCTGGATGAAATGGACGGGTTTGTCCCGGCTGGGGTTCATCTCGGAGTGGGTGACGCCGGTCCCGGCGCTGAGGCGCTGGGCCAGGCCCGGGGCGATGAGGCCCCGGCCGCCCGTGGAGTCCCGGTGCTCCAGCACCCCGTCCAGGACCCAGGTCACGATCTCCATCTCCCGGTGCGTGTGCAGCGGGAAGCCGCCGCGCGGCCAGACGATGTCGTCGTTGTTCAAGACCAGGAGGCCGAACTGGGTGTTGCGGGGATCCTGGTGGGGGCCGAAGCTGAAGCTGTGGCGGGAGTCGAGCCAGTCCCGCCGGGTCCGGAACCGCTCGTCCGCCCTTTTGACTTCGATCCGCGACGCCACATGAGTGGCCATACCGATAGGGTGGAAGGAGCCGCTCTCAACGGCGTCACGCCGCGCTCAATTTGCCGTCACAGCGCCCCCCCGCTCCGTGCTAGAATAGTCGCATGAAACGGGCCCTCCCCCTCTTCACCACGGCCGTCCTCTGGATGTCGTCCGCCGCGCCGGCACAGGCCGCGGCCCCGGTCTTCGCCGAGCTCCTGCGTCTGGCCGGAGGCCCGCAGGACATCCCCGTCTTCACGGGAGCGCCGCGCAGCGCCGCCCAAGCGGTGATCGTCGCGGCCGACGGAGCCCGGGTGATCGGCGAGGAAGCCCTGGCCCGCGCGCTCGACGGCGCGGACCTCGTCTACTCCGGGGAACAGCACGACCAGGAACTCCACCACCGCATCCAGCTCGCGGTGCTCAAGGCCATGCACGCCCGTCGCCCCGGACTGGCCGTCGGCTTGGAGATGCTGGACCTCACCCAACAGCCGAGCCTGGACGCCTACCTTTCCGGCCGCATGTCCGAGGCGGAATTCGCCCAGTTCTGGAAGAAGGCCTGGGGCTTCGACTACGAGCTCTACCGGCCCATCCTGTCCTACGCGAAGGACAACGGTATCCCCTGCCGGGCCCTCAACGCTCCCTCGTCCATCATCAAGCAGATCGCCAAGGGCGGCCTGGGCTCGCTCACCCCCCAACAGCGCGCCCTCCTCCCCGAGACCATCGCCCCCATCGACGATCCCCGGTACCTGGCATACGTGAAGGCCAGCTTGAACGGCCACGGCCAGGCGCTGCCGCCCGAGCGGGAAGCGCGCATGCTCGAAGCCATGCAGACCTGGAACGAGACCATGGGGGAGTCGGCATTGAAGGCGCTGCGGGAGCGGGGCGCGGTCCTGGTGGTCGCCGGGTCCGGCCACATGATCTACGGCTCCGGCATCGCCGAGAGCGTGCGGCGCCGGGCCGGTCCGCGCCAGAAGGTGGTCCTGCCCTATCCCACCGGCGGCGACGAGAGCGTCCCGCTCGCCGAGCTCCTCGCCCGGCTCCAGGACCCCGAGTCGGAGGACATCCAGTTCGCCGACTTCTTCTGGCTCCTCCCGCAGGCCGACTGACTTCCCTTTAAGCCGTCGTCCTGGATTCCGGCTTTCGCCGGAATGACGGGACACGAACGCCTGGATTCCGGCTTTCGCCGGAATGACGGGACACGAACGCCTGGATTCCGGCTTTCGCCGGAATGACGGAGCACGACGGCGGGTCAGCGCCGGCGGCGCTCTTCCCGCAGGGTGCGGATCACCGCGGTGAGCTCCGACGGCTCCACCGGCTTGGGCAAATACATCTGGAACCCGGAGCGCAGGGCCCGGGTCCGGTCCTCGACGCGAGTCAGCGCGGTCAGGGCCGCCGCCGGCACGTCGCCGCCGTCCTCGGGCGACAGGGCCCGGATGCGCCCGATGAACCCGTAGCCGTCCTCGCCCGGCATCGCGATGTCGCAGACGATGACGTCGGGACGGGCCGCGCGGAATTTCTCGAACGCCTCCGCCGCCGCGCCGGCGGTAGTCACCCGGGCGCCGCAATGCTCCAGGGTGACGCGCAGCATGTGCAGGGTGTCCAGGTCGTCGTCCACGACCAGCACGTGCATCCCGTCCAGCTTCTCCACCGGCTCGTTGAAGGCCTGGAACGGATGCCGCTTGCGCTCCTCCGTCTCGGCCCGCTCCGGGGACTCCTCCGGCCCCGGGCCGGCCAGGGGCAGGCTGAGGCGGAACTCGGACCCGCAGCCCGGCCCCTCGCTCAAGGCCTGCACGGTCCCGCCGTGCAGGTCCGCGATATGGCGCACGATGGCCAAGCCCAAGCCCAGGCCGCCGTGGTCCCGGGTCAGCGTATCCTCACCCTGGCCGAAAGGCTCGAAGACGTGCGTGAGATAGTCCTTGGCGATCCCCGCGCCGCTGTCGCGGATCGCGATCTCCGCGTGCTCCCCCGCGCGACGCAAGGTCACCCGCACCCAGCCGCCTTTCTCGGTGAACTTGACGGAGTTGGTGAGCAGGTTCCAGAGGGCCTGCTGGATACGCTCCGCGTCCCCCCGGATCCGTATCCCGGCGTCCTCTTCCTGCATTTCCAAGCGGATCCCGTGCGCCTGGGCCGACGGCCGGACGACGTCGAGCGAAGCCTCGACCAGCGGGCCCAGCTCCGCGTCGCGGACTTCCATGCGCATCTTCCCGGCCACGATCCGGGAGAAATCCAGCAGGTCCTCGATGATCTGCGCCTGGGCCTTCATGTTGCGCTCGATGGTCTCCAGGGCGTCCTGGGACTCCTGGGAGGACATGGGCTTGCTCCGCAGCAGCCAGGTCCAACCCATGATGGCCGTCATGGGGGTGCGCAGCTCATGGGAGAGCAGGGCCAGGAAGTTGTTCTTGGCCCGGTTGGCGTCCTCCGCGGCCTTGCGCAGCCGCTTCTCCTTGATCAGCAGGGCCTCGATCCTGCGGAAGGCCGCGTTCCTCTCGCTGACGTCGGTGACGATGCCGAGGATGGCCCGCTCCCCCTCGAAATCGATCAGGTTCGTAGTGATGATGGTCTCGAGCCGGGTTCCGGAGCGGGTGAGCAGGGCGTACTCGTACGCCGGCACGTCCTCCCCGCGCATGTGCGTGACGAAGCTCTGACGGATCCTCTCCTTGTGCTCGGGGGCGATGAGGGCCAGGAAGTCGAAGCCGGAGGCGAGGAACTCATCCCGGGAGTAGCCCATGATCTCGGAGCAGCGCTTGTTGGCGTAGACGACCCGCCCCCCCTTGTTGATGAAGATCATGTTGGGGGATTCCTCGGCCAGCGCCCGGAACTTCTCCTCGCTCTCGCGCAGGACGTCCGCGGTCCGCCGGAGCTCGGTCACGTCGATGTTGACCCCCAGGACGCCGTCGACCACGCCGTCCTTCAGGATCGGAGCCATGATGTTCTGGACGTGGCACTTCCCCGCCTTGGTGTCGAAGCTCGCCTCCCCGAACACGCGCTCCCCGGCGAAGGCGCGGCGGTTGTTGGCGACCCAGCGCTCCAGGACCCGCGCGTCGGGGGCGACGTCCTCGGGCCTTCTTCCGACCACGTCGCCCCAGTTGCGCCGGCAGGCCGTGTTCTGCATGCGGTAGCGCCCGTCCTTGCCGAGCACGAAGACGTCGAAAGGCAGGGTCTCGAAGACCGTCCACAATTCGGCCTCGCTGCGCTCGAGGGCGTCTATGCTCCGCTTCAGCTCGGAGATGTCCTTGAACACCCCCTGCACCACCTTGCGGCCGCCGATGGTCGTGGTGTTCGCGGCGATGATGACCGGCACCCGGGTCCCGTCCTTGCGGAGGACCTCGATCTGGAGCGCTTCGGAGGCCGGCGCCTGCGCATGGCGCCGGAAGACCCCGCGGTAATGGTCGGCCAGCTCCGGGGGATGCAGCTCGGACTGATGCATCCCAATGAGCTCGTCCATGCTGCGGCCGATCAGCCGCACCGCCGCGGCGTTGGCGTCGATGAGGTTTCCGGTCTTGGCGTCGGCGATGAAGATGGCGTCCATCGCGTTGGCGAAGAGCGCGCGGTACTTCCGCTCGGAATCAGCCAGGGCGCTCTGCATGTCCGCGGCGTCGCAGCGGTCCCGGAGGGAAGCGAGGCCGAAGGAGAGGATGTCGGCGAAATCAGCCAGGAGCCGGATCTCCTCGGCGTCGAAGGCGCCGGGCTCGGTCGCGTAGACGTTCAAAGTCGAGGTGAGCGTCTCCCCCGCGTCGAACGGCAAAGACAAGGACGAGGCGTAGCCCCGCTCCCGGGCGGCCTTGCGCCAGGGCTTGAAGCGCGGGTCCTTGAGGATGTCGCGCGCGCAGGAGGGTCGCCCGGTGCGCACGGCCGTCCCGGTCGGCCCACGGCCCCGGGGGGTATCGGCCCAGGTGAGCTTGAGGCCCTCGAGATAACCCTCCGAGACGCCCGCCTGGGCCACGGGGACGATGCTGCGGGCCTTGTCGGCCCTGGCCTGGCCGACCCAGGCCAGGCGGTAGCCTCCCGCTTTCGTGGCGATCCCGCAGATCTGGGTGAGGAGCTTGCGGGGGTCCCGCGCGGTCGCGACCGCGCGCATGCAGCCCATGACGACTTTCATGGCGCGGCGGCTCCGCTCGAGCCGTTCTCCGCACGAAACGGATCCGTCCACGCACCGGCCCCAGCGCGCGTCCGTTTTCTGGACAGCCCGCCCCGCCTTCTTTCCCTTCCGCGCCACGCGACCTCCCCCCCTACGCATATGGTATCCCCCTTCCCGCGCGCTGCGCAAGTAAGTTGATATAATCGAACCCGATGAAGCGGACCCGCTATGACGTAGTCGTCATCGGCTCCGGCCCCGGCGGGGAGGGCGCCGCCATGCGCTCCGCCAAGGGCGGGAAGTCCACGGCGGTCATCGAATCCTACCGGGAGATCGGCGGCGGCTGCACCCACTGGGGCACGATCCCCTCCAAGACCCTGCGCCAGGCCGCCCAGCAGGTGCTCGATTTCCGCGCCCATCCCCTCTTCCAGAAGGCGGCCCGGGCCGCCCCCGTGCACTTCCCGGACTTGCTGCGCTCGGCCGGCTCGGTGATTGCGGCCCAGGTCCGCATGCGGCGCGGCTTCTACGAGCGCAACGGCGTCACCCTTCTGGAGGGACGCGCGCGCTTCGTCGGCCCCCACGAGGTCCTGGCGACCGCCAAGGACGGCGACGAACTCGCGGTGGAAGGCGCGCATTTCGTGATCGCCACCGGAGCGCGCCCCTATCGCCCGGCGGACATCGACTTCACCCATCCCCGCATACTCGACTCGGACCGCGTGCTCGGGCTCCAGGAGACGCCCGGCTCGATCGCCATCTACGGCGCCGGGGTCGTGGGCTGCGAATACGCGGCCATCTTCCGCTGCCTGGGCGTGAAGGTGACCCTGGTCGACGTCCGGGACAAGCTCCTTTCCTTCCTGGACGACGAGATGATCGACGCCCTGTCCTACCACCTGCGCGACGGCGGGGTCATCCTCTACCACGGCGAGGAGTACGCCCGCGTGGAAGCCCAGGAGGGGCGGGTGGTGCTGCATCTCAAGTCCGGCAAGCAGGTGGTCGCGGACCACCTGTTGTGGGCCAACGGCCGCACCGGGAACACCGACGGCCTGGGCCTGGCCGCGGCCGGGCTGGAGGCGGACCCGCGCGGGAACCTGGCCGTAGACGCCGCTGGGCGGACCCGGGTGCCCCACATCTTCGCGGTAGGAGACGTGGTCGGCTTCCCCGCGCTGGCCTCGACCGCGTACGACCAGGGGCGCTTCTCCGCCGCGCACATCCTCGACGCGGCCTCCGAGGAGCGGCTCAGCGGCGACATCCCGATGTGCATCTACACCATCCCCGAGATCTCCTCGGTGGGGAAGACCGAGCGGGAGCTCACCGCGGCGCGCATCCCCTACGAAGTCGGCCACGCCTCCTTCCGCAGCCTGGCCCGCGCCCAGATCATGGGCGTCACCGCGGGGATGCTGAAGCTCCTCTTCCACCGCGAGACCCTGGAGATCCTGGGGGTGCACTGCTTCGGCTATCAGGCCGCGGAGATCGTCCACATCGGTCAGGCGGTGATGGCCCAGGGGCGGCCCGGAAACAGCCTCGGCTTCTTCATCCGGACGACGTTCAATTCCCCCACCATGGCCGAAGCCTACCGTATCGCGGCGCTCAACGGGCTTAACCGGCTGAAAGGGATCGCCCCCCGGGGATAGGGCCTCAGGGCAGGGGCTTCACGTCGCTGGCGTAGAGGCCCGGCGACCGGGGCCGCGCCTGCAGGGTCCCGTCGCGGTCCGTCCGGTAGACCGCGGCGTTGACCGCCTCCAGCCGCCCGATGGCGTCATCGGTGGGGAGACCGTACCCGTTCTTGCCTACCGAGATGACCGCGGTCTTGGGCTGGACCGCGGCCAGGAAAGCGGGCGAGGAGGACTCGCGGCTCCCATGATGCCCGACCTTGAGCACGTTGGAGCGGAGCGCGTCGCCGAAGCGCGCGACCATCGCTCTCTCGGCCTGCTCCTGGGAATCCCCGGGGAAGAGCACCGAGAAGCCGCCGGCCGCTATCTTCAGGGAGATGGAGCAGTTGTTGATCTCCGCCCCGCCGTCCATCCCGGTGCCGCTCGCGGACCGGTCCGGGCACGAGTTGAGGACCAGTACCGAGGCGCCGGAGCCCCAATCCAGCCGTTCCCCGACCCTGGGATAATGCGTAGCGCAGTCCGGTTCCGCGGCCGCCTTGACGCGGATCGCCTCATCCCCCGTGCTCCCGGTGTTGTCCAGCTGCGTGTCGTAGAAGTTGCGGACCTCGGTGTGGTCGAACACCCAGCCCAGGCCCCGGTAGTGGTCGGAGTGCGGATGGGTGAGCACCACGTGGTCGATGGAGGTGACGCCGCGCTCCTGCAGGAAGGCGCCGATCCGCGACCCGCTCGGTCCTCCGTCGATGAGGACGTTCTGTCCGCTGGGCAGTTCGATGTACTGCGCGTCGCCCTGCCCGACGTTCACGAAATAGACGTTGAAATTCACCGCCGCGGACAGGGCCAGCGATCCGTCCGTTTTCTCCTCGAACGCCCCCGCCTGAGGGACGGGGATGTCGCCGCGGGCCGGCCCCGCCGATTCCAGCGGCGCCCGCAGGCTGGAATACGATTTCTCCGCCTCGCCCGCCGCGGCCGCGGCGGGCAATAGGAGGGAGACCCATCCCCAGAGGATGAGGAGCGTCGTCCGGCGCCGGGTCTCCATGTCCATCTTAACTATAGGGTGCCTGATTCCCCACATAAAGCTAGGTCCCTAGGGCCCACACCCGCCTAGGCCCTAGGGCCTATGCGCCCCCCCCTGGAGGGCCCCCTTTCCATTGTGGGCCGCCCGCGTTGCCGAAGCATTGCGGGACCGGGCCCATTGACAGCCGGGAGGCTATTGGCATAACCTTTTCCCAAGACCAGTGCCATCCGGAGGTCCGATCATGGGTTTGGGCGAGCTGATCCTTTGCGCGATCTTGACTTTCACGGCCGCGGGCGCGGCCGCGGCGCCGAAGGGCGCCCAGGACAAGGATGCCGACTGCAAGGCCGACGTCGAGAAGTTCTGCAAGGACGTCCCCTTGGGCGAAGGGCGCGTCGCCCAATGCCTCAACGGGCATGAGGCCGGGCTCTCCGAGCCCTGCAGGAAGCGGGTCGCCCAGCGCCGGGAGCGCCGTCAGAAGCTCAAGGTCGACATGGAGAAGGCGCTCCAGGCCTGCCGGGTGGACCTCGACAAGCACTGCAGGAGCACCCGCAAGAACGCCCGCCGTCTAGACTGCCTCGGGAGCCACGAGGCCGAGCTCACCCCGCTCTGCAAGGACTTCGCGGACCGGCTGATCGAACGGCGCCAGGAGCGCCGGGACCTGGCCGAGAAAGCCAAGACGGATTGCAAACCGGAGATAGAGAAGCTCTGCGCCGGGATCCACCCCGGCGACGGGCGGATCCTCCGCTGCCTCCAGGCCGACGCGACGAAGCTCTCCCCGGCCTGCAAGACCGCGCTTGAGCCCGAAAAAGCGGCCGCAGCGCCCGAGGCGCCCGCCGCTCCCGAGAAGAAGACGGAGACCGGGAAGAAGTAGTCAGGCCCGGACCAGGACGGGCGGCCGGCAGGCCACCTCACGCAGCCGCGGATTGGCCGCGCACTCCTTGGCGAAGGCGTCGTCCCGCATCGTGTTCTGGAACCCCGGAGCCTGGAACCGGTACTTGAAGTTCGTGTGCACATCGTAGCGACCCTCCGAGAGGGCCGCCACGTCCTCCACGAACACGCGCTCTTCGTCGGTGGGGATGACGAAGACCTTGACCGCGGAGTCCGGCGCCGAGATCTCGCACTCCGAGTTGCGGGTGATCGCGAGCTCGTTGCGCTCCGCGTCCAGCCGGACCCCCATGTACTCGAGCCCTTCCAGGGCCAGCCCCCGGATGATGGGGGCCTTCTCCCCCACCCCGGCGGTGAACACCACCGCGTCGATGCCGCCCACGGCCGCGGCGTACGCGCCGACGTACTTCCGGATCCGATAGGATTCGATCTCCAGGGCCAGCCGGCAGCGCTCGTCGCCCTGGTCCGCGGCGGCGATGACGTCGCGTCGGTCCGTGTACTTCCCCGTGATGCCGAGGATGCCGGACTTCTTGTTGAGGAGGGAATCCATCTCCTTGGGCCCCAGGCCCTCCTTCCACATGACGTACAGCGGCACCGCGGGGTCGTGGTCGCCGGAGCGCGTCCCCATCACCATCCCTTCGAGGGGGGTGAAGCCCATGCTGGTGTCGTAGGACACGCCGCGCCGCACCGCGTTCAGCGACACGCCGTTGCCGATGTGCGCGATGACGAGGTTGCACCGGAAGGGGTCCTTCCCCAACAGGACCGCGGCGCGCTTGGCGACGTAGAGGAAGGAGGTGCCGTGAAAACCGTAGCGGCGTATGCCGTATTTCTCGTACCAGGCGTAGGGCAGGGCGTACAGGAACGAGGACTTCGGCATGGTCTGGTGCCAGGCCGTGTCCATGATCGCCATGTGGGGGATCTCCGGCATGAGCTCGCGCGCGGCCTCGATGCCCATGATGTTGGGGGGGTTGTGCAGCGGCGCCAGGTCCGAGAGCTTGCGGAAGACGCCGAGGGTCTCGTCGGAGATGATCACGGACTTCACGAATTTCTCGCCGCCGTGCACCACTCGGTGCCCGACCGCGGAGATCTCGGCGAAGCTCCGGATGACCCCGTGCTGGGGATGGCTCACGATGTCGAGCAGGAGCTGGATGGCGGTCTTGTGGTTGGAGCAATCCTGCTTGAGGGCGAACTTGTCGCGCCCCGGAACCTCGTGGGTGATGACTGAACCGCCCACCGTGACCCGCTCGACGATGCCGGAGGCCAGGACCTTCCGGGCCTTCCAATCGTAAAGCATGTACTTGACCGAGGAACTGCCGCAATTCAATGAAAGGATGACCATGCCTTGTCTCCCGGAACGGAACGCCGTCGCCCCTGATGGAATATTAGAGCAACACTCCTGCCACGCCCCGAATTATTGCATTGACGGGCGCCCCCCGAGTGGCGTACGCTTCCCTGTAGTATGGATGCGCCGGTCTCCGGGCCGGCCAGGGAGAGGGTCATGAACAAGATGCTTCTGTTGGTCGTCGCCGCGCTGGTCCTGGCGGCCCCGCAGGTCCGGGCGGAGGGCAAGCCGGACGGCAAGGCGAAGGAAGCCTGCCGGGCCGACGTCGAGAAATTCTGCAAGGGCATCGAGGAAGGCGGGGGCCGCATCCTCAAGTGTCTCCAGGAACACAAGGCCGAGCTCTCCGAGGGCTGCAAGCCGCCCAAGGAGCTGGGCGAGAAGATGAAGAAGGCCAAGGAAGCCTGCAAGGGCGACGTGGAGAAGTTCTGCCAGGGCGTCGCGGAAGGCGGGGGCCGCATCCTCAAGTGTCTCCAGGAGCACAAGGCCGAGCTCTCCGAGGGCTGCCAGAAGGCCGAAAGAGCGGGCGAGAAGATGAACGAGGCCAAGGAAGCCTGCAAGGCCGACTTCGACAAGTTCTGCAAGGACGTCGAGCTAGGCGAAGGCCGCATCCTCAAGTGCTTCGAGGAACACAAGGCCGAGCTCTCCCCCGCCTGCAAGGCGGTCCACGAGAAGGGCGCGAAGATGGCCAAGGCCAAGGAAGCCTGCAAGGGCGACGTGGAGAAGTTCTGCCAGGGCGTCGAAAAAGGCGAGGGCCGCCTGGTGAAGTGCCTCCAGGAGCACAAGGCCAAGCTTTCCAAGGAATGCTCGGCTGAGGACATCAAGGCGCCGCCCATGGACAAGGACAAGAAGGCGCCGGGCAAGCCGGAGAAGAAGGAACCGGAAAAGAAGAAGTCCTAGCCCTGCCGCTTCAACAGCACCGCGCCTGGGAATTCCCGCTCCAGGACGTAGCCCGCCGACCGCAAAGCCGCGCCGGCGGAGGCGCGGTCGCTGTTGAAGACGACGGCCCACTCGGGGAAGCGGAAGAGCTCCCCGAGGGGCCGCAGGGAGACCAGGAGATAGGGCGCCTTCCAGCGATCGGCGAAGCCCGCGGCCGAGCCGAGCCGGAACGGGAAGTGGATGGCGGTGCGCCCGGCGTACCACCCGACCTGGGTCGGGATGTTGGTCAAGACCGCCGCGTCCCGCGGCAGCCGGTCCCGGATGTAGCCGAGCTCGGCCCAGGCCGCCACGGATTCGGACGAACCCCGGCGGCCGAGCTGTTCCCCGCGCCGCCCGAGCTGGTAAGCGATGAACTGCGCCTGGCACAGGAGTATCGCTGCGGCGAGCGCCCGGCCCCGCGGCTCGCCGAGGCCCTCCGCCAGCAGGGCCCCCGCTCCCACGACGACAACCGCCCCGAACCAGAAGTAATGGCGGTGCCCCATGAAGACCAGCACCTCGTAGTGGAGCACCGACAGGCAGACCGCCGAGACCCCGAGCAGGATCAGGGCCGCGCCGATGAAGCGCCGGGGCGCCCCGGCCGCCCGGAAGAAACCCGCGACGGCTGCGGCCGCGAGCACGGGCATGCTCCCCAGCCCCGCCAGGTCCCAGGCCGTGCGTCGGAGCTGGACCCAGGACTTCACGCCCAGCTTCCAGAGCGCCGCCGGCGCGGCGAAGTCCGCCCAGCCGAAGGTCCCGAGTTCCATCCGGGGCTGGGGACCGGCGATCGTGCCGGCCGCGAGCTGTTCGAGCAGCACCGGGTTGGCGGCCCGCCCCGTCAGCCACGCATAGTACAGGGTCCAGGGAACCGCGACCGCGGCGAATCCCCCCGCCAGGAAGGCGCTGAAGCGCATCCCCTCCCGGCCCCCCCAGAAGACCGGCAGGGCCAAAAACACCGGCAGCCAAAAAGCCGAATTCGGACGGAGCAGATACAGCAGTCCCGCGAAAGCCCCCAGCCCCAGGGCGCGGGACCGCATCCGCAGGCCTTCGTTCTCCATCGTCAGGATGAAGCGGGCCAAAAAGGGCAGAAGCAGCGCGACGAAGAGCGGTTCGGAGTAGCCCCCGAGCACGTAACCCGCCTGCGCGGTCGGGAGGAAGCACCACAGGCCGGCGGACAGGGCCCCGGCCCGCCGGCCGAAGAAACGCGCTCCGGTCCCGTACACCGCCGCGGCGGACAAAGCCATCCCCGCCATGCCCCCCAGGGCCATCCCGTAGTCGCGGACCCCGCCGATGAGCATCCAGAAAGCCGACCACAGGGCGAAGAGGGGGTAGCGGCTGCCCACGACCGGAGCGAGCGGGGAGCCCGCCTTGCCCGCGAACTCCAGGGTCGCGAGGTCCATGGGCGTGAAGATGCCGGTCCGGAAGCCATGCCCCGCGAGAATGTTGCGGGCGATCTCGGCGTAGTGACAGAACTCGTAGGTCTCCCCGCCGTTGAAGTAGTAGAAGTAGCAGGCGTGCGAGACGGCCAGGCTCAATAGGCCGAAGCCGAAAGCGGCGGCGGCGTCCTGTTTCCCGAGCCGGCTCCCCGAGTTCCGCATGGAGCGGTATTAAACAAAACCTGGGGACCCTGGCGGAGACGGAGAACCGGCCCTATAATCATCTAGGCGTCAGACCATGGACACCCGGATCCTCAGCTGCTGCCTATTGCTGGCCGCCGGCGCGCTGGCCGCGCGAGCTGCGGAGCGGAACGCCCCGCGCACCTTCTCGTTTTTCGACCAGGACCTGATGGCGGAGTACGTCTCGGGGAAGGCCCCGAAAGCCGAAGCGGCCCGCCCCAGGGACAAGGCCTCCGCCGCGCCCATCAAGGACTGCCCGGGCTCGGCCCCGAAATGCTCCAACCAGAAGAAGCCTCAGAAGAAGTACCAGTCGGCCGACGAGCCCGGCAGCGAGCCCCCGCCCCCCCGCGTCCGCAAGTCCCGCCAGGACGCGGCTCCCTCGCAGTCCACGGAACGGGACGCGGAGCCGGCCCCGGGCATCCCCGATCCGGGGGCCGGCGCCCCCGCCCGTCCCGCGAGCCTGCAGGGCGGGGTCATGAGCGGGCCCCCGGAGGATCTCGAGCTCCAGCGCAGCACCGGACCCGCCTCGGATGTGGAATGCGAGACCCTCTACCAGGGCTGTTCACGCCGGTTCACCTTCGCCTGCTGGCAGGCCATCAACGCCCGGGAGAAGAAGGACGGGGTCCTCGTCGACAAGCTCAAGGGCACCATGAAGAAGATCGTCTCCGTCTGCTACCGGCAGGCCCGCGCGCGCGAATGCATCGCCCCGGAACTCAGCGAAGCCGACATGAAGGCGGAGTGTCCCCTCTGAGGCCTTGGCTCCCGATCGCCGTCTGCGCGGCGATCGTCCTCGCGCTCCCCGCGGGGAGCCCGCGCGCGCAGGAGATCGCCGAAGGCGACCTCTTCGGCTGTCCCGGCTCCGCCTGGCCCTGGACCGGCCAGGGTTTCTTCGTGAACATCCCCGCCGGCTTGGCCGCTTCCCCCGCCGGGCTGGTGAGCACGGGCCTCGCCCTCGCCCTGGTGCCCGCCGATCTCATCGAGTCCGGGCTCTCCCAGAAGAACCAGGACGAGCCGATCCCGCGCTTCGCGCACGTCGGCGTCTGCGCCGGCATCTACCTCGGGAAGGGTCTGGCGATTGTCGCGGGTGCTCCCTTCTGGGTGTTGAAGCAGGCCTTCTGGAACGGCCCGAAGCGCCTGTTCACGCGCCAGGCTCCTCCCGCAACGGCCGAACCATGAAGCCCTCCCCATGCTCCACCTAGAGACCCTCACCTTCGACAAGCTCGGCGAACGGGACTTCAACCGGGTGGTGAAGCTGGACGCCCGGAACTGGTGGAACGTGCTCTCCCGGGAGTACGGGGTGTCGCACATCCGCAACCTGCACACCCGCAACGAGCTGGTCTGCGGCAAGGAACTCCTGCGCCTGACCCAGCGCCTCGAGGTGTTCCCGGAAGGGCAGATCGCGGTCTACTGCCACGAGATGAAGCGGCCCGTGGGCGCCATCTCCTCGCTCATCCTGAAGGCCCCCACGGTGGCGGCCGTCCCGCCCACCTGGCACGGGGCCACGGGCGACGGCTACTTCAGCACCCACGACCCGGCGGGCGACATGCTGATCTGCGCGTCCATCATCACGCTGCACACGGGCCTCCCCGCGCAGAAGATCTCGGACCTCCGGAAACAACACATCTCGTCCTTGCTCCTCCTCGCCCAGCATACCCTCGCCGAGAAGCTCGGCGTGCCCGGAATGATCGCCTACTCCCGCCCCATGAACTACGCGGCCTACGTGGCGGAACACGGCCCGACCCCCATCGCGGATTACCTAGAGGTCCGCGACGCGCAGGGGCGCCTCCACGACCGCTCCATCGGCATGCACGAGCGGGAGCTCGAAGCCTTCTCCCCCGGGCTGGGCCGCCCCGCGCGCATCCTGCCCGGGGGCCGCCCGCTCGACCCGGACTCCCTGGGCTACAACGTCATCATGGACTACAGCCCGACCCTTAGGGCCCACCGGCGCCCGGGCATTTAGCCTCATCCCCCGCGGGAGACGACTCTCTATACTTGGGATATGACGGCGCTATTGCTGGCGGCCCTGCTTTGGGCCGCTCCGACGCACGCGGCCATGGTCGTCCTGCCCCAGGGCGGCTCCGCCCTGCCGCTCTTGGCTCCGGTCTCCCTGTCCCTTGGGACGCCCGGGGTCCTGCCCGCACTCCAGAGCCCCTTCTCCTTGTCCGCGCTGGCTCCGTCCCTCCCGCTGACCGCTTCGCCGCGCCTGACCTTATCGGTCCTGCCCCCCACCGCTTCCCCTCTTTCAGCCGCAGCGGGGCTCCCAGCCGCCCCGCGGGCCCGCGCGAGCCTGACCGCTGTCGCCGCCCAGGTCGCGCCGTCTGCCGTCCGCTCCCGCGACACCGGTTCCGCTTTGGGAGCTTTCTGGGATGGATCCCATGGCCAATCGGCCGGCGCCGTCGCGGCCGGCGGCCTGCCGGTAGACACCCGCGCTCAAGGAGCCGACCTCGACCGGATACTCGCCGAGGCGCGGAAGTCCCCCACCGCCTCCGGCATCCTCGATTCCCTGGACAAGCTCATCCAGGCGACCGGCAAGACCGTCCCCGTGCGCTTCGCCGCTCTGGGCAACAACCTGGGGGAATACGACTACCTCCAAGGCGTCCTGTACCTGGACAACCGCTACCGCGGCGGCGACCCCCGGCAGGCGGTCGCGACCCTGGCGCATGAGGTCCTGCACATCCTCCAGCACGCGCAGAAGGTCCCCTCGGAAGCCCTGGAGATGGAGCTCGAGGCGCACATCGTCTCCCTGCGGATATTGGACGAGCTCGGGGTTCCGGACTCGGAGCGCGACGGCTTCTCCCGCGCGGCGGTGCGGGAGCTCCTCAAGGGGCCGGAGGCCTTCATCGCCTGGATGCGCACCCAGCTTCCCGGGAAGCTCACCCTGAAGGGCGCCGACCTCAAGGAGCTGGTCGAGAGCCTCAAAGACGACGTCGACGCCGCCGAGGACCGGATCGAGGAGTTGGAGGACCGGCTGGCGGAGAAGGACAGCCCGCGGCTGCGCGAGAGCCTGAAGCGGGAACAGGCGCTCAGGGCCTCCACCAAGCGCGATCTCGCGATCCTGCGCAGCCCCGCCGGACGCAAGCGCTACGAGAAATTCTCGCGCCGCGCCCGCGCCGCGGTGCAGAGCTATCAGGGAGAGCTCGCCGCCGGACGATGATCCTGGCCCTCAGCCTGAACACGGCGCTCGACAAGACCTATGTCCTGGGCCGCCTGTCCCCGGGAGTCCGCCATACCCCCCTGCAGACCCTGACCCTCGCGGGCGGCAAGGCGGTCAACGCGGTCCGGACCCTCAAGCTCCTGGGGCTCCGCGCGCGCATCCTGGGCATGACCGCCGGCTCCGCGGGCCGCCACATCGAGTCCCTGCTTTCCGCCGAGGGCATCGCCGCGGACTGGGTGCGCCTGCCTAAGGGGGAGTCGCGCACCTGCATCACCCTCACCGAGAAGCGCGGCCGGACCCTGCCCACGGAAGTCAACGAACTCGGCCCTCAGGTGCCGCCCTCGGCCGTGAGCATCATGGAGGAGCTCTTCCGGCGCCGCCTGCCGCAATGCCGCTTCGTCCTGCTCTGCGGCCGGCTCGCGCCCGGCTTCCCCAAGGATTTCTACGCCCGGCTCATCCGCGCCGCCTCGGCGCTCGGGGTCCCCTCGGCCCTCGACACCAGCGAGCCCGCGCTGTCGGCGAGCCTGCGCGCGGGGCCGGACATCGTGAAGCCCAACCGCGACGAGATGGCGGAGCTCGGTCTCTCCACCGCGAGGCGGGACTGGCGGGCGTCCTTGGAGGCTCTGCGCAAGCTGGGGGCCCGGCAGGCCTACGTGACCTTGGGCGCCCAGGGCGCGCTGATGCTCTCGGGAGGCCAGCGGCTCCACGCCGCGGCCCCCATCTCCCACGCCGGCTCCCCCATCGGCTGCGGGGACACCTTCCTGGCGGGGATCGTATACAGCGGGCTCAAGGGCTGGCCGGCCGACCGGCGGCTGGCCTTCGCGACCGCGCTGGCCTCGGCCGGGGCGCGGACCCTGGGGGCGGGCGTCTTCCGCCGCCCGGACCTGGAAGACGCCCTGCGCCGCACGCGGACCCGCCCGATCTAGCCCGGATGACGAATCGGGTCATCCGTCCGTCGTCACCCCGGGCTGGACCCGGGGTCCAGATTTACGGCTTGACCTGGGTCCCGGCTTTCGCCGGGACGACGGCGGACTGGATGGGTCCCGGCTTTCGCCGGGACGACGGCGGACTGGATGGGTCCCGGCTTTCGCCGGGACGACGGAGCTACAACCCGGACGACTTCAGGTTCTCTTTCGAGAGCATCTTCTCGAGCTTGGAGTCCGCGAACACGCCGTCCTTGCGCACGAGCCGGCCGTCGAACCACATCTCCCCGCCGCCGTGCTCGGGCCGCTGCATCTGGACCAGGTCCCAATGGATGGCGGAGTCGTTGCCGTTGGGCGCCGACTCGTAGCACTGGCCGGGCGTGAAGTGGAAGGAGCCGGCGATCTTCTCGTCGAAGAGCGTATCCATCATGGGCTTGAGCACGAACGGGTTGCACCCGATGGCGAACTCGCCCACGTAGCGGGCGCCCTCGTCGGTGTTGAGGATCTTCTCCAGCTTGTCGGCGTGGGAGTCCGCGGTGGATTTCACGATCCTCCCGTCCTTGAAGGTGAAGGTGATCCCCGTGAACACCGTGCCCTCGTAGAGGGAGGGGGCGTTGTAGCGCAGCGTCCCGTTGACCGAGCCGCGCACCGGGGCGGTGTAGACCTCGCCGTCCGGGATGTTGCGCCGGCCGTCGCACTTCACGGCCGGCATCCCCTTGATGGAGAAGGTGAGGTCGGTCCCGGGCGACTTGATGCGGATCTTGTCCGTACGCTCCATCAGCGCCTTCAGCTTGTCCTGGGCCTTCGACATCTTGGCGTAGTCGGCGCAGCAGACGTCGAAGTAGTACTCCTCGAAGGCCTCCTGGGAGGTCTGGGCGAGCTGGGCCATGGAGTTGGTGGGATAGCGCAGGACCACCCAGCGCGTCTTCTTCACCCGCCGCACCAGATGCACCGGCTGG
Source organism: Elusimicrobia bacterium GWA2_69_24 (assembly GCA_001799695.1). Taxonomy (GTDB): domain Bacteria; phylum Elusimicrobiota; class Elusimicrobia; order UBA1565; family UBA1565; genus UBA10166. Next base: position 23,130 of record MGTY01000024.1, read on the forward strand.
TAGAAGAGCTTGTTGTACTGCGCCATGCGCTCGCGCCCGACGTCGGACAGGTCGAAGGCGTTGTCCGAGCCGCGCACCCCGATGTAGGCGTCGGCCCGCTTCATGAGCCCCATATGCAGCTCCGCCTGCACCTTCATCTGCTCCGCCCCGGCGCCCAGCAGCCACTGGCGGGCGATGGAGTCGTCGTTGTAGAACCAGAAGGGGGTCGCGCCCCGCTCGGTGGCTAAACGGATGATGTGCTTGCCCAGCTCGAGCGTGTCCTTGCCCTTGAGCTCCAGGTAGAGCACGTCGCCCTTCTTGAGCTGGGTGGAGTACTCCACCAGCAGCCTGGCCAGGACCTCGTTGCGCTTGTCTTTCATGTTCTCCCTCCGGTTCCCGCATACATTATAAAATTACCTTCTATGCGCCGCTACTGGGCCGCGGAGGAGTTCCGCTCCGTCCTCCGCCTGGCCGCGCCGATCGCCGTCCTGCAGACCGGGATGGTCTTCTACAACACCGCCGCCACACTCTTCGTGGGAAGGCTGGGACCGGGGGCGATCGCGACCGTGGGCCTGGCCGGCTCGACCTACACCCTGCTCTTCATCCTGGGCCTGGGCCTGCTCCTGGGCATCGACCCCATCTCCTCGCGGGAGTTCGGAGCCGGGCGTCCGAAGGGCTGCGCCGAGGTCCTGGCCCACGCCATCCCCCTGGCCCTGGGGGTGGCCCTGCCCATCTTCGCGGCGCTCTCCCTCTCCGGCCCCCTGTTCGCGCTCGTCGGGATCGAGCCGGGCCTCGCGGCCTCGGCCGCGGCCTACCTCAAGGTCCTGCGCTGGTGCCTGTTCCCGACGCTCCTGTTCGCCGCCTGCCGCCAGTACCTGCAGACCATGAACATCACGCGCCCCCAGCTGGCCGCGGTGCTGGCGGGCAACGTCCTCAACGCCGCGCTCGACTACGGCTGGGTCTTCGGCCGGCTCGGCCTGCCCGAGCTCGGGGTCGTGGGAGCCGCCTGGGCCATGGTGGCGGCGAACGTGCTCATGCTCGCCGTCGTGGCCGCGGTCTCCTGGGTGGTGGCCCGCGGATCGGGCTACCGCTTCCGCGGCTTCCGGGCCCCGGTGTTCGCCGAACTCGTCCGGATCGGCCTGCCGGCGGGGCTCCAGCTCCTGGCCGAGGTCGGGGCCTTCGCCTGCGTCACGATGCTCTCGGGCCGCATCGGGGGCCTCGCCACGGCCGGCCATCAGATCGCGCTGAACCTGGCCAGCCTCTCCTTCATGGTGCCTCTGGGGGTGTCCTTCGCGGCGGCGGTGCGGGTGGGGCAGGGGATCGGCGCGCGCCGCTTCCGCTCGGCCGCGCGTTCAGGCTGGTCCGCGCTGGGCATCGGCGTCGCCTTCATGGGCCTCATGAGCGCGGTGTTCGTCCTCTTCCCTGCCGCCGTGGCGGGACTCTACACCCAGGACGCCGCGACCCTGGAACTGGGCCGCCGGCTCCTGCTCATCGTGGCGTTCTTCCAGATATTCGACGGAACGCAGGTCGTGCTGACCGGCGCGCTGCGCGGGCTGGGCGAGACCCGCATCCCCATGGCGGCCAACGTCGTGGGCTACTGGATGATCGGACTGCCCGTGGGGGGCTGGCTGGCCTTCGGGAAAGGCTGGGGGGTCTTCGGGTTATGGATCGGCCTCTGCCTGGGACTCTGCCTGGTGGCCCTATCCCTGCTGGCGGCCTGGACGCACCGGGCCCGCAGGCTGGCCAAGGACCATCCCGAGGGCCCGGCGGCCCCGTTAAGCGAGATCAGCGAACTGGTTCGTTGACCGGCTCGAGGTCGCGGTGACCTCCTCCTGATCCACGTTGTCCGTGTCCTCGACCTTGTCCTGAGAGATGCCGAGGTAGATGAGCGCGCAGGCCATAAGGGTCGCCATGATGACTATCCCCGCCGTGCCGCCCATCAGCCCCGCGATCCCCCCCACCATCAGCGCGGCGCCGAGCGCCGCCCATTCGACCATGTAGCCCTGATCCTGCATCTGGGTCGCCATCACGAGCACGGCCAGGCCCATGAGTATCCCAAAAACGACCAGGATCTTGCCGATGGCGCTGATGATGGGACCCCAGAAGCCTCCGATCTTGTCGCCGATCATCACCAGGATCGTACCCACCAGGATCATGATGGCCGCGGCCATGGCCAACCCGTAGCACATATCGATCAGGGATTGGTCCGGGCTGACGTTGTCGCCGCCGACGTCGTCGGGCTCGCAGGTCCCGTTGCTCTCGGTCGTCCCCGATGGGCAGGTGTAGTCGCCGTCCCCGGTCGTCGTGCCGCCGGTGGTCGTGCCCCCGCCCGAGGGGTCCGTGCCCCCGCCCACGTCGCCCAGTCCGCCGCCGATGGCGCCCCCGTCCCCGCCCGTGGTGGACTGGCCGCTGAAGGCGTCCGCCGCGTAGCCGGAGCCGGATTCCGTCCCGCCCACCTGGGCTCCCTTATAGGACATGTCGCGGGCGAACTTGAGCTGCCCCAGAGCCTTGTCCGTCAGATGCGACCGGGTGTTGATGCCGCTGAGGCGGTTGGCCGCCATGCCCCGGCGCATGGAGCCCAGGTTCCCGCGCGCCTGCTTGCCCCGCGAGGAGTCCAGGCCGCGTCCCGCGCCCGCGGGGTTGAGCGCGGTGTCGAGCTGTTTGGGGTGGAAGCCCGTGTCCCCGCCCTGGAAGACGTTCCGGCCGCCGAAGGCGTTGGAGCGGCCGAGCTCGGAGGACAGCTTGCTCCCGGACATCTCGCCCAGGCTGCCCTTCTCCCGGACCATCCCGGCGACCCCGTCGGTGACTCCCTTCACCATCTCGGAGGCATCCGGCGCCCCCTTCCCGTCGCCGCCCCACTCGTCTTCCTTCTTCCCCTCTTCCTTCTTCCCCGAGATCATGCCGCCCAGCAGGCCTTTCGCGGCGTTGGCCAGCATGGCGAAGGAACTGCCGCCCGTGACCCCCTGGCTCTGGGGCGGGACGATGGTGGACGCCAGCGCGTCGAAGCGGATCGCGGTGCGCTGGCCGGCCGCGGTGTTGCGGGCCACGCCGCGGATGACCCCATAGGCCAAAGCCCCGGCTGCGGCGACCGCGAGGGTCATGCCCAGGACCCCGGCCTTGCCCGCGAAAAGCGCCGCGAACGGGGCCGAGAGCTTTCCGGAAGCCAAGGCCGCGAACTTGCTGCGCAACAGGTTCGCGACCCCGCCGCGGACCGCGCCCACGGGGGACGCTCCGCGCAGGAGGGCGGAGCCGCCGGAGCCGAGGGGGGAGCCGCCGGCCAGGCCGGCCTCGCTCGAAGCCTGGGCGCCGCCGCCCACCGCTCCGGCGCCCTTCTTCTCCTTCGCCTTCAGCTCGGCCTTCTTCTTGAGATCCGGGATCTCTATCGACGGCGGATCAGTCTCTTCATCCATAGAAAGCCCCCTCGACAAGGATAGACACGAAACCCCGGCCCGTCAAGGGTAAACCGCGTGTGCTATGATTGCTCCCATCGGCCCCCCAGGGGCCGTGCCGAGGTGAGCCATGACCCGCAGCGACCCCCACTCCTATTTCGACGAGACCCAGCCCCGCACCCGCGACTGGCGCCTGCGCCTCCGCGTGGATTTCGACCGGAAGGTCCTGCATGGGGAAATCACGCTCGGATTCGCCGCGCCGGCGCAGGGGGTGCTGGACCTGGACACCAAGGGCCTGACGATCCTGAGCGCCGCCGTCGCCGGGAGCGCGGTCCCGATCCCTCATGAACTGGGAGCCGAGGAGCCCATCCTGGGCCGCCGCCTGCGCCTGAACCTCCCCCCCGCCGCGCCCGGAGTGACGATCGCTTACGAGACCAGCCCGGAGGCTGTGGGCCTGCAATGGCTCTCCCCCGAACAGACCGAAGGCAAGCGCCTCCCCTTCCTTTTCAGCCAATGCCAGGCCATCCACGCGCGGACCCTCCTGCCCTGCCAGGACTGCGCCGTGGCCCGGGTCTCCTATGAAGCGGAAGTGCAGGTCCCCGAGGGCTTCACCGCGGTCATGGGAGCGGGACCGGCCGGCGACGCCCCGGCCGAAGCCGGCTGGCGCGTCTTCCGCTTCCGCATGCCCCAGCCGATCCCGAGCTACCTCTTCGCCCTCGCCGTGGGCGAGCTCGCCGGCAAGGACCTCTCCCCGCGCGCCCGGGTCTGGGCCGAGCCCGCCAGCATCGATAAGGCCGCCTGGGAGTTCGCCGAGACCGATTCGTTCATCCAGAAGGCGGAAGCCCTCTTCGGCCCTTACGACTGGGACCGCTTCGACATGCTGGTCCTGCCGCCCTCGTTCCCGTTCGGCGGGATGGAGAACCCCCGCATGACCTTCCTCACCCCCACCCTCCTGGCGGGGGACCGCAGCCTCGTGGACGTGGTCGCCCACGAGCTGGCCCACAGCTGGACGGGGAACCTGGTCACCAACGCCACGGCCGAGCACTTCTGGCTCAACGAAGGCTTCACGGTCTGGGCCGAACGGCGCATCCTGAAAGCGATCCGGGGCGACGAGGCGGCCGCCCTGGCCTGGACGCTCGGTCAGAAGGACCTCGACGACTCCCTGGAGCGCTTCCGGGCCCAGCCGGAGCTGACCCTCCTGCGCACGCGGCTCGCGGGGGTGGACCCCGATGACGCCTTCAGCAGCATCCCCTACGAGAAGGGCGCCCGCTTCGTGGTCGCCATGGAGCGCTCCGTGGGCGAGGCCGCGTTCGACCGCTTCATCCGGGACTACATGGCGCGCTTCCGCTTCCAGAGCATCACCACCGAGACCTTCTGCGCCTTCGTGGAGGAGAAGTTCCCCGGCCTCCTGGCCCGGGTCCGCGCGGAGGACTGGCTCCACCAGCCCGGCATGCCCGCCGACGCCCCCCGCTTCGCGTCCCCCAGGCTCCAGGAGATCGCCGGCCTCGCCGCCGCCTGGAAGAACGGTCCCGCCTCCTCCGCCGCGCAGATCCTGAAACTGCGCCCGGCGGAACTCCTCCTGTTCCTGCAGCAGCTGCCGCGGGAGCTGAGCGCCCCGGACTGCGCCCGCCTCGACCGGGAGCTCTCCCTCACCGGGCGCGGCAACTACGAGATACTCGTCCAGTGGCTCTGCATGGCCGCCTCCGCCGGTCACGAACCGGTCTTCCCGCGCGTCCGCGAGGTCCTGTCCTCCGTCGGCCGCATGAAGTACGTCCGCCCTCTCTATCAGGCTCTGGGCAAGACGCCGGCCGGCCGGAAACTGGCGCGGGAAGTCTTCGCCGCGGCCTCGCCGACCTATCACGGCCTCACCCGGCGCGTGGCCGAGTCCGTCCTGGCCGAGCAGCGCGAAGAGGCGGTCCCCGGAGCACGTTGAGGATGGGATTCCGGCCGGCGCTGCGCAACCTGCTCGTCGGCGGCGCCCTGCTCATCCTCCTCCTGTCGGCCGCGCTCCGCTGGCTGGACGGGCCCCAGCCCACGGCCTGGCCCGAGCGCATCGCGCGAGGCGAGGCGCTCCTCCACGGCCTGCCCGCCCCCGACTCCTCGATCTCCTGGGCCATGCCGCTCTCCTCCGCGGCGGAGGCGGTCTATCACGAGCATCTCTCCCCCCGGGCCCGGACCGCGGCCCCGCTCAAGGTCATGGGTGCATCCCTGCTCCTCATGTTCACCCTGGGCGCGCTCCTCCACTCCCCCCTTTGCGGCTTGGCGGCCGTCTGGCTAGGCCTGCGGCTCAACCTGCTGGTCTTCGACGACGCGCAGGAGCACATCCTGTTCGTGTGCCTCGTGCTCCTCGTCGCGAACCTCCTCGCCCTGCGCGCCCGCCGCCCCGGACCGCGCTGGAGCGCCGCGCTCGGCGCGGCCGTGGGCGTGAGCCTGCTCGTCCGCTCCCCGCTTTTCCTCTTTCCGCTCCTCCTCATCGCGCATGAATGGCGTCGCGGCTCGCCCAAGCCCGCGGAGCGGAGCTGGCTCCCCTTGTGGTCCGTCCCGCTGCTCTTCCTGCTCCCCTGGTGGTTCATGAATTGGCGGGTCCACGGTCTTTGGGTCCCTTTCGAGCAGGGCCGCGCGGTGCCGAGCCTGCTCACCGCGGCCATGGGCTTCGTCTCCGGCCCCTCGGCCTCGGACCTCACATCCGTCGTGGGCCTCTCGCCCGGCGAGAGCCCGGTCCGCTGGGCCCTGTTCGAGATCGCGTCGCATCCGCTGCGTTACGGGGCCGGCGTTCTGACGCGAGGGGTCTACGCGATCGCGTTCCACCCCATCCTGACGCTTTGCGCTCTCGGCGCCGCTTTCTGGCGCCGGAACTCGAGGCTGCACCGTCAGGTCGCCCTCCTGACGGGCTACCTCCTCGGCATCCATTGCCTTTTCGGCGTGGTCGAACGCTATTTCGCACCGATCTGGCCCCTGACCGCCGTCCTGGCCGCGGGGCTGCTCTTCCCGCGGAGGCTTCCCGGGGATGAACCCGGACTGGCGCTGCGGACGGCGCCGCTGATCCTGCTTCTTCTGCTGGGCGGCGCGGCCCTCGGCGCTCTGGGCCTGGCGGCCGCGTACCCGTTCCGGCTCTCCGCGCCCCCGCGTCCTTTCCCCGCCGGGACCCGAGACCCCTGGCTCTGGCGGACGCAAGGCCGGACGCTCTTGAGCCGTGGAGAGGTCGGGAAAGGCGTCCAGGCCTACGCCCAGGCCCTGTCCCTGGACCCCAGGCCCGACCGCTTCCTCGATCACGCCGAGGCGCTCATCGTACGGGGAGGCCGCGCCGCGGACCTCGCCCTGCGCAGCCGCGTATCCGACCCGGCCTCGGTCTCGCGCTCCGGCATCCTCCGGACCCTGTCTCGACTCCGGCGGGGAGAACTGCGGGCCGCCGGGATGGAGTACGCGGCCGCGCTGGCGATCCAGGACCCCTGCCGCCTCCCCCGGCTCCGGACCCCGGAAGAAAGAGCCTTCCAGGAAAAGGTCTGCACCGCGGACGACCGTCTTGAGGACGGCTTCCTTGCGATCCTGGAGTCCTGGCCCCTGCCCCAGAAGGCCGAGATGCTCAATGGATTGTCGCAGCTCGAGGGCGCGCCCCCGGGCTTCGCCCTGCGGGAAGCGGTCGCCGCGGAGAACCTGGGCCTGTGCCTGGCGGCCCGCAAAGCGCTCGCCCGGACGCTGAAGGCGGGTCGGCCCCGCGCCGGCGGACCGACCTTCGACGACGCCGTGGCCGGCCTCAAGACCCCCGCTTGCGCATCCCCTCTGCTCGCCGAGTTCCTGAAACTGCCCCCCGGCGCCTTAGCCCCGTCCTCTTGGATGCGGCTCTCCTCGCTCGCGGCGTCAGGAGACAAGAAGGCCCGGGCCGCGGCCCTGCAGGGACTGGCCCGGGCGGAGCAGACCATCCACACGGATGAGGAACGTGTTCAAGCCGCCCTGCTGCATCAGGATCTCGGTGACCCGGCGGCGGCCGCCGCCGCGCTGGCTTCCCTGGTCCAGGCCAACCCGGGGTCGGCCCGCTTCCTGAGCCACCTCGGCGTCTCCCTGGCGCTCGGGGGACGCAAGGACGAAGCCGTCCGTACCCTGCGGGAAGCCCTGCGCCTGGACCCCAGGCTCGTGGACGCGTCCCTGACCCTGAGCGGACTGTTGTCGGGGATGGGGAAGTCCGGCGAAGCTCTCGCCGTCTACGAAGCGGCCCTGGCCTCGGCCGGCGGCACGGACACGCCGGCCGTCCGTCTCCTTCGGGAAGAAAAAGCCCGCCTCACTTCTTCCCCGCGCCGGCCTTCCCACCCTTCCGCCCCGTAGACTTGCCTTTCAATCCCTGGAGGCCTGCTCCAGCGGGTCTCGGCGTTCTTCTGCAGCCAATCCTTGCCGCGGACGCGCTTCTCATCGGAGTGCAGGCTCTTCCAATCCTGGCCCCCCCGGACTGTGCCCGGGCACAGTCGCCCAGAAGGTTCGAGCTAGCCGTCATGCCGGCGAAAGCCGGTATCCAAACGACAACCCACTGGACCCCGGCTTTCGCCGGGGTGACGTGTGGCGCCTGGACCCCGGCTGGCGCCGGGGTGACGTGTGGCGCCTGGACCCCGGCTGGCGCCGGGGTGACGTGTGGCGCCTGGACCCCGGCTGGCGCCGGGGTGACGACTCACGGACGGGCATTATGACACAGCCTCTCGCGCCGGACGACGAAAGCAAAGGGACTTATGACGCACTGCACTAGACGCCGAGGCTTCCCAGACCCCAGCTCTGGCGGGAGTACTCGTGCTCGGACTCGAACTCGTCCAGCAGTTCGGCCCCGGGAGGGACCTGGAGCAGGGGTCTGTCCCGGTCCGGCCCGAAGGCTGAGCGCGTGCGATAGCCCCGCAGGCAGGACGGCGTGTCCAGGTTCCCGAGCGAGAACACCGGGACCATCGGGACCTCGGTCTTCCCCGAACGGGCCGCCGGGGGCCGGACGTCTTCCCCGCAGGAGGAGCCCTCGAACAGGACGGCGTTGAGATAGCGCGCCTTCCCGGCCGGGACCGCCGCCGGGACGGAGACGAAGCGCTTCCCGTCGTAGCGGACGGCTCGCCCGGCGGCGGAGTGCGCGCCCGCGCCGCGCCGGCGCGCCTCCAGGCCGCGCAGGTACCGGACCTTGCAGAGCGGCTGCTTGTCCTCGAAATCGCAGAGGAAGCCGTGGAGCCGGGCCCCCCCCGCCTGGTCCACCGCGTCCTTGAGGACGGAGTAGTCCTCCACCGGACGCGCCGGAGAGGTCCAGTCCATGAGCGAGCCCGGGACCCGCGCCGAGGCCGCGAGCAGGAGTCCCAGGACCGCCGCCTGCACCCAGCCGCCGCGGTTGCGGACTCCCTTGCCCAGGAGCCCCGTCAGATGATCCAGGGCCAGGAACTGCGGCAAAAGGAGGAACAGGATGCCGGCCAGGCCGTAGTGGGGATGCCAGCGGTGGCGCAGAGCCAGATAGAGCGCGGCCAGGGACGCGGCTCCGGACAGGATGAGGACCGCGAGGGCGGACTCAAACGCCGCCTTCCCGTCCCGCTCCTCCTGGAGCAGGGAGCCGGCCGCCAGGCCCAGGCCCGCGATGAAGAGCGCGGCATTGAACACCCCGAACGGGCCGCACCAGGAGACCAGGGTCTTGAAGGCGAAGGGTTCGTAGCCCGAGGCGTGGCGCGCCGTGAGCGCGATGAAGGCTCCCAGGTCGAAGAGCTGGGACAGCTCCAGGAAGGCGTAGGAGCTCAGCGCCGCGAACAGCAGCGCGCTCGCCGCGAGCGTCTTCGGGGAAAGGGATTTCCTCCCCTGAAAGCCCAGGACCGCCAGCGGCGGGAGCAGGACCAGGGCCGTGAAATGGAACTGCAGGGCGAGCGCCGCGGAGCCGGCGGCCCACAGCCAGTCCGCCCCCCGGCCCTCCAGGCGCCAGCGCAGGAGGGACACCGTCCACAGGACGGTGAACAGGAGGCCGTACTGCGCGTGCCAGAAATAGACCTGCTGGGTCTGGTGCAGCAGGGGACAGCCCGCGAGGAACAGGCACAGGAGCATGGTCTTCTGCCGCCCCACCCAGCCCGAGAAGCGGTGGAACAGGAGCACGATGGCGAGCCCGTTGAGGGAGAGCAGGAGCGCCCACATCCACAAAGCGCGGCCCCCGGTCAGGGCCATGACCAGGCCCAGGAGCCAGATGAAGGCGGGCCCCAGCCGAAAATCGGTGGGCACGACCCACGGGCCGAGCAGCGGCAGGGCCTTCCCCTCGATCAGGGCGAGGGCGTCGCCCAGGTAGTTGTCGTAATCGATCTTGTAGGAGAAATGCCCCGTCGCGTAGGACGCGCAGAGACCGGCGTAGAGCGCGAGGAGCGCGGCGGCGCAGGCGCCCGTGATCCAGCGCTCGGGGACCGGGCCCCGGGGCTCAGCCACAGACGCTCGCGGGAGCGGCCTTCAGCCAGCGCTCGGCCTGCTGACGCTTGTCGCCCTCGAGGAAGGACCCCTGCACCGCGTACTCATTGGCCCGGCGCAGGTCCGCGAGGCTCAGGCCGATCTCCTCCACGGCGGCGGCGTATTCCTTGTTGAGGTCGGTGTCCAGCGCCCCGGGGTCGTCCGCGCCGATGGTGGCCTTGACCCCCGAATCCAGGAAGCGCTTGAGGGGATGCGCCTCGAGCGCGGGCACGGCGTGGGTGAGCCAGTTGCTGATGGGGTTGGTCTCCAAAGTGATGCCCCGACGGCGCACCAGGTCGAGGGTCCGCCCGGTCCGGTCTTCCGCCGCCTTCACCCCGTGCCCGATCCTCCTGGGCGAGAGGAGCTCGATCGTCTGCCGCATCGCCTCCGGGGTGCCCTCCTCCCCCGAATGCACGGTCAAGGGGATGCCCGCCGCGTGGAGTTTGGGGACCAGGTCCTTGAACAGAGCGGGCGGGTAATCGTTCTCGTTGTCCGCGAAATCGAAGCCGATGACGGCCTTGCGGTGGGCCAGGGCGAACTCCACGGTCCGGGCCGCGGACTCGAGCCCGTAGCAGCGCGACGCGATGACGATGATCCCGCCCACGAGGTCGTGCTTCTTCTCGAACGCGCGGATCGTCTTGGCGATCACCGCGTGCGCCTGCGCCCAATCCAGGCCCTTGCCGCGCAGCATGAAATCCGGGCTGTAGCGCAGCTCGAGGAGGCGGATGTTCTCCCGCTCCGCCGCGTCCTCCAGGGCCTCGTGCGTGATGCGTTCGACCGCCTCCAGGGAGACGAAGACGCTCTGGGCGATCGTGAACAGCCGGAGCACGTCGGCCAAAGACTTCATGGGCTCCTTGAGCTTCACGATCTTGTCGAGTTCCGGCTCGTCGAAGGTGGGCAGGGGGAGCTTGTGCTTGCGGGCCAGCTCGATGATGGTCCGCGTGCGCACCGAGCCTTCCAGATGGCGATGGAGCTCGGCCTTGGGCATGGCGCGGATCGTCTTCTTCATCGCGTCTTTCATGAGGCCCCCGCTCCCGCCGTCTTCCGTGCCCGCAGGGCCGCGGCCCAGGACCTTCCCGAAGTCGCGGTGATGACCAGCACCAGGGCGATCATGACCACGGTCAGGCCCACGTTGATGTAGCCCTGGGCGTCCCCGCGCGGCAGGTAGTTGCCGAATATGTTCATGACCCCGGCCGTCAGGGTCGTGGCCAGCATGAACAGGAAGGGGAGGAAGGTGATCAGGGCGTAGGCCGGCTCGGCGGCCCGCTTGAGGATGAAGGTCGTGCCCACGGCCAGCGCGATGGCGGCCAGGAGCTGGTTGGCCACGCCGAACATCGGCCAGATGGTGGTGACGTTGCCGACATAGACCATCGAGCCCCACGCCGCGCAGATGAGCGCGCTGGTCAGGATGACGCCCGGCCACCAGTCGTTGCGCCCGAACGGGGCGTAGGCCTTGCCCAGGACCTCCTGCAGGAGATAGCGTGCCACCCGGGTCCCCGCGTCGATGGTGGTGAGGATGAAGAGCGCCTCGAACATGATGGCGAAGTGGTACCAGTACGCCAGGAGGTTCTTCATCCCCGGCAGGGAGGCGAAGATCTGCGCCATCCCCACCGCGAAGGACACGGCCCCGCCGGTCCGCCCCGCGAGTTCCTCGCCCACGGCCGCGCCCATCTCGGCGAGATGCACCGGCGCGATCCCCAGCTTGGCGAACGCGGCCGGGGCCACGTTGATGGCGAAGTAGTCCCCCGGGGCCAAAGTCGAGGCGGCGATGAGGGCCATGATGGAGACGAAGCTCTCGGTCACCATGGCCCCGTAGCCGATGAAGCGCACGTCGCCCTCGCTCATGATCATCTTGGGCGTGGTCCCGGAACCGATGAGGGAGTGGAAGCCCGAGATGGCCCCGCAGGCGATGGTGATGCACACGTAGGGCCACACGCGCCCCGGGATGATGGGCCCGCCGCCGTGGATGAAGCTCGTGAAGGCGGGCGAGGCCATGTCCGGCCGCACCCAGACGATGCCCAGGGCCAGGAGCAGGATGGTCCCGATCTTCATGTAGGAACTCAGGTAGTCCCGGGGCGCCAGCAGCAGCCAGACCGGCAGGATGGAGGCGGCCAGGCCGTAGAGGGCCAGGATGACGGTCAGGCTGTGCTTGGAGTAGATGAACCAGTGGGCGTAGGCGCTGCGGGCCAGGGGCTCCCCCGCCGTCACCGCGGCCAGCACCAGGATGACGCCGATGATAGACGCCTCCTTGATCTTCCCCGGCCGCAGGCGCTCCATGTACAGCCCCACGAACAGGGCGATGGGCACGGTGGCCGCGATGGAGAAGGTGCCCCAGGCGCTCTCGGACAGGGCGTTGACCACGACCATGCTGAGCCCGGCCAGGGCGGTCACGATGATGAAGAGCACCGCGGCCGCCGTGGCGCCGCCCGCCAGGGGCCCGACCTCGCCGCGCGCGATCTCGGTCAGGGAACGGCCGCCGTAGCGGACCGAGGCGAAGAGCAGGACCATGTCGTGCACGGCCCCCGCCAGGACGCTGCCGATGAGCAGCCACAGGAACCCCGGCGCCCAGCCGAACTGCGCGGCCAGGACCGGGCCCACCAGCGGCCCCGCGCCGGCGATGGCCGCGAAATGGTGCCCGAACAGCACCCACCGGTTGGTGGGCTTGTAGTCGTAGCCGTTGCTGAACTCGTAGGCGGGGGTGGTCCGCTTCGGGTCGAAGGCCAGCACCTTGGCCATGATGAACGCCGCGTAATAGCGGTAGGCCAGCGTGAAGACCAAAAGCGCGACGATGAGCAGGGTGAGCGCGTTCATATATCAAGTGTATTGCTTCCACCCCCCCGCCTTCAAGCCGTCCGGTCGGGCCCCGATCCTCGGCTAAGCAACTGTGCCCGGGCACACTCGTGGCGCCGCCTGCGGCGCCGCCCGAATCCGCAGGCAAGGCTAGCCCCGCCGGGCGGATAAGAAATAGAGCACCTCGTTCGCCGGCTTGCCGCTGCTGACGGAGCTGGCCCACCGAAGCAAGCTGATCGAAGATCTCGACGCCGTGCCTGGATTAGTCCCGGACAC
>MGTY01000025.1:0-9921 GCA_001799695.1 Elusimicrobia bacterium GWA2_69_24
TGATAGTTTCGCTGCGTTTCGCAGCGAAACTTCTAAGGAACGGGCCGCGCGCTTTTGGCCTGCGACTGCGTCGCTCCGCGCTTACATAGCTCACGCTATGCGCGCGCGTCGCTCCTTGTCTCGGCTCAAATTCGCGCGGCCAAATTCCGCGACAATTATCCGGTCGGAGCACTAGATGGAGACACCCGCAGACGCCCGGGAGACGTTCCGCCGCATCGCCGGCAATATAGGGAAAGTGATGCGGGGGCAGGCCGGGGGGATCCGCAAGCTCCTGGCCGCCTTCGCCGGGGGCGGGCACGTGCTCCTCGAGGACTTCCCCGGCACCGGCAAGACCACTTTGGCCAAGGCCCTGGCCCGGTCCGTGGACGCCGATTTCCGCCGCATCCAGTTCACCCCGGACCTGCTCCCCTCGGACATCCTGGGGGTCTCCATCTACGAGCAGAAGGAGGGGGTGTTCCGCTTCCACGAGGGGCCGGTCTTCTCCAATATCGTGCTCGCCGACGAGGTGAACCGGGCCTCGCCGCGCACCCAATCCGCGCTCCTGGAGGCCATGGGGGAGGCGCAGGTCAGCGTGGACGGCCATACCCGCAAGCTGGCCGAGCTCTTCTTCGTGATCGCGACGCAGAACCCCGTTGAGTCTCACGGAACCTACCCCCTGCCCGAGGCGCAGATGGACCGCTTCATGCTGCAGTTCTCCCCGGGCTATGTCTCGGCCGAGGAGGAGGTGGCCGTCCTTTCCGCGCAGGAGAAGACGCACCCGCTGGAGAGCCTGGAGGCCTGCGCGACCCTCGAGGACATCGTGGACCTGCGCCGGCGCGTCCGGGAGGTGCGCATCTCCCCGGAGGTGAAGGCCTACATCGTGGCCCTGGTCGGCGCCACCCGCGCGGCGGCGGGAGTCCTGCTCGGGGCCAGCCCGAGGGCCTCGCTGTCTCTCATGCGCGCGGCCCAGGCCGCGGCGCTCATGGACGGCCGGGATTTCGTCTCCCCGGAGGGGGTCCAGGAGATGGCGGTCCCGGTGGTCGCCCATCGCCTCATGCTCGACCCGCAGGCGCGCTTCTCCGGCCTGACCGGCCGGACCGTGGTCGAGCGGGTCCTGAAGGGACTCCCCGTACCGGCCTGAGCTGCCTCCCATGGAGAGGCTGCGCTATCGGCTGCTGCGCGCGAACTCCGGGGCGCTCCATTGGGTCCGGCGGCGCTTCACCCCCGCGGGCCGGCTCATCCTGGGGGCCCTGGCCGCGAGCGCGGTCCTGGGGCTGGACACCACCCAGAGCATGGCCTACCAGTCGTTCACCTTCCTCTGCGCCCTGGCCGCGCTCTCGATCGCGGCCGCCCTGTTCTTGCGCGCCTCCTTCACGGTGGAGCGGGTCCTGCCGCGGTTCGGGACCGCGGGACAGCCCCTGCCCTACGCCCTCCTCGTCCGGAACACCGGGACGCGGACCTGGCGGGGGAGGACCCTGCGCGAGGAAGTCGCGGACCCGAGGCCCTCGTGGGCGGAGTTCCAGGCCGCGCGGTCCGCGGAGGACGGGTCTTTGCACTGGATGGACCGCTTCCTCGGCTTCAGCCGCTGGCGGCGTCTGGTGCGCATGCGGAGCGTGGCCGCGGTCGCGGACGTGGCGCTCCCCGACCTGCCGCCCGGGGCCTCCTGCGAGGCCTCCGCCCAGCTCGTGCCCGCCCGCCGCGGCCGTTTCCTCCTGTCCGGGGTCTCCATCGCCCAGCCGGATCCCCTCGGGGTGTTCAATTCCGTGACGACGCAGGGGGGTGAGCAGACGGTCATGATACTCCCCCGCCGCTACCCGGTGGGCCGGCCGACGCTCCCGGGCGCTCGGCGCTACCAGCAGGGCGGGGTGGCCTTCGCCTCCTCCGTGGGGGAATCGCAGGAGTTCGTCTCCCTGCGCGAATACCGGCCCGGGGACCCCCTGCGCAAGATCCACTGGCGCAGCTGGGCCAAGACCGGCAAGCCCATGGTCCGCGAGAACCAGGACGAGTACTTCGTCCGCCACGCGCTCATCCTGGACACCTTCCTCGGCTCCGGCCGCGAGGCCCTGTTCGAGGAGGCCGTGTCCGTGGCCGCGTCCTTCGCCGCCTCCGTGCTCACCCAGGAATCCCTGCTCGACCTCCTGTTCGTGGGGGACCGGACCTTCTGCCTCACCGTGGGGCGGGGCCTGGGCGGGGTGGAAGGGATGCTGGAGATCCTGGCCTGCGTGGAGCCCTGTCCCGGGAAGTCCTTCTCCGAACTGCGGCAGAGCGTGCTGCTGCGCCGGCCGCTGATGAGCGGCTGCATCGCGGTCCTGCTGGGCTGCGACGAGCCCCGGCGGGAGCTCATATCCGCCCTGCGCGCCTCCCAGGTCCCCGTCCTGCCGCTGGTGCTGGTCGACCCCGCGGCGGGAGAGGCCCCGGCCGCCGAAGACGGTTCCATCCGCCTCGAGCTGGGCAAGGTGGCGCAGGGGGTGGCCCGGCTGCCATGAGCGCTCCGCCCCTGCTCCTCGGCGCGGCCATCCTGTTCTGGGGCTGGCAGACCTCGCTGTCCGTCCTCGCGGTCCCCCTGGCCCTGGGCCTGGAGGCGGTGCTCCGGCTGCGGCTGCGCCGGGAGCTCTCGGAAAAGGACTTCTTCAGGCTCTCGGACGCTTGCACCTTGCTCTTCGTGGGGCTGGTGGTCTACGCCTATGCGACGCGCACCATGAGCCTGGCCATCATCTCGATCGTGTCCTGGATCCCGCTGTGCTACTATCCCCAGCTCCTGGCCCAGAAACTCTCCGGCCGCGACGGTCTCCCGGGCGGCGCCTTCTTCTGGTTCCTGCGCCGCCGTCCCAGTCCCGAGGACCCCGCCCGGACGGACCTTTCCTTCCCCTTCTTCCTGCTCTGCATCCTCAGCGGGGCCGCCGCGAACCGGCGCACCCCGGCCTTCTATGCCGGGATGTTCGCCTTGGCCTGCTGGGCGCTGTGGAGCGCCAAACCGAGGGCGCGCGATCTCCAGGCCGCCGGGATGCTCATCCTCGCCGGCGCCGTCGGTTTCGCGGGGCAGAGCGGCCTGTTCCGTCTCCAGGCCTTCCTGGAACGGGAGGCCCCGGCGTTCGTCTTCGGGAGCGTGGAAGTCGCGGCGGACCCATTCCAGAGCCAGACCGCCATCGGCCGCATCGGGGCCATCAAGCAGTCTGATGCGATCGCGCTCCGGGTGGTCCCCGAGCGCGGGGAGCGGCCGCCCAAGCTCCTGCGTCAGGCCAGCTACGATGTGTACCGCAACACCCGGTGGAGCGGCGCCGAAGCGGGACCGTCGCCGCTCGCGGGCCCCGGGCCGGACGGGTCCTGGGAGCTGGCCCCGGGCGCAGTCGAGACTAAGCGGGTGAGAATCAGCCAATTCCTGCGCAAGGGGGAGGGCCTCCTCGCCTTGCCGCCGGGGACCTGGCGGGTGGCAGGCCTCGCGGCCGGTTCGGTGGGGCGCAGCCGGTTGGGTGCGGTCAGCGTGCAATACGGTCCCCCTTTGGCCGCCATCGAGGCGTTCCACGCCCCGGGCGCTTCGGGGGACGCTCCCGCGACGGCGCGGGACCTGTCCGTGCCCCCGGGATCCGCGGCCCTGCTCAAGGGCCTGGCGGGCGAGCTGGGACTGGACCCGCGGCAGACGCGGGAGGCGCTCGACAGGACGGCCGCGTTCTTCCAGGAGCGCTTCCGCTACTCGACCTTCCAGAAGGAGCGGCTCCTGCGGGCCGATCCCCTGGAGGATTTCCTGCTGCGCACCCGCTCCGGGCACTGCGAGTACTTCGCCACCGCCGGGACGCTGCTCCTGCGCGCGGCGGGCATCCCCGCCCGCTATGCCACGGGCTATTCGGTGCAGGAATACAGCCGCATCGAGGGGGCGTACATCGCCCGCCAGCGGCATGCCCATGCCTGGGTGCTCGTCCAGGAAGGCGGCGTTTGGCGGGATTTCGACCCCACCCCTTCGACCTGGGCGCAAGAGGAGTCCAAGGGCAGTCCCTGGTGGTCGCCCGTGCGGGACTTCGGCTCCTGGGTCCGCTACCGGCTGGCGCTCCTGCGCGGTGGCGGTCTTCCGGGGCCCGGCCAGGTCTCGCGCTGGGCCCTGCTGGCCCTGCTCGCCGGCGTGATCTGGGCCGCCCGCCGCAGACTCGCTTTAAAGAGGAACGCGGACGGCGCCCGGGGGACGCCCCGGCCCCAGCCGGGTCTCGATTCGGACCTTTACCGCGTCGAGGCGGCGTTCGCGGCCCGGGGCTGGGGCAGGAACGTCTCCGAGAGCTGGGGCGGTTGGGAGCGCCGCCTGAGCCAGGACCGCGGCCCCCTTATCGGGGAGCTCCCCGTCCTCATCGCCCTCCATGAGAAGTACCGCTTCGATCCCGCGGGCCTGACCCCGGCGGAAAGGGGCGAGCTGCGTGCGGGGGCCGAGCGCCTCCTGTCGGCCTTGGCATAAAAATTGATTGCCCAGGGGTGAGGGCGTTTCAGGCCCCACGGAGGCAGTCATGAAGATCCTTCTGGTCTTGCCCGCGACGGAGCGGCACCGCGTCGTCCCGGGGGGAGAGGTCCCCAAGAGGAAGATGCTCCGGTTCAGCGTCCTCGGTCTCACCACCGTGGCCGCCCTGACGCCGGCCCGGCACGAGGTCTTGGTCCGCGACGAGAACGTGGAGGCGCTCGATTTCGAGACCGACGCGGACGTGGTGGGGGTCACCTTCATGACCGGCCTGGCCAACCGTGCGTACGAGATCGCGGCCGAGTTCAAGCGCCGGGGCAAGCTCGTGGTGGCGGGGGGCTATCACCCCACCCTCATGCCGGAGGAGGCCGCCCGGCACTTCGACATCGTGGTGGCCGGGGAGGCGGAGGGCGTCTGGCCCCGGGTGGTCGCGGACATCGAGCGGGGGGAGTTCCGCCGCATCTACCGCAATGTCGGCATGCCGGACCTGCGGGAGACGCCGGTCCCGCGCCGGGAGCTCCTCGAGCGCATGCGGGACGAGTACGTGACGACCAACGCCGTCCAGACCGGGCGGGGCTGTCCGCATCAGTGCCGCTTCTGTTCCGTGGCGGCGTTCTTTAAGGGCTCGTTCCGGACCCGGCCCCTGGAGAACGTCCTGGCCGAGCTGGCGCAGGTTCCCAAGGTGTTCATGTTCGTGGACGACAACATCATCTCCGACCCGGAGTACGCCAAGGCGCTCTTCCGGGCCATGGCGCCCATGGGCAAGCGCTGGGTGAGCCAGTGCTCCATCAAGATCGCCGACGACCCCGAGCTCCTGCGCCTGGCCTACGAGGCCGGCTGCCGCGGCCTCTTCCTGGGCATCGAGACCATCAACCAGGACAACCTCACCGCGGTGCAGAAGGACATCAACGACCCGCGGCAGTACGAGCGCCGCATCCGCCTCATGCACGAGGCGGGCATCGGGGTGCAGGCGGGGATGATCGTGGGGCTCGACTCCGACGACGTCACCGTGTTCGAAAAGACCCTGGACTTCCTGCAGTCCGCGGAGCTCGACGCCCTCCAGCTCGCCATCCTCACGCCCCAGCCCGGGACGCCGCTCCACGAGGACTTCGCCAAGGCCGGCCGCCTGCTCCATAGGGACTGGGGCCGCTACGACTTCCGGCACGCGGTCATCCAGCCCAAGCACATGACCCCCGAGGAACTGCAGGCCGGGGCGGACTGGCTCTACGCGCAGTACTACCGTCTGGACCGCATCATCCTCCGGACGCTCCGGCTGGCGTTCAAGGTGGGCGTCGAGCCCGCGTACCTGGGCTGGCGCCTCGGCTTGACCTACCGCTACAACAACATCCGGGAGGGCATCGTCGGCCGGAACCCGGCACGGAAACCCGGGCTCCTGGCGCGGCTCTGGGAGGGAGTGAAGGATTCGTTCCAGCTTGGGGTCCGCGCCTGGGGCTTAAGGCCTATTTCCCGCTAGGTCCTGGGCAACTTACGCCTGGGACTTTCGGGGTCTATGCTGAGGGCATGAGGACGCGCTGGAGCTGGATGCTGGCCGGAGCCTTGGCGACCCTGGGCTCGGGCCGGCCGGCGTCGGCCCAGGAGCTGTTCACGGCCGACCTCGGCGGCGTCAGGGAAGGCGGCGCCGCGCTCCGCTCCCGGATGGATTCGGCGCAGGAGACTCAGGTCCCCGGGCAGGTCTTGGACCCCAAGGCGCAGGGGGCTTACTTCCGCAAGATCGTCAGCGCCGCGGCCTCGTGCTGGCGGGGAGTCACCGGTTCCGGCGTCCTGCCGCACTTTCAGTCCGATCCGGAACGCTATTTCACTCCCGCGGCGGGACAGCCCGGCTTCTGGACCGGGCCCCTGGACCGCCCGAGCGTCTACATCGGCGCGTCGTCGCCGAAAGCGGAGTTCGAGGCCGGCCTCACCTGGGACCGGGTCTATGACCGGGCGGGTCGGCCGGTGTTCACCGACCTGGAGTTCGGCACGGACGGCAACGACGCGGCGCACCGTTTCGTAGCGGTCGACGCGGGCGGCGAGACCGTGATGGTGAACGCCCTGGGCCGGCGCGCGGCCGAGGACGCGGCGCTCGTCCCCGATTTCGCTTTCCGGCCCTTCCGGCGCGGCGCGGCGGGCTGGGGCAACCCGGAGGTGGGTTCACCGGACAACGTCTATCTCTATCCCGGGGAAGCCTTCACCATGACCCTGCAGATTTCCGCCGAAGGCGCGGTCCGCCTGGACATCCGGGCGGAGGGCGGCGGCTGGCGGCATCATACCTGGAAAGGCTCCGAGCCGGGGCTCCGCTCGGGGGGGCCGCTGCTGGTCAAGCGCGTCAACGCCATCGACCAGTTCCGGGTCGTGGATGGGCGGCGTTCCGGCAACGAGGGCCATGCCGTCCTCCCCACCGCGGCCCTGGCCGTGGGCGCCTGCTGGCGGCGCAGCGCGTCCCTGGCGGCCCGCGGCCGCCGGGTCCCGCTCGCCGGGCGCAACGCCGTGGCGGTGGCCGGCGCGGACACGGCGCCGGTCTACGCGAGCGTGTTCCGCCTCTCCGGCCTCGAGGCCGACGGCGGCGAGTGCATCGATATCGTACCCTCCTCCGGGCTATAATCCCCCTGGTGCCTCCCGTCTCCGCGCTCTCCCGGGCCGTCTGCGCCCTGCTCCTGGTCTGCGGCTGCGTCCCCGCGGCCTGGGGGGATCACCGGGACGCCTTCATCCGGCTCTCCAAGAAGGACGGCCGCTTCGCCCTGGACGTGCGCGAGACGCTTCCGGGGCCTTTCGCCAAGTTGCGGCCCATCCTGGCGGACTTCGCGGGCTACCCGGCCTGGATGCTGAAAGACATCAACGCCCGGCCGGGGAAGCCGGGCAAGAAGTTCTTCTTCGACGTCACCTCCCTGCGCTACGAGCCGGCCGGGAGCTACTTCAGCGCCGGGATCCGGCTGAACGCGTTCTTCGGCGGGGATTACCGCATGGACATGAACGTCTTGGACGAGTTCGCGGCGCCCGAGCCGAAGCTGACCACCTCCCTGCGCAAGGCCAGCATGCTGGTGGTCGAGATGTCCGGCGATTTCCGCTTCGCGGACGTCCCGGGAACCGCCGAGACGCGGGTCGTCTTCCACGGCGAGGCGCGGACGCATTGGGTCTTCTATTACCTCCTGCCGCTCTCCGTCCTCCGCGAGAACGTCGAGGAGCGGGTGGGGATATTGATCGACAACTTCCATGGAAAGGCGACGGAAAAGCGGTGATCTTGTGCGGATGAGATTCACGGCCCTGCTGTCCATCGCGGTCCTGGCGGGTTGCTCGGAGGGCCCGCTGGAATACGTGCAGGTCCAGCCCATCCCGAACCTCATCGAGGCCGGGTTCGACGCCCCCCGGCGCTGGACCCGGCTGGTGACGCCGGAGCCGGAGCACCAGGGGGCCTGGGCCGTGGAGCTGCAGCCGCCGGACCGGCCTCCGGTCTCCATCCGCATCGAGAAATACTCGCTCTCCGAGAATCCGGCGGGCATCCCGGTGCTCACGCCTCAGGAGCTCTGGGGGAGGATCCGCGACCTGCCCGGGGTGCGCTTGGAGCCCGATCGGCGTTCGCAAGAGGGGCGGATGCACTTCATCCGGCTCCCCTACGAGCGCTACCGCGTCGAAGCGCCGGACGGCCCCGGCTCCGCGAACCTGCGGGGGGAAGCCGCCTACTGTACGGAGAAAGGGTTCCTCTACGCCATCCTGTACGACGCCCCCGCCGACGAGTTCGACCGGTACTTCCCGGTCTACGAACGCGTCCTCGCCACTTTTCGCGTCGACTGATAGACCGGTCGAGTCCCGTTGATTCCGCTCTCTACATTGGTATCATCTCCCGTTGGTTCCGAGGGGCAGCCATTTCCACGGGGGCGCGGCATGAAAGGAATACGGGCGGTTCTCGCAGGGGTACTTTGCGCGGCGGCGGCGGCGTGCTGGTCGGGCCGCGCGGCCTGGGCGGCCCCGGCGGCGGGAAATCCCCGGGTCGTGGTGGTCGGGGGCGGTCTGGCGGGACTGGTCGCGGCCTACGAACTGCAGAACCAGGGCATCACGGCCCAGGTGCTCGACGCCGCGGACCGCTGGGGCGGCCGGGTGGCCACCGTGGACTACGGCCAGGGCCTGCGGTCCGAGTATGGGATGCACGAGATCTGGGACGCGAACCCGCTCCTGGAGTACGTGAAGAAGTTCGCCATCCCCATGTCCGGCCCGGAGGCGGCCTACTCCAGCGTGATCCTGGACGGCAAGTACCATCCCTACGTGCAGGACTCGGCCGAGAAGTACTTCGCCACCCTCTTCACCCCGGCTGAGCGCGCGGGATACGGCCGGTGGCTCAAGACGGCCGAGGAGCTCTACGACGAGTCGGAGGCCCAGGGACTCACGCCGAGGCTGGCGGACATCCAGAAGTCCTCCTTCGCTCAGTGGGTGCAGTCGTTCGGCCTGTCCCCGAAAACCGCGGAGTTCATCCGCCTGCTGGTGGAATGCGAGGTCGCGACGGACTGGGCCAACATCGGCGCCGTGTACGGCATCCAGCAGCTGAGCATCTTCCTGCGCGAGACCGAGCAATGCCGCCACGTGATCGGCGGCAACCAGAAGATCATCGAGGAGTTCATCGCCGCGCTCAAGGGACCCAAGACCTTGGGGGCCCTGGTGACCAGGATCGTCCGGACGAAGAAGGCGGACGGGAGCACCGAGGTCGTCGTGCATTACCGGAAGGACGACATGATGCGCTCGGTCCGGGCGGAGAAGGCCGTGGTGGCCGTGCCCTATCACCTCCTGCACTCCATCCAGTTCGAGCCGCCCCTGACCGAACAGCAGTGGCAGGCGGTGGATTCCCTGATCCCGGGCCTCTACACGGTGGTCCACTTCATCATCGACGCGCGGGCCGGCGAGAAGCTCCTGGTGGATGGGAAGATACCCTTCCCGGTGCTCACGCGGGGTCCCCTGGGGGTGGTCTACGGCTTCCTGGAGAAGCCCGAGGCCTCCCAGCGGGAGCTGGTGTTCACCCTCCTCATCCACGGGGACTACGCCCGGTCCTACCTGGAGCCCCGGGATAAGATCCGTCAGCGCCTACTGTCGGAGCTCGACCAGCTCTGGCCCGGGTTCTCGGGTTCCGTGAAGGACACGCACTTCTACGGCTATCACCCGGCGGCCACCCCGGGCTGGGGCCCCGGGCGTTCTCCGCTCGACGCCCCGCACGCGTCCCTGCGCAGCGAGAACGTCGGCCTGTTCCTGGCGGGCGACTACCTCTACAGCAGCCACGCGGACGGAGCCGTGAGATCGGGTCGGGACGCGGCTCGGAAGATCGCGCAGGAGCTGAAGCACTAGCGGGAGGGGACAGCTCGGGTTTCTCAGACTGGGAAGTCCCAGCCGGACTTCAGCGCGCTGCGGACCGTCATCTGGCGCCGCTTCAAGCGCTCGAAGAACGGCCCGGGCGGGACCGCCAGTTCCGGTGGGACGGCGCCCGTGAGGGTGATCTCTCCGGCCGCGAGCATCTGGGCGGCCACGGC
>MGTY01000025.1:9934-18130 GCA_001799695.1 Elusimicrobia bacterium GWA2_69_24
TGGCGGAGCGCTCCCACCGGCCGGGCGGGCTTCTGGGCCATGGCCACCCGGTTGGCTACGTCCACGGGCGCGACGCGCACGGCCCCCACGCCGTCGGGAGAGGGCACCGCGACGCTCTCGTGCGAAGCCATCCCCAGGTCGCGCAGGAAGCGCACGCGGTCGGTGAACTCCGGGTCGAAGGCGATCTTGAAGCTGACTTCCCGCACGCCCCGGGACCGGAACGAATGAGGGAGCGTGGCCACCTCGGAATGGATGGTGTGCATGGGGCGGCGCACGCCGACCGGGGGAGGGAAGCGGTGGGGCGCGTCGCCGGACATGGGAGCCACGAAGGTCATCTTGCCCCGGGTGAAGAAAGCGGGGCGCATGGAGAACTCCTCCAGGATGGTCTTCAGGGAGTAGGAGACGGGCAGGGCCGGGACGTCCTCGTAGCGGGTCTCGTCCATGGAGCCGACCCGGCAGTGGATCTCGGTCACGGAGTCGAGCCGATCCGCGCCGATACGGGCCATGATGTTGGTGATGCCGGGGGCGGCTCCCATGCCCAGGACCGCGGTGCGGCCCAGCGCCTGGAACCGGCGGTGGAGGCCGAGCTGGCGGCGCGTCATGTGGAAGAGGCCGCCCAGGTCCACGTAGTGGCAGCGCAGGGCCAGGGCGGTCTCCATCACGTCCAGGTTGAGCTGGTACTGCACGCTGTTGATGAGGACGAAGGTCCCGCGCAGGGCGCGGACCGTCGCGGCGCGGTCGCGCACGTTCACCCGCGCCGGGGTGACCCGGCGGTCCCGCATCGCGGCGGAGACCGTCCGGGCCTTGGCGAAGTCATAGTCGGCGACCACGATCTCGTCGCCCGCGGGGCAGGTCTCGACGAGGTCTCTGACCGTGATGCGGCCCATGGCCCCGGCGCCGCCCAGGACGACGTATTTCATATGCGGTCCTGGTAGGGATACCAATAGGATTTGGCTTCCATGACGTAATCCAGATGCACGTGCTTGGGCTCGCGGAACGCGTCGAGGCCCTCGACCCCCAGCTCGCGGCCGATGCCGGAGTGCCGCATGCCGCCGAAGGGGCCGGCGTCGTTGTCGGTCAGGGGGTCGTTGATCCAGAAAGTGCCGGCCTTGATGTCCTCCATGGCGCGCATGGCGGTCTCCAAGCTTTTGGTGTAGATGCAGGCGCCGAGCCCGTACGCGGAGTCGTCGGCCATGCGGATGGCCGCGTCGGCGTCCTGGGTCGTGGTGAGGGCGAGTACCGGGCCGAAGATCTCCTCGCGGGTGGCCAGACTGCCGTGGCGCACGCCGGAGAGGATGGTGGGCGCGAAGAAATGGCCGCGCAGTCCCTTGAGTTTGAGGCGCCGGCCTCCCAGGAGCAGCTTGGCGCCCTGGGCCACGGCCTTCGCCACCTGGCGCTCGACCTTGAGCGCGGCTTCGGCGGAGATGAGGGGACCGATGTCCGTGCCGGGCTTCATGGGATCGCCGACGCGGAGGGTCTTGACGTGTTCCACGAGGCGGGCGGTGAACTCGGAGGCCCGGGGTTCGATCAGGATGATGCGTTTGGAGGAGGTGCAGACCTGTCCCGCGTTGAGCAGGCGCGCCCAGGCCACGCCGCGCACCGCCACCTCGAGGTCCGCGTCCGGGAACACGATGAAAGGGTCGATGCCCCCCAGCTCGAGGTTCACCTTCTTGAGGTCGCGGCCCGCGCGGGCCGCGATCCGGCGGCCGACCGCGGTCGAGCCGGTGAAGGCGATGAGGTCCACCTGGGGATGCCCGACCAGGAGTCCGCCGGTGGCGGGCCCGCCGGTGACCACGTTCACCGCCCCCGGGGGCAGGAGGTCGTAGCACCCGGCCATGAGCAGGCTGGAGAGCGGGTTCTGGTGCGGCGGCTTGCACACCACGGTATTGCCCGCGGCCAGGGCCGGGGCGACCTTCCAGGCCATGAGCAGAAGCGGGAAGTTGAAGGGTGCGATGGCGGCCACCACGCCGTAGGGCTCCTTGATCGTGAAGTTGACCTGATGCTTGGCGACCGGAGGCAAGGACAGCCCCCAGCTGCTGCGGCCGATCTCGGCGTAGTACTCGAAGCACGCCGCGACCCAGTCGATGCAGTCGGCCGCCTCGCACCGGGGCTTGCCGCTCTCAAGCGCCAGCAGGCGCGCGAGGGCGGCCTCGTTCCGGCGCAGCCGCGCCCCGACTTCGCGCAGGAGCTTGCCCTTCTCGACGCCCGGGGTCCGCCACCAGGCGCGCTGGGCCCGGCGGGCGGCCGCGACCGCCGCGTCGACGTCCTCCCGGCCGCAGTCGGCGACCGCGCCCAAAACCTCGAGCGTGGCGGGGCTGCGTATCACGATGGAGCGGCGCGACCGGGCCTCGGTCCACCTGCCGTCGATGAGGATGGTCCGGCGTTTCATGGATGGAAATCCCGCTTATGCAACGTATCCTCCATAAAGGATAAAATAGGTTATAACAATGGGAACGGTGAATCCATGGGTCTGGCTGACTCCGGCGCTGGCGGCGCTCTTCCTCTACGGCATCGGCCAGGGTCTGGTCAAGAAGTGGATCGCCGAGGTCCCGCCCGCGCGCTTCTGCCTCTACTTCGTGGCGGCCAAGGCGCTCGTGAACCTGGGCTTCTTCTTCGCCAACGAGCACCCGGCCCCGTTCGCCCCGGAGGGGCGCGCCTTCCTGGCCGCCGGGGTCCTGGCCTACATCCTCGACGGAGCGGGCTGGATCCTCTACTTCCAGTCCATCGTGGCGGGCCCCATCACCATCGTGGGGACCCTCTCGGCCGCCTATCCGGCCCTGACCGTGATCTTCGCCCGGATCTTCCTCAAAGAGACGCTGCTGCCCGCCCAATATTTCGGCGTGGTCCTGGTCATCCTGGGCTGTCTCGGGCTCTCCTACGCCCCGCCCGACCCGGACGCCAAGGTCACCGACCGGCGCTGGATCCCGCTCGCGGCGGCCGCGCTGGTGCTCTGGGGCGCGGCGCAGACCATCGTCAAGTTCTCCTACGGTCTGCCCGGCGCCAGCGAGGTGAACCTCGCCCTGTTCAACACCATCGGAGGAGCCCTGACCTTGGGGACCTTCGGCTGGCTCAAGGGCCGCGGCGGCGCGCACAGCCTGCGGGAGTGGACGCGCTCCTTCCTGCCCATGGGCATGATGGCGGGGGGGGACCTCGGGGTCATCCTCGCCACCAAGTCCGGCCCGGTCTCCGTCGTGACTCCCTTGACCGGCGCCTACCCGCTGGTCACGCTCGGCTTCGCGGCCCTGGCGCTCAAGGAGAAGGTGTCGCGCCTGCAGTGGGTCTGCATCGCGATGATCCTCGCCGGCATGTATCTGAGTCCCGGAGCTTCCGGATGAAGGAGAGACGCCCATGAAGAAACCCCTGATGCTCATCGACGGCAAGTGGGTCCCGGCGCGCTCGGGCGCGACCCGCGAGCTCCGCGACCCGGCCGACGGCAAGCTCCTGGCCCGGGTCCCCGAGGCCGGCCGCGCGGACGCGGAGGCGGCCATCGATGCGGCCCGGATCGCGTTCGACGACGGCCCCTGGCGCAAGACGACCGCGCAGGACCGGGGCCAGCTCCTGTTCCGCGCGGCCGGGGGCATCCGCCGCGAGGCCCGCGCGCTGGCCGAGCTCGAGGTGCGCAGCTGCGGCAAACCCCTGGCCGAGGCCGAATTCGATGTGGCCGACGCGGCGAACTGCTTGGAATTCTACGGCGGCCTGGCCACCAAGATCCACGGCGAGACCATGCAGGTCCCCGCCAACTCCCTGAGCTACGTGGTGCGCGAACCCGTGGGCGTGTGCGGCCAGGTCATCCCCTGGAACTACCCCCTGCTCATGTCCGCCTGGAAGCTCGCCCCGGCCCTGGCGGCGGGAAACACGGCGGTGCTCAAGCCCTCGGAACTGACCCCTTTGACCGCGCTCGAGCTCGGACGCATCCTGACCGAGTCCGGCGCCCCGGCCGGGGTGGTCAACATCGTGACCGGCCCGGGTCCCGGACCCGGGGAGGCGTTGGCGGAAAGCCCCAAGGTGGACAAGGTGGCGTTCACGGGAGGTACGGCCACGGGCCGCAAGGTGATGATCGCCGCCTCCCGCTCCCTCAAGAAGCTCTCGCTCGAGCTCGGCGGCAAGAACCCCAACATCGTGTTCGCGGACGCGGACCTGGAGTCCGCGGTGGACGGCGCCCTCTTCGGCGCCTTCGCCAACCAGGGCGAGGTCTGCTCAGCCGGCTCGCGGCTGCTGGTGGAGCGGTCCCTGCATGGGCGCCTGGTCGCGGGCATGCTCAAGAAGATCCCGCGCATCAAGCTCGGCCACGGCCTGGAAGCGGGGGTCAAGATGGGCCCGCTCATCTCGGCCGCGCACCGCGAGAAGGTCGAGTCCTTCGTCAAGATCGGCGTCCAGGAGGGGGCCAAGCTGCTCTGCGGCGGCCGGCGGCCCGCGGGACGCGCCTTCGCCAAGGGCTTCTTCTTCGAGCCTACGATCTTCGACGGGGTCAAACCCTCCATGCGCATCGCGCGGGAGGAGATCTTCGGGCCCGTGCTCGCGGTCATCCCCTTCGACGACGAGGACGAGGCCGTGCGCATCGCCAACGACACGGAGTACGGCCTGGCGGCCGCCGTGTGGACCCGGAACGTGACCCGGGCCGTGCGGGTGGTCTCCCGCCTGCGCGCCGGCATCACCTGGGTCAACACCTACCATCCCACCTTCAACGAGCTCCCCTGGGGCGGCTACAAGGCCAGCGGCATGGGCCGGGAGCTGGGCCTCTACGGCATCGAGGAGTACCTCGAGACCAAGCAGGTGAACATCAACCTCGATGAGAACCCCATCGGCTGGTATTAGGATCAGGAGCGCGACCATGACGATCAAGCTGAAGACCGCGGTCCCGGGACCGAAGAGCCGGAAGCTGATGGCGCGGCGGCTCCGGGCGGTGGCGCGCGGCCCCTTCCACGCCACGCCGGTGTTCCTGGCCCGGGCCCGGGGCGCGGTCATCGAAGACGTGGACGGCAACCGCTTCCTGGACTTCGCGGCCGGCATCGGCGTGGCCAATGCGGGCCACGCTCCGGCTGCGGTGGTGAAGGCCGCGGCGGCGGCCGCGGCGCGCTGCGTGCACGCGGGCTTCAACGTGACTCCCTACGAGGGCTACGTCGAGCTGGCGGAGAAGCTCTGCGCGGCCGTCCCGGGCCGGGGCCCGAAGAAGGCGCTCCTGGTCAACAGCGGGGCCGAGGCCGTGGAGAACGCGGTCAAGATCGCCCGGGTCTTCACGGGGCGGCAGGCCGTGGTCTGCTTCGACCACGGCTTCCACGGCCGCACCTACATGGCCATGACCCTCACCTCCAAGGTGAAGCCTTACAAGTCGGGCTTCGGCCCGTTCAACCCCGAGGTGTATCGCGCGCCCTTCCCTTATGCCTACCGCTGGCCGGGATCGAACGACCCGGAGCGGGTCTCCGCCGAATGCTTCCGCGCCTTCACGGACCTGCTGACTTCGCAGATCGGGCCGGACCAGACCGCCGCGGTCATCATCGAACCCGTGCTCGGCGAGGGCGGGTTCGTGCCCGCGCCCGCCTCCTTCCTCAGGAAACTCCGGGAATACTGCACCAAGCACGGCATCGTGCTCATCGCCGACGAGATCCAGACCGGGTTCGGCCGCACCGGGACGCTCTTCGCCTGCGAGCAGGCCGGCATCGCGCCGGACCTCATGACCCTGGCCAAGGGCCTGGGCGGCGGCCTGCCCATCGCGGCCGTGGTCGGCCGGGCCGAGGTCATGGACGCCCCCAGCGAGGGCGGCGTGGGCGGGACCTACGGGGGCAACCCCGTGGCCTGCGCCGCGGCGCTGGCCGTGCTCAAGCTGTTCCAGGACGGCTCTCTGCTCGCCCATGCCCGCGCGCTGGGCGGGATAATCGAGCGCCGCTTGACGGACTGGCAGACGCGCTTCCCCTGCGTGGGCGACGCCCGCGGCCTCGGGCCCATGCGCGCCGTCGAGTTCGTCCGCGACCGGGCCGGCAAGGAGCCCTGGCGCGAGGCCGCCGGCCGGGTGGCCAAGCATTGCTATGAGCACGGCGTCATCGCGCTCACGGCCGGGACCTACTCCAACGTCATCCGCCTGCTCCCGCCTCTGGTCATCACCGAGGCTCAGCTCGCGGAGGGCCTCGACGTGCTGGAAGCCGGCATCGCGGAGGTGCGGCCATGAAGCGCGAGCGGCGGCACCGGTTGTGGCTGGACGGCGCGTGGCGCGGCTCGGAGCAGGTGCGCGAGATCCTCTCTCCGTACACCGGCAAGCGCGCGGCCCTGGCCGACGAGGCCAGCCCGGAGCAGACCGGGCGGGCCGTGGCCGCGGCGGCTGAGGCCTTCCCCAAGACGCGGGCGCTGAGCCGGCACGCCCGCAGCCGCCTGCTCTCGGCCATGGCCGGAGGCATCGAGTCCCGCCGGAAGGAATTCGTCGAGCTGATGGTCCGCGAGGCGGGCAAGCCCGCGACCCTGGCCGACGCCGAGGTCTCCCGCGCCGTCACCACCTTCACGGGCGCGGCCGAGGAAGCCAAGCGCTTCGGCGGCGAGGTCGTCCCGGTGGACACCGATCCGGCGGGCCGCGCCTTCGAGCCCGCGCTCTCCTTCTGGGTGCCGCGCGGACCGGTCCTGGCCATCACCCCCTTCAACTTCCCGCTCAACCTCGTGGCGCATAAGGTCGCGCCCGCTCTGGCGGTGGGCGCGCCGGTGCTGGTCAAGCCCGCGCCCCAGGCGCCCGGGCCCGCCGCCCTGCTCGCCGCGGTCTTCGCCGAGGCCGCGGCGGCGACGGCGGACAGCCGGGAAGCCGTGCCTCTGGCCGCCCTCCAGGTCGTCAGCTGTCCCAACGGCGCGGCCGGGGCCGCGGTCGCGGACCGGCGGCTGGCGACTTTGTCCTTCACCGGGAGCGCCGCGGTCGGCTGGATGCTGCAGGGCCGGGCCGTGGGCAAGAAGGTCTGCCTCGAGCTCGGGGGCAACGCCGCCGTGGTGGTGCACTCCGACGCGGACCTCGCCCGGGCCGCCGCCCGCTGCGCGGCCGGGGCCTTCGCCTACGCGGGGCAGATCTGCATCTCGGTGCAGCGCATCTTCGTCCAGCGCTCCGTCGCCGCCAAGTTCCGCAAGCTGCTGCTGGCCGAGACCGCCAAGCTGGGCGTAGGCGACCCCGGCGACCCCAAGACCGTCGTGGGCCCGCTCATCGACGCGGCGGCCGCGGACCGGGTGCTGTCCTGGATCGCCGAGGCCCGGGGCCATGGCGCGAAAGTGCTCTGCGGCGGCACGCGCCGGGGCAATGTGATCGCGCCCACGGTCCTCGCGGGCGCGCGGCCGGACGCCCGCGTCACCTGCGAGGAGGTCTTCGGCCCGGTCGCGGCGCTCTATGAGTACCGCGACTTCGAGGAGGCCGTCTCCCGGGTCAACGCTTCCCGGTACGGCCTGCAGGCCGGGGTCTTCACGGACAGCCACCGCCTCGTGCAGCGGGCCGCCGCGGGCCTCGAGGTCGGCGCCGTGCTCGTCAACGAGGTGCCCAGCTATCGCGCCGACCCCATGCCCTACGGCGGGGTCAAGGACTCGGGGCTCGGGCGGGAAGGCGTGCGCTACGCGATGGAGGAGTACTGCGAGCGCCGCACCGTGCTGACCTGGCGCGGCTGAGCCCTCCGGCGCTCTTGACCGGGTCCCATCTATAAGGGAAAATGCGGCGCGCGCATGAAAATCAAGCCCCGTACCGCTGAGCATTCCGCCACCGTCCTGGCCGACTTCATCCTGCCCGGCAGCGCCAACATGGTGGGCACGGTGTTCGGGGGCAAGGTCCTCGAGATGGTGGACAAGGCCGCCGGGGTGTGCGCCATGCGCCACTCCAACAAGCTCTGCGTGACGGTGGCCATGGACCGCGTGGAGTTCCACGTGCCCATCCGGGTCGGCAGCCTCCTGGTCGCCGAGTCCCGGCTGGCGCGCGTGGGGCGCACCTCCATGACCGTGCGCGTCGAGGTCTACGCCGAGGACCTGATGACGGGCCGGCGCCTGCGCACCAACTCCTGCACGGTCACCATGGTCGCGGTGGACCGCCGCGGCAAGCCCACCCCCGTCCCCCCGCTCGCCGAAGGCTGACCCGACTCCCAATCCTCGGCGAAGCGATAAGTAGGCGCGCCATACGACCCTGCGAACCCCGGTGAGGGGCCGTCGGAATCTCGA
Organism: Elusimicrobia bacterium GWA2_69_24; assembly: GCA_001799695.1. Lineage (GTDB taxonomy): Bacteria > Elusimicrobiota > Elusimicrobia > UBA1565 > UBA1565 > UBA10166. The sequence goes on from MGTY01000025.1 coordinate 18,095, forward strand.
AGGGCGGCGACGGCGCAGCTGGCGGGCTGTTTTTTA
>MGTY01000025.1:18138-19203 GCA_001799695.1 Elusimicrobia bacterium GWA2_69_24
GGGCAAAAGCGTCCATAGGCAGTTCTTCCCCTGCCGGTGGAGCCAGACCGTGAGGATCAGGAGGACGAGGGCGGCCAGGAGCTGGTTCGTGGTGCCGAAGAGCGGCCAGATCGCCTTCCAGGCGGGCATAGGCTGCCCGTTGGGACCCTTGAGCGAGATGAATAAGAAGAGGGCGGGGAGCGCCAGCGTCGCCAGCGTGGCGGTCCACCGGTGTCTGGGCTGGCTGAGGCCCGTGAATTCCTGGAAGATGTAGCGGCCCAGCCGGGTGGCGGTATCCAGCGTCGTCAGGATGAAGGAGGCGAGGGTCAGCAGGCCGAAGGTTCGGCCCACCTCGGGCGGGATCCCCCAGAGCTGCGCGAAGCGGGAGAGGCCGTCGGCGTAGACGGCCATGGGCTGCTGCTTCGTCTCCGGACTGCCCGCGGCGAGCACCATCACGGTTGCGAGGGCGATCATGGCCACCATCCCTTCGGTGAGCATCCCCCCGTAGCCGATGGTCACGGCGTCGGACCGTTTCCGCAGCTGCTTGGATGTGGTGCCCGAGGCCACCAAGGCGTGGAATCCGCTCACCGCGCCGCAGGCGACCGTGATGAACACCACGGGAAGCAGCGGTCCCAGGTAATCGGAGTGAAAGCCCGTGTAGGCGGGGTACTGCACGGAGAAGCGCCCGGAGAGGATCCCGACGATGCCCACGAGCACCGAGCTGTAGAGCAGGAACGAGGAAAGATAGTCGCGCGGCTGGAGCAGGACCCACACCGGCAGGGTCGAGGCCAGGAAGACGTAGGCCAGGAGGACGACATTCCAGGTGTTCACTTGGCTGCCGAAGAGGACCGGCACGCTCGCGATGGGGAACTTCACCCCCAGCCCGATGCTGGCGAAGACCAGCGGCACGAAGATCAGCGAGGCGGGCAGGAGCCCCATCTTCATCTTATAGAGCGCGACGCCGAACAGGACGGCGAGTGTGATATAGAGCAGCGACGAGGTGGCGACGGCTCCGCTTTCGACGAAGGATGTGGAGGTGAGGTTGGCGAACACCACCAGGACGTAGACGAGGGTCAGCCAGGTGAA
>MGTY01000026.1:0-4206 GCA_001799695.1 Elusimicrobia bacterium GWA2_69_24
AGGGCGCCTGCGGCCACGCGCTCAAAGCCACCCCCAAACCCATCGCCGGCCGCACCAGCCTGTATTGCCCCCTCTGCCAGCACTGACGGATAGCGGCCCACAGGCCTCTGCAGCACTCGGTCCAGGACCGAGTAGTTACTCGCAACGCCCAGATGCGCCGCGGTGCTATTAGGCCCCTGCCTCTACATGCTAAAGGTGACGCGAAAGGTGTTGGTGATACTCTGCAATCACTTTTCGGCGCACTCGCTCGGCTTCATCAGGACCACCGAAGTACTTTGGCGTAAGAGAAGGGACGACGGGACAAATCGCGAGCCGGCCCAACAATTGGCGGTGCTGTGTGGAGAGTTGGTCATGCCATCTTCCAAAAGCGGACTTCCGAGCCGAGCGGGGTAGCCATGAAAAGATGGCGCTGCTGGCACCTTTCGACACAAGGATCAACGATGGCTCTAGCGCCTCCAATTCCGCGAATAGACAATCGAGCGAGGCTTTCCACATCCCCATATCTACGCCCCGGTCAAAAGCAGCGTCCCCGCCAATCCCTCGGAACTTCACGAGATCGGTAATATGAATGTTTGGGCCTGGATTTGCGGCATTTGGGTTACTGACCGCCTGCACCATGATCCCCGAATTTCCAGGATATGACCCACTTGAAGGGCGAGTCGTAATGATGACGGCACAGCCCGGCAACGCACCAATTGAGCCACGGCATCCACTAAGACGAGGATCGGGTGGGCCGATTCTCAAACTGGAACCATACTCGCGGTGTGTTCGGGAATCGAGACCGTAGTCTTCAAGACTCCCCCCGGAGTTCATCGGCCACCACCAGGGATCAAACGAGGCACCGTCCTTACCGAAGAAGTTCGTTAATGGAAGGTGAGCGGCAATGAGGTCTGGGTTCGCGCGCAATCCAGCCGTCCTTGTCGAGTTATTGCTATTCGGCATATTTGGCAATCCCATGTTTCCGCACGATTGACGATTTCGCTTAGCAGCGTGTGCTACGACGACTCCCCCAGGCGCGCGTCTGATGAAGCGAGATGGTTGGGTTGCGCAGTGAGTTCTGCGAAAAGTGAATCCAATTTCTCCGCAAGGATCTTGTTGGGTCCGTTTGTCTTCAGCGCCCCGTCTTCGATAAGCCGACCCAGTAGTGTTCCGATATCCCAAGTAGCGTGATCACGGTCAGCCAATTTTTGGTCTAGGAAATTTCCCAGCCCGCTGTTTTGAAGTAAAGGCACCGCATATTCCAATTCTCGAATTGCACAGACTTGAAAGGGAACAGCTCCCAAGCCGTTTGCCTGCAGTTCCGACTCGATCAATTCTCGATATAGAGGAGAGTTGAAAAGGAATATGTCGTCGTAGAAGACGATGAGATTTCGGGTAGTCTTGCCCTTCAGATGCGCCAAGCCGACCAATCCCTCTTGTATGGCCTGCCGGGTTCGTTCGCAAGCCTTTACCGCTTTGACGATTCGCTTGCTGAGATCATCAGCGACATCGTCGGTTTCTGCTAACGCCTTCGATTTGAAGGTGAGTCCGAGTGCTTTGCATTCGATGAGGGTAAGGCTCTCCCCTTCTACAAGAATCCAGTCGCAAGTCTTTTCGGAACCAATATCCTGTTCCGGAATCAGTTCAGCAGTAGTCGCGAGAGCGCGCAGGTGCATCCCCACATATGGCTCAAACAGGCGTTTCCCAAAGAACTGGGTAAATTCATTGCGCCTACCTCCCCTGGAATACGCATCCTGAAGCTGGTAATAAACGCCCCTCGTAACTCGGCGAATTAGCAGCAAGGGCACAGGGCAAACAAGCTTGCGGGATTTCTGGGTTCGAATTAATGGGTACGTGTGCAGGCAATTGAACTGCTGTTTCTCGAGTCCCTTCTTGATTGGCTTCTTGGCCTGGCATTCGCGAAATTGCATGTAATCTGCCGTGATAATATCGCGAAACTTCTGCTGCTTCTCCAAAGGAAGGAGCCTCTCCGTTCGGGGGTCGGTCGACTCTTTAACGGGCGGAATCTCGCCGTTCCCACAAATGGCCCAGATTGCAAATCCGTGCAGGATAAATTCACGAATCGAGAGACCTGTCAACTTTCTAAAGGCGCTATCGACATCAAACTCATCAATCGCCTGCGCGGCCAGCTCTTCGAACAAGATAAGGGCGCGTGGGATATCCGCTTTGTGGTTTTGCATCTGAAACGGGAACTGGGAGTAAGAAATGCGAATGAGATTGTTTAAGACTCCTCGTCGTCCTTCTATGTTTCCTGCGTCGTCTGGCCCACGAATGTGGTTATGGTAGTTGCAGGCCAAGTACAGTTCTTCTTCTTGTATCTGATCCTGCCGGTAATCGTTGGAAGCCTCAATCAACGTCTTGGCGAAGTGCGCTAGCTGCCATTGACCCACGTCGGGCTTCTTGAATATCGATCGTTTAAGCCGCGGATCATTCAGTTCCATCGCGTGGCTAAGGCGCGACGTAGCGATTAGTGCTTGTTCGGTTTCATAGTTTCGAACCCATTGAACATATGAGTCGAAGGAGATGCACTGGTCTGCGTCTGGCTTCAGTCGTTTCATCTAAGACAACCTAACGAAGCTGCTGCGAAATCCCACCGATATTCAAATGCCGCGCTATATTCGCCCGTTGTTCGAATATAGCGGTAATTTCCGCGTTGGAACGAATAATTCTACACCTTCAACGCATGAATCAGCTGCCGGCGGCTGGCGGCCGGCTCGCTAAACGGCGGTCAGCTGAATCCGATGTCGGGCCAAGCACTATGCTCTCGTGGCCAGCTTTTCCAAGCCGAGCAAGATGGCTGGATCAAATGACTCAAATTCCCAACGAGGCACAAGATCGCCGTTCTCTTTTAGAGCTGAGAAGAGGATGTCAAGATCACCCTTCTTATCGATGCCAAGGACCGTCTTCATGCTCTCGAAGTACGACACCGACTCGGCCCGCGCAAATATCTCAAAGACCTGGCCACCAGTGTAGCGACTCTGCGCATACAGAAGAGTCTCGGGCCACCAGCTGCAGGGCCTACGATTCCGAAGCCCGTCGAGAGTGCAACGGCACCAGATTACAAAGTCGGCCTGCAATATATGGCGAAACTCAAGCCCCGAGCCTTCGGACCGCTTCTTTAGAAGGTCAGCTCTAAGGGAGAGGCGCCTAAGATTTAGGCGCTTGTTGCGGGAATCAAATACCCTGGCGTATTGTCGGAAGATGTCAAATGAAACCATCACGCTCTTCCCATACTCGTCGTTATCTTTAACGTAGTAGCCTTCTCTGAGTAGGTGACTCGCGCCATCAAAGCACTCATGCTTGAGTAGGGCTCCGAAAGCAAAAAGGAAGAGTTCGTGGATGATGAATCTAAAATTATCAAAGTCCCATTCATTCCAGGTATTCGTAGTCCGGGGACGGAACAGATACGGAATCATATTCTCAAATAGTCTATGCAGTTGCTGCCAGGAATCAGGGGAAGGACGATACTTCGCAATAGAGAGCAACAGCTCCAGGAACTGTGCCCTTTCAGGAAGGAAGCTCTCAAGGCTGCCAAGCACCTTTTCATCGAAGTCCGCTGCAGCACCCGAAATGCGAAGAGTTTCCAAGCCGGTGCATAAGTCTTCAAAGTAATCTTCGATGGCACCCTTGGCCTGCTCCTTGCCGCTTCGCACGGTCTCCAAAGCACGTCTAAACCGAGCGGCCGTTGGGACGGCGGCCAGCAGTTGCGTGGAAAGATAGTTTGGCTGCTTCCCGAGGGTGGGTTTAATATGCAGAGGCTTATCGAAGGCCCAACGAACGAGCTGCTCAAAGTTTGCAGCATAGATGCTGTCTTCGCTCAAGTCGATGTGGATTCGCCCTCTATAGTAGGTCGGCAAGAACGGCTCGCCATCCTCATTCGTTTCGGTAACAACCGCGACAAACTTGTTCTGGTCCGCCTTCGCATAAATCTCAGGAGAAATTATTTGCGCCTCGGTCCCAACTCCGCCCTTGCGGCGGTCCGCCTTCTCCGCGTAAGCACGGTCGCAAACTAAGATGACCTTGCGAATTGAGGAATCAGTGACCATTCTCTCCATAAAAGAATTGGCGTCCTGACCTTCCTTGAGATCCCATTTGTCGAGGATTACATCAACGCCTACGCCACGAAGTTCCGTCGCCAGGGTCAATACCCACTTTTCATGCGATGGACTGCTCCAACTGTAGGAAACGAAGAGTTTGGGAGTGGTT
>MGTY01000026.1:4275-34398 GCA_001799695.1 Elusimicrobia bacterium GWA2_69_24
ACAATGCCTGAATCGGCGGCGCGCAGCCCGGAGTGCGCCGACGGTCCTCTGTCCAAATGGAGCTATTATTGTTCGAGGGCCGCGGCCGCAGTATCCGATGTTAGCCATCAATCTCTCGCGGTTTTGGGGCCAAGACAGCGCCCAACGTTGTCTTGGCCTCACGTTCAGTTACAGTCCCGACTTCTTGCTTCTTCGTCTGCAGAAGCTCTGGTTGGCTTAATGGACGCAGTGCCTCTACGACATCTAGTACAGCGAAGTCTCGTCGATCTGAAAGGTAACTTGCCACCTGCCTCTCCGCTGGACGGGGCAGCGCCACTTCTCTTGGCAATTTGGCGTCCGCGTTAATGAACTGCTGGACGATGCCCCAGCCCTTGTAAAAGACCTCCATGAAAGCCGCATCATGCGGGATTGGGCATACAATCATGTTCTTGTTCGCATCTTTATAGATCTTGTCACTCTTGCCTTGATGTGAGGGCACGATTCCGAGACGAAGTCCCCGAGCTGCCTCTAAATCTCGAGGATTAATTTTCACCGATGTCCCAATCCAGCGATCCGTGTCCGTATGGCCGACGAAGAGGTCGGCCTTCCAAAGACCAGATATGCTGTAAGGCAATGCAAGGCGAACTTCAGGCCGCCGAAAAGCAGCGCCTAACAAGTTGAGATAGCGCTTTAGCTTCGCAGGCTGGCCAACGTCGCCGACAAGCACTCGCGAATCGTCAGTGAGGATTGTGCTGGCAGTATCAATCAATTTCAAAGCTCCGGACTTCTCGGCGCCGAACAAAATCGAGGCCGGATCCTCTCCTGGGACCTTGCAGTATCGCTTTATCGCTTCCGCAATCCGATCCATGATTAGGGCGTCTTTGCGATTCATGGCATCGTGCACTGCCCATTCGAAACATAATCCACAATCACCGTCACCGGGGCGATATGCCCGGGCGAGCATCTTCAAACTGATTTTCTCATGCCCGCCGAGTTCAGAGACAATGTCCCCCTTAAGCGCAAATAGGGTGCCCTCAAGAATAGGACGGACGACTGCCGTGAGGGCTGAAACTTCGTCGCCAACAGCGTTTTGCTGACTTTCAATACGGAGGGGTAGCTTGTTTTCTTCCATTTCTATCTTACCTACCTCGGTGTATGGCTAGCGAATGAGCCACTTGACCAGTATAGCACGATGAACGGAAGGCACAAATCGCGGATTCTCCTTATATTGTCAGGATATGACGGGGCGCGACTGCCGGGATGCCCCCCCACCCTGGCCCTCCCCCACCAGGGAGGAGGGAATTCTGAGAACAAGGGGGGAAGGAGATAAAGAAAAGGCCCCGGCCGCAAGGCCGGGGCCTCTTTCCTGCGGGACGAGTGCTTAGTCCCGCAGACCGCCTACCCACTGCGCGAACTTGGGCCACTGGGTGGCCGCCGCCCACGACAGCGTATTGTACGACGAGTTGAACCCGTAGTTCGGCAGGTAGATCGCCAGGCCGTTGGCGCCGGAGTAGTTGCTCCCGGTCACCGCGTTGGCCGTGATCACCTCGCCGAGCAGGAACTGCTGCAGCTCGGCGCCCTTGGACTTCACCGCCGCGTTCGCCGAAGTGTCGGAGACGCGCTTGACGAAGTCCACGAGGTCCTTGTTGTCGCTGATGTAGAAGTCCTGCGCCGCGCGATGCGCGGCCTTCACCAGCTTGCCCTCGTTGGCCGCCATGACCGCCGCCGTCCAGCCGTCCAGCAGGGCCGGAAGCCGGGCCAGGGCCGCGGAGCGGACCACCGACTGGGTCGCGCCCTGGTTTATGGCCGCGTAGTGGGCCGTGAAGGCCTCCGCGGTCACCCGCGCCAGTTCGCCGGCCGACATCGCGGGGTTTCCCGCGAGAGGGGCCAGCATCGTGTTGTAGGTGTAGCCGTCGCCGGGCTCGGTCTCCTCGGCGCCGACCACGTACTCGGTGTAGTCCTTGAGCTGATAGGAGACCTCGGCCATCTGCATCAGGCAGGCGTCGGAGGCGTAGATGTCGATCTTGCCCATGGACGCGAGAGCCTGTCCCAACTGGGGCGTGCTGATGTGGTTGCCGGTCTCATCGTCGTAGGAGATGCCCTGCACCCCGACGTCGGCCCGCTTCTTGTCCCAGCCGCTGCCATGGTTCCAGACCACGAGCATATACTTCTTGGCCGGAGCGGCGGCCTTGGCCCAGGTCACGAACTCGACCAGGTGCCGCCAGTCGCCCATGTCGGCCGTGGGGATGTCCTGGAGCACGGGGCTCGTGATGTTCTGGAAGTCGCCGTCCTTCTGGATGACGTAGCGGCGCTGGCCTTTCCACGCCGCTTCCTTGTCGTTGCCCAGCCGGCCCAGTTCGACCGCGATCTTCACCTTGGAGTTGGAGCCCACCACTTCCATCTCGTTGGTGTCGATGACGCCGAACGATTCCAAGTTGTTCTTCGCGTTGATGTAGACCATGACGGTCCACTCCGCGATGCCCGCCTTGTCCTCTGTCGCCTTCTCCTGAGCCACCTTTTCCTGCAGGGAAGCGACGATGCCCTTAACGTCGACGCCCTGGTCGAAATCGACCTTCTCGGCGACGACGGTCCTGGCGCTGAATAGCGACGCGACGGCTACCACCCCGATCAGCCATTTCCTAAGCATGCTTTCCTCCACCTCCGGATTTAGCACTCGGCGACCTGCCTTACCGGCCCATCATAGCAGACTCCAGTCCGAAAGACCTAGCGAAATCGTGGGCCCTTTGGACCGGCCCAAGAAGTGCTAGAATGGGGGCTGGAGGATGCGGGAATGAAGCCCAATCAGAAGCTGACCATCGGCCCCATGGACCTGGACTGGCTCGCCGAGGCGCTGAAACTCGACGATCTGAGCTCCGAGGCGCCGGCCCTGGAGCGTCTGCTGGGCAGCCTGCCCGCCCTGCGCCTGGAAGGCTGGTCCAAGGGCGCGGAGATCCTCCGCGAGGGCGACACCGGAGACGACTTCTTCGTCCTGCGCTCCGGGACCGTCTCCATCTGGCGGCTGGGCTCCGGTCCCAAAGCCCAGAAGGTGGGCACCCTCAAGAGCGGGGATTTCTTCGGGGAGATCGGCTTCCTCCTTGGAGGCGCCCGCTCCGCCACGGTGCGCGCGGAGACCGATTCCCGCACCTTCCGCTTCCCCGCCAAGGAATTGTCCGACCTTCTGAGCAAGCACGACATCCTCGACCGCTGGGTCAAGAAAGTCGCCTGCGCCCGCCTGGAAAAGCTCTTCCGAAAAGATTAAGGGCTCGCAATGAATTAAGTGGTGCATTTCGCCGGAGGCGATTTTGGAGCGAGCCGAAGCGCTGCGAGACGCGCAGGCCTTAAGGCCTGTAAGTCGAGCAGCGCGAAGGCGCAGCCCCTGCGGCGATAGCGCCGCAGGGACCTGCGGCAGGGAGTAACTCCTTTCCGCAGGCCCAAAAGCGCCCCGGCCCTTCGGGGAGGCCCCTGCCGCTATCGACCGGCAGGGACCGTGCAAGAGAATGTTCTCCTTACGCACGGCCCGCCATTGGCCGATTTCGTTGTTGCTCGTCGCTTACATAGCTCACGCTATGCGCGGTCCTCGCGCCTAGAATTCGGCTCAATTTCGGGCCTCCGAAATGCGCCACTTAATTCATTGCGAGCCCTAACGGCGTCCGGACAGCTTTTTCCGGATGCGCGCCCGCGCCGCGCGGGCTTGCGCGTTTCCGGGCTGCAGGCGCAGAGCCGCGTCCACATGGGCCGCCGCCTCCAGCAGCCCTCCATCGGCCTCCAGCGCCTCCGCCAGGTTGATGTGGGCGTTCACGTATGAGGGGTTCAGGCGCAGGGCCGCCGCCCAGCAGGCGACGGCCTCCGCGCGGTCGCCCAGCGCCTTCCAGGCCAGCCCCAGGTTGTGGAGGGCGATGGGATCGGGCCGCAGGCGCAGGGCGGCCTGGTACCGCGACACGGCCTCCTGGGGGCGCCCCCGCTGGGCCAAGGACAGGCCCCAGTTGTTGTAGCCCATGACCGAAGGGTTGAGCCGCAGGGACTCGGAGAAGTGCGCATCCGCCTCGTCGAAACGGCCCAACCCGGACAACGCGAGACCGAGGTTGTTGTGCGCGTTGGCGTGCTTCGGGTTCAGACGCAAGGACTCCTGATACTCGGCCACGGCCTCCAGGGGTTTGCCGCTCTCGGCCAGGGCGAGGCCGAGGTTGTTGTGGAAGCGCGCCTCCTTGGGCTCGGAGCGCAGGGCCTCCCGGTATTGCGCGATGGCCTCCGAAGTCCGGCCGCGGTCCGCCAGCGCGTTGCCCAGGTTGTTGCGCGCCTGCGCGTTGCCGGGCTTGATGCGCAGAGCCTCGGTGTAATGGACGACGGCTTCGTCCAGCCGTCCCCGCTGGGCCAGGGCCAGGCCCAGGTTGTTGTGCGCGACGCCGTTGCCGGCGGTCACCGCGACGGCGCGCCGGAACACCGCCTCGCTGTCCCGCCAATGGCGCAGCTGGAGCGAGGTCACGGCCGCGCTGGCCGCGAGCGCGCCCGCGGCGAGCGTCCAAAGAACCGGCCGGGGCGCGAGCCGGGCGGCTCCCCAAGCCGCCATGATGAAGACTCCCACGAGCGGGACGTAAGAGTAGCGGTCGGCCATCCCCTGCTCCCCCACCTGCACCAGGCCGATGACGGGAAGGAGGGTCGCGACGTACCAGAGCCAGCCGGTCAAGAGGAAGGGATAGGACTTGCGCAGACGGAACACGCCGACGGTGACGGCGAGGACCGCGATAGCGGCCCCGGCGGCGGACCCCAACGGGATGGCCCCGCCCGGGTGGGGATAGAGGATGGCCAAGTCGGCGGGCCAGAGCGTCTTCCCGAGATAGCTCATCAGCGAGACCGCCGCGTTCTCGAGGCGGAAGCGCAGAGGCAGGCCCTCGAGTGACGAGACCGAACGCGGCAGGTTCGCCAGGAACGCCAGGACCCCGGCCCCGGCCGCCAGGGCGAAGAGCGGCAGCTTCTCGCGGACCCGGGCCCAGGACTCCTCCTTGCTGGAAAGGCGTCCCAAGGGCCAGTAGTCGAGGAGCAAAAGGACGATGGGAGCGGTCACGAGCATGGGCTTGGACCATAGCCCCAAAGCCAGCAGCGCCGCGCTCCTCAGGGCCCGGAGCGGCGACGGGCGCGCGGCGTATCCGGCGTGGCTCCACAGCAGGGCGAACCAGAAGGCGGCGCAGAGGAGGTCCTTGCGCTCCATGACCCAGGCCACGGATTCCACGTGCAGGGGATGCAGGCCGAAAGCCGCGGCCGTGAAGGCGCTGGCCCAGAGGGATCCGCTCAGCTTGCGGAGCGCCAGGAACAGGAGCAGGGCGTTGAGGACATGGAGCCCCAGGTTCGCCAGATGATGCCAGAACGGTTCCATCCCGAAGAACTGGGCCACGGCCATATGGGATAGGAAGGTGACGGGGATCCAGGACTCGCCGTAGTATTCGGTGCGCAGGCCCACGGAGAACGCCCAGCGCACCCCCTCCCAGGCCAGCCCCCCCTGCACGAAGGGGTTCCCGGAGATGAACAGGTCGTCGTCGTAGTTGAGGAAGGCGCAGCGGGTGACCGGCCAGAAGACGACGGCGATGGCCCCCGCCAGGGCCAGGCAGACCCAGGGCCCCGTCAGTCGGGGATCAGCTCTGGGGCCGGCCGGGGTCGATGCCGAGCCAGCGCAGGAAGGCTTTCTCATCGGGGTCGCGTCCCAGGAAGTCGCGCAGCAGGATGTCCTCGTCGACGCTCGAGCCGCGCTCCAGAATGGCCCGGCGGTAGCGGGCCCCGACTGCGGGGCTCATGACGCCCGCGGCCGCGAAGGCGGAGAAGACGTCCTGGGCGAAGACGCGGGACCAGAGGTAACTATAGTAGCCGGCCGCGTAGCCCCGGATGATGTGGCTGAAGCGCAGCGGGAAGGTGGACGCCCGGTCCACGGATTCGCCGGTGAAGGACTCCATGACCTTGCGGTAGACGGCCAGGATGTCCTTGGGCACCGCGGAATGATATGCCAGGTCCATAGCGGCCATGGCGGCCTGACCCAGCGTCTCGGAGGCGGAATGGTAGTTGCGCGCGGCCAGAAGCTTGTCCATGAGCGCCTGCGGCAGGGTCTTGGACGGATCCTGGTAGTGCCCCGAGAGCCGCTGGATGACCTGCGGCTGCCAGATGAAGTTCTCCATCATCTGGGACGGGGTCTCCACGAAGTCCTGCGCCGTGGAGGAGCCGGAGAAGCTCCAGCGCTTGGTGGTGGAGAGGGTCTGGTGCATGACGTGCCCCAGCTCGTGGAAGAGGGTCTTCACTTCGCCGTGGCGCAGCAGGGCGGGCTGACCGGGGGCCGGGCGCGTAAAATTGGCGACCACGGCCGAGACCGGCTCGCGGAAGGTGCCGTCCGACAGCTCCCGGTACTGGATCAGCGAGTAGGCGGCCGCGCCGCCGCGCTTGCCTTTGCGCGGGAAGAGGTCCAAGTAGAAACGGCCGATGCGTTCGCCGGTCTTGGCGTCATGGATCTCGTAGGCCTGCACGTCCGCGTCCCAGACCGGGACGTCGAGCTTGACGAAGCGGAGTCCCAGGAGCTCCTCGTAGATCCTGAGGGTCTCGGGCACGATCTTCTCCACCGGGAAGTAGGCGCGGACCTCCTCCGGATCGAAGCCCAGGGCTTCCTCGGAGAGCTTGCTGCCGTAGTAGCCCATATCCCAGGGCTGGAGCTTGGCCGCGCCCGGGACTTCCTGGCGCTTGCGCGCGAGGACCTCGGCGCTCTCGGCGTCGGCGGACGGGCGCAGGAGCTTCTTGAGGCGGAGCAGCAAGTCCCATACGCGCTTGGGGGCCTTGGCCATGCGGCCGTCCAGGGCCTTCTCGGCGTAGTTCTTGTAGCCGAGGAGCCGGGCCGACTCGTGGCGCAGCTTCAGGGCTTCCTGCATGATGGGGAGATTGGCCTTGGCGGCGGTCTTCTCGCGGCGGTAGTACAGCCGCATGCGCAGGCGCGCGCTATCGGCCTTGCGCATCACCTGGGAGTAGACCGTGGGCTCGACCGAGACGCGCAGGCGCCCGTCGGGGAGCTTCTCCAGCCCGTCCACCACCGCCTTCGGGACGCCGCCGAGTTCCTCGGGCCTCACCGCCAGCCCGTCATCCCATTCGCGCAGGTTCTTATCGAAGGCCTGGGCCAATTCGGAGAGGCGCTTCTCGATGGCCATGTAGCGGGAGCGCTCGATGGCCGGGAGCTCCATGCCGGACTTGCGGTAGTCGCGCAGCATCATCGCCAGCAGGCGCGCGTCCTCACCCTGCAGGGCCTCCCCCTGGTCCGCGTAAGAGCGGACCGCGCGGTAGAGGTCCTCGCGCATGCTCTGGTCCACCATGAGGTCGCTGAAGCGGGCGCGGATGGAGTCCGCCGCGCCGCGGATATTCTCGTCCGGGGACACCGCGCCGAGGAAGTGCACCGGCGCCATGGCCTCCGAACACTTCGCATAGGCGTTGTCGATGGCGAGAACGGAGTTCTGGAAGGTGCGCTGCCCCGCCGGGATGGCGGCGATCCCGTCGAGGGTCCGCACGAGCTCCTGGGAAGCGGTCTGGAACAGGGTATCGAGGCGCGGGGCATCGAGGGTGAAATCGGGGTTGGCGGGAGTCCGGGCGCCGAAAGCGGCCGAGCCCGCCTGAGCGCCGGACAGCGGCGCCCCGGCCATGGGGATGTTGACGGAGACGGAAACGACGGCGTGGAGGCCCGTAGGACATGCCAACGCCAGCGCCAGGAAAGCGCTCAGGAATCTCATTAAGACAATGATATAGGGAAACGCCTGCTTTCGGATGAGGCGAAGGCCCTACGCGCGGCCCGGAATTCGGCCTAGGCCCCCCCGGGAAATGGGCTAGAATATCGGCCCATGCTCACCCCCTGGAAGGACGTCTGGAAGCGCGTGGGCGCCTCCGTCCCGGCCAAGGGGGTCTTCCTGGCCCTCTTCATGGCCGGCCTGTTCGCCCTCCCGGCGCTGGAGCGCTTCTTCTGGTTCCTGGACGGAGCCAACCTCATGATCCATGAGGGCGGCCACTCCTTCTTCGGGATAGTCGGTTCGCATTTCCTCATGGTCCTGGGCGGGACCTTGGCCCAACTGCTCGCCCCCCTGGGCTTCGCCCTGGCTTTCCTGAGCCGCGGACAGGCCCTGTACGCGGACGGGGCCCTGTTCTGGTTCGGGCAGAACTTCCTCGGGGTCGGCACCTATATGTCGGACGCCCGGGCCCAGAAGCTCGACCTGTTCAGCCCGACCACCTTGGTGGGCGGCAAGGACTCCCATGACTGGACCTATCTGCTCAAGACCACCGGCCTGCTGCGGTTCGACGAGCCGCTAGGCACTCTGACCAAGGCCGCTGGGGTCGCGGTCATGGTCTTCGCCCTGTTCTGCCTGGCGCAGCACGGCCGGGAGAAACTCGCCGGCATCGGAAAGAAGTAAGGGGTCAGCGGCGGTGCTTGCCCGGCTTGCCCTGGCGGGGCGAGCTCTCCAGGAAGAGGAACTTCACGGTGAAGCCGTACTTCTTCGTCAACTCGGCTTCGCGGGCCTGCAGGTACCTCTCCAGGCCCTTGTTGGAGCCCACGTCGAAGGAGAAGACGACCTCGTCCACGGGCGCGCCGATGGCCGAGGTCAGGAGCGCGCGGTTCTTGGAATAGTTCTCCAGCTTGGCGACCACCTTGTCGTGCAGGACCTGCTCGAAGGGGAGCGGCACCCGCGCGGACTTGGCCTCCACCAGCGAGACCCGGCCGGTCCCGGGGTCGCGGACCACGGCGTCGAGCTCGGTCAGATACTTCCGCTCGTCGTCGAAGAGCTCACGACCGCTCTGCAGGACCTCGTAGCCCTTCGCGAGGTAATGCTCCAGCGTGCGCAGCTCGAGCAGGAGGCCGACGTAGCGGCCGTAGACCACGCCTTCGATGATCTTGCCCAGGCCTTGGACGCCGCCGTAGCGGGAGATTAGGGTGTTGAGCTCCTTGCGGACGGCGTCCTCGGAGCCGGGCATCTCGATGAGCTCGTCGAGGAAGGTGAAGCGGAAGCGCTTGCCCGCGACCGCCGAGATCTCCTTGGCCCGGGCCCGGATGTGCTCCTTGATCTCAGCGTAACCGCGCACGTCGAAGTTGAGGACGACCTCGTCGACCCCGCCCAGGGCCTCGTCGGCTTTCCCCCCCGCCGCGAAATACGGGACGACCTCGCGCAGGTAGCCGTCCACCCGGCGGTTGCCCTCCTCGATCTCGGAACGCGGGTTGGGCGAATGGTGGAAGAAGACCCGGTTGGTGTTCACCGCGACTTTCTTGTCCCCGTCGCGCAGGACGCCGTCCACCCAAAGCAGGGTACCGTCGAGATGGGTGTTGTGCTGGGCGACGCTGCGCTGGGCCGCGATGGCCTCGATGCCCCGGAGCTTGGCCCAGGCGTCCCCGTAGCTGTCGTCCATGACGTCGAGGCTTTCCTTCAGCTCGGTCTGTCCCTCGAGTTTCTCGATCAGCTTGCGCACCTGCTGGTAGTAGTTCAAAGCGCGGCCGTAGATGCGGATGCCCTGGTCGTTGACCACGGTCCCGGCCTGGGAGTCGCCCAGGAATATCCCATCCAGCGCGGCCATGGACGCCATGCCGGTCTTGTCGTCGACGCCCGCCTCGGCGATGGCCCGGCTCTGCACGGCCAGTTTCTCGCGCAGGGATACAGCGGCCCTGGGACCGCCGTCCTCGAAGCGCTGCCGCCCCCCCTTCACGGAGAAACCGGCGCCGCGCATGGCCTGCGGCGCGACGGCGGCCGAAAGCCCGGCGGAGGCGACCGGGGAGAGCGTGGGCGCGGCGAGAGTGGGGAGCACCGGGAGCATCAAAGACGAGGCGCCGAGGCCGGAGAAGGGAGAGAAGCTGCCCGGCAGGGCCGACGCGAGGCCCGGCCCGAACACCGCTCCGGTCCAGCCGATCGGGGCGATGAGGCCTCCGCTGGGATTGACCGGGGTCACGGGAGAGACCTGCACCCCGGCCGCGGCGGCAGCGCCGGCCCCGGCGGACAGGACTACAACACAGAGAAGGGACGCCGGCAGCCGGGAGCGCGAGCTCATAAGGGAAGGATAGGCTTACCCCGCGGAAGGCGAAGGGGCCGAACGGGCATCAATCCCCCGGAATAAGGCCTATGCTAAGATAGGGCCGCAGACATGATATCCTTCGCCGCCGCGGCACTCGTGTCCGTCCTTCTGCTCGGCGCCCGCCCCGCGGCCCCGGAGAACGTCGCCGACGACCTCCGCTACTGGTACTACGACATCCACGACCCGTTCTTTCGGCGGGAGAAAAGCCCAGCCGGAGAGACGCTCTGGGTCAACGCGCGCCCGCAGTCCCGCCCCCTGCGCTTCGCCGAGCCCAAAGCGCTGGAGACCTTCCGGGTCTTCATCCTGGGCGGGTCCGTGGCCCATCTGTTCGAGATCTCGGGGGGGACGCGCGGGCCGACCCTCGCCCAGGCGCTGGAGCGCCGGCTCCCCGGCCGCCGCGTGGAGGCCCTCTACTGCGGCATGCCCGGCTACGACAGCTGGCGCGAGGGCCTGATATTCGACGAGGTCCTCGCCCATGAGCCCGACCTGCTCATCCTGATGTCGGGCAACAACGACTTCATGCCCAACGCGGGCCCGCCCTCGCAGTGGCTGACCCTCGCCTACAAGACGCGCCGGGCCCTGGGACTCCCCCCGCCGCGCCTGACCAAGAGCCCGGGCGCGGGGACGCCTCCCGCTCCGGAGGCTCAGCGAGAGACCTTCGCAGGGAACCTCCGCCGCATGGCGCGCGCCGCGCGGGAGCGCGGCATCCCCCTCGTCCTATGCTCCTTGCCCCGTCGTCTGGGCCACCCGCCGAACGCCCCCCTGCCCCTGTGGGAGAAGCCCGTATTCGAGGGCTGGTCGGCATGGCAGGCGGGGGACCTCGCCCAGGCCCGCCAGCGGCTGGGTTCCTTCCTGGCGGAAAACCCTGACAGCCCCACCATCCGTCACGCCCTCGGGCGCGTGCTGGAAGCCGCGGGCGACGCGACCGGGGCGCGCGCCGAATACCGTGCCGCCCTCTATCCCGAGCCGAACCCCATCCTGCGCCGGGTGGCCGCGGAAGAGAAGGTCCTCTGGGCCGACCTCGAAGCGGCTTTCGAGGCGGCCGCCGACGGAGCCAGCCTGGAATCGTTCCTGCCGGACCCTGTGCACTGGTACCGCAGCGGGGATACCCTCGTCGCCGCGGTCATCGCCGCGGCCTTCCAGGGCGCCCCCCTCGAGACGGCGCCCCCGCTCCGTCCCGACCCCGCCGAACTGCGGGACACCTTCTGGAAACGCCTCGCCACGGCCTTCCTGCAATCGGCGGCGTCGCAGACGTCGGGCGAAGGGAAAGGCCGCCTCAGCGAGGAGCCCATCGCCCAGTTCGATGGGCTCTGGCGGGAGGACCCCGGCCTCATGGCGGCTCTGGAGATGAAGCGCGCGCAGGTGGCGGCGGCGTACCGCGAGAGCCGATTCCACATGGGGGTGTCGCAGGATTTCGAAAGTATGTGGCCCGCCGGGCTGGCACACGCGGCCGAGACCTGCGCGCGGCGAGGGGAGTACTCCCTGGCCATCCGTCTCTTCGACCGGGCATTGGAGGCTAGGCCCGGCTTCACCGGGGCCGCCCTGCTCCGGAGCGTCGCCCTGGCCCGCGCCGGCCGCCGCACCGAAGCCGCCGCAGGATTTCGCGCCCTCGCCCCCTTGGAAAAGGACTTCCCCGAGATCACCCTCTACCGCCAAGCCCTCGGCCTCTAGTATGATGACGGCAATGAAGCCGCTGGTCGTCGTCACGCGCAACATTCCCCAGGCCGCGCTGCGGCTGCTGAGGGACCATTTCCGCCTCGACCATCACGACCGCCCCACTCCGCTCCCCCGGCGGGACCTGCTGCGGCGGCTGCGCCGGGCCGAGGGGCTGCTGTGCCTGCTGAGCGAGCGGGTGGACGCCGAGCTCTTCGACGCCGCGCCCCGGCTGCGCATGGTAGCCACCTTCTCGGCGGGCCTGGACCACATCGATCTGCCCGAAGCCGAGCGCCGCGGCATCCTCGTCAGCCATACGCCGGGCGTCCTGGCCGAGACCTGCGCCGATTACACCTGGGCCCTGCTCCTCGCCGGCGCCCGGCGCGTGGTCGAAGGCGACCGACTCGTGCGCGCCGGCCGCTTCCGCGGCTGGGACCCGCTCCTGCTCCTGGGCGCCGACGTCCACGGCAAGACCCTCGGGCTCGTGGGCTTCGGCCGTATCGGACAGGCGGTGGCCCGGCGCGCGGCCGGGTTCCGCATGACCGTGCTCTATTGCAGCCCGCACCCGGCCCCCCGCGCCGTCGAGCGCCGCCTGGGCGCGGTCCGCGTCCCGCTCGCGGAGCTCCTGCGCCGCTCGGATTTCGTCACCCTCCATGCGGCCCTCTCCCCCGAAACGCGGTACCTCATCGACGCGCGGCGCCTGGCGCTCATGAAGCGCACGGCCTTCCTCATCAACGGGGCGCGCGGCCCCATCGTCGACGAGCGGGCCCTGCTCCGAGCCCTGCGCCGGAAACGGCTGGCCGGTGCCGCGCTGGACGTCTACGAAACCGAGCCCCGGCTCACCCCCGGGCTGCGCGGCCTCCCCAACGTCGTGCTCTCCCCGCATCTGGCCAGCGCGTCCCTGGAGACCCGCGCGGCCATGGGCCGGCTCGCGGCCGACAGCCTCGTCGAATACCTGATCTTCGGCCGCCGGCCCGGCAACGCGGTCCATGCGCGTCCTCATAGCTCCTAACGCCTTCAAGGGCTGCATCGGCGCGCGCCACGCCGCCCAGGCCATGGCGCGCGGCGTCCTGCGGGCCTGCCCCCGGGCCAAGCTCGACCTGATGCCGATTTCGGACGGAGGCGACGGGCTCCTCGACGCTCTCGGGGTCCGCCGCATAGGGCTGAAAGTGCGCGGCCCGTACGGCCGCCCGCGGAAGGCCTTTTACGGCCGGTTCGGGAACACGGCGGTCATCGAGTCGGCCCAGGCCTGCGGGCTCGCCGGGCTGACCCTGGACCGCCTGGATCCTCTGCGCGCCACCACCTTCGGCGCCGGAGAGCTGATAGCCGACGCCCTGCGCCGGGGGGCGCGGCGCGTCGTCGTGGGCCTGGGCGGCAGCGCGACCAACGACGGGGGCGCGGGCCTGGCCGCGGCGCTGGGAGTCCGCTTCCTCGATGCTCGCGGCAGGACCTTGCCGGCGGGCGGCGCGGCCCTTAAGCTCCTGGACCGGATCGACCTCTCCGGCCTGCGGCCTCTGCGGGGCGCGACGGTCACCGGGCTCTGCGACGTGCGCAATCCCCTGCTGGGGAGTCTGGGCGCCACCACTGTCTACGGCCCGCAGAAAGGGGCCGGACCGCGGGAACTGCGCCTGCTGGAAGCCGCGCTGACGAACTACGCCCGCGTCCTCAGGCGCGACCTGGGAGTGGACATCGCCGAGGTCCCGGGAGGCGGAGCCGCGGGCGGCATGGGAGCGGGTCTCATGGCCTTCCTGGGCGCCCGCATCGAACCGGGGGCGGACTGGGTGCTGCGGCGACTCGATGCCGGACGCCGCGCGGCGCGGGCCGATCTGGTGCTCACCGGCGAGGGCCGTCTGGACCGGCAGAGCTTCTTCGGCAAGGCTCCCGTAGCTCTGGCCCAGCTCGCCCGCAGGCGGGGCGTCCCGGTCCGTTTCCTGTGCGGGACCATCGCCCCCGAGGCCCTCCCCCTGCTCAGGCCGTGGGGCCCGACCGCGGCCCGCGCCCTGGCGGCGACCGAGGCCGATCGCCTTCCGGCGATGCGTCAGGTCCGCTCGCGCCTGCGCCGGGCGGCGGCGGAGTTAGGGCTCGCAATGAAATAAGTGGCACATTTCGCCGGAGGCGCTTTTTGAGGCGAGCCGAAGCGATGCGAGACGCGCAGGCCTTAAGGCCTGTAAGTCGAGCAGCGCGAAGGCGCAGCCCCTGCGGCGATAGCGCCGCAGGGACCTGCGGCAGGGAGTAACTCCTTTCCGCAGGCCCAAAAGCGCCCCGGGCCTCCGAAATGCGCCACTTATTTCATTGCGAGCCCTTAGTTCCATTTTTTAGTTGAGTGACAGGCACCGGAGAGGTCAGCGGAAGACGACGAAGTGATGGCGGGGCAGGGTCTCGGGAGCCTCGACGAACACGAAGCCTTCCCGCTCGATCTCGGCACGGATGTCGCGCAGGAACATGCGATGCGCCGCCTCCACGGGAAGGCTCCGGTCTTCCCGCCGGTATTCCGCGACGATGAGGCGGGCGCCGGGACGCAGGGCAGCCCGCAGGCCCTGCAGGAAAGGCGCGGGGCGGGCCAGTTCGTGATAGGTGTCCACGAGGAAGATGACGTCGCAGGACGCGGGCGGCAGTCGGGGGTCCGTCTCGCCGCCTTCCACCACCGAGATGTTCTTCGCGGAGCTCTCCGACGCGAGGCGGCGCAGGGCCGCCAGGAATCCGGGCTGGAGCTCGGTCGCGAACACGCGCCCTTTCGGCCCGACTGCGCGCGACAGAATCCCGGTCATGTACCCCGTGCCGGCGCCCACGTCCGCCACGCTCATGCCGGGAGCCAGCCGCATGAGCCGGACCATGGACTCGGGGTCCTCCTCCCGCGCCCGCTCCGGGCGGTCCAGCCAGGGCCCCTCGGACTCCGGCATGATCGCCGGTATGGAACGGGGCAGGGGGAGCCGCTCGCGCAGGACCGGAGCAAGGTCCAGGACCGCCGCGGTCGCGAGCCCCAGGCCGGCCAGAGCCCCGAGGGAGATCTTCGCGAGGCGCCTGCGGTCCATGATTTCAGCCGATCAGGCCGGGGACGACGACGCCGGAGACGCAGTCCGAGCTGCAGATGCCGCGGACCTCGTTGCGCAAGATGCCCCGCCGGTAGTCCTGCATGGCCGGGCTGTTCCAGGCGTCCCGCCAGGAGTCGGTGTAGAGGTTCCCCACCGAGGTCCGGCAGCCGCAGTCCGGGTAGAGTCCGCCGCCGCGCGAAGCATCGACCACCAGCCGCTCCCACGGCCGCCGGCAGGCGAAACGGCCGCCCGGGACCCCGGCCGCCGCGGGGAGGCCTGAGTCCTTCGACAGGGTGAAGGGCAGGAACCAGCGCAGCTCGATGCGGTACCGGGCCGCCTTCTCGGCAAGGACCGGCAGGGCGTCCCGGAGATAGGCCAAGGCCTCCGGGTTCCGGTGCAGGAAGATGTTCTCGGCGTCCGTCACACCCTTGACCGGGAGGTATTGCACGGAGTCGAAGTCGTGCTCCCGGGCGAACTCAAGGATGGGGTCGAGCTCCCGGTGGTTGGAGCGCATGACCACGGCGAGCAGGGTCAGGCGGATCCGGTTCGCGGACGCGGCCCGGGCCGCGTTGACGTGGTCCAGGGCCCGGCAAAGGTCCGCGAAGGCCGCGCCCTGCCGGATGCGTTCGTAGAGGCCCGGCTCGGCCGCGTCGATGGAGACGTTGAGCGAGACCCGGGCGCCCAGCAGGGCCCGCGCCCAGCCGGCGTCGATGGGGATGCCCGAAGTGGTCACGCTCTGGTCCACGTTGGGGAAGGCCCCCGCGGCCTCGAGCAGCTTCCGGGCGTAGGGCAGGAGGAAGACCTCCCCCCCCTGCCAATCGATGAAGCGCAGGGTGGGGAAGAGACCCGCCAGCTTGAAGGCCACGGCTTCCGGCAGGGTCCCGGCCTCGCGCCAGCGCGAGCACATGACGCAGCGCATCCCGCAGCCCGTGGTCAGGATCGCGAGCAGCTCGACGGGGTTGGACTCCAGGAGGACGCGGCCCTCCGAGAACTCGCGCCCGGAGAGCTCCAGGTTCCGGGCGTAGGCGCCGGGGTCCGCGTCCGCCACCGCGCTACCGGAGGTCCGCCGAGCGGTCGGCCGGGATATCGAAGCGCGTCAGGATGCCGACATTGGCCGCGGCGGCGGCCGCGGCGTCGAGGACGACGCGCGTCGCCGGCTCGTCGTAGTAGTTGGAGCGCGCGCCGCTGCCCGCATGGTTGTCGATCTCGATGACGTGCCGCGGGCCCTGCGGGTCCCCGAGCGCGTTGATCACGTCCGCCAGGCCGAAGACCGGACGCCCGTTCACGCGCTCCACGACCACCTGCTGGAGCTTGTGGTAGCCGATGTTCACGTCATGCGGCAGGACCTGGTTGATGATGACGACTTGGCGCCGCTCGGCGCTCGGCATCAGGTGGTCGGCATAGTGCCGGAAGCGCGCGCTCTGGTCCTTCCAATCCCAGATGTCCATGTAGTTGCGGTTGAGCGGCATGAACACGAGGCCCGCGTAGATGAAGTAGGTGGGACGCTGGTCGTAGTCGGGCCCCGGGACCAGCATCGCGTAGGGCTTGAGCTTCAAACGGAGCTGGTGCGGAGCGCCGTCCCGCAGGACCCCCAATACGGCCTCCTCGCCCATCTGATGCATGTTGGCGAGGTGCGAGAGTTCCAGGCGTTCGTCCTTGCGGAACAGGAAGGTCCCATCGCTCAGGACGGGGGTGCCGTCGAGGCTCTGGATGACGTCGCCCTCCCGCACGGTGCCCCACGCCGGCGAGCCGTACACCACGCGCGTCACCATCACGCCGTCCTGGCCCTTGGGGATGCGCAGGGTCTCGCGCAGGGCGGGGCTCTCGGTCTTCTGCCAGAAGACCCCCAGCGAGGGCACGCCGTCGTAGCGCCCGTCCTTGAGGTCGCCCAGGAATCGCTCGATCAGGGTGATCGGCACGATGTAGCCGATGTTCTCCGCGCCCGAGCCGCTGTAAGACTGGAAGGAGATGCCGATCAACCGCCCGTCCTGGAACACGGGCCCGCCGGAGTTGCCGGGATTGATGGCGGCGTCGGTCTGGATGAGGAGGAGGTTCTTGCCCGAGTGCGTGTAGCCGTTCACCTCGAGGCGGGACACCACCCCTTCGGTGATGGAGAGCTGGTCCCCTCCGATGGGGAAGCCGTAGGCCGCCACCTTGTCGCGCTGGAAGGGCAGGGACCCGAAGCGGGCCGGGGTGGTGCCCTTGAAGAACTCGGGGTCGTCCACCGTCACCACGGCGGTCTCGCAGTCGTGGGCGACGAACTCGACCTTGCCGGTGTATTTCTTCGCGTCCCCGCTCTTGCGCACCTGCACGAAGACCTGGTTGCTGACCACGTGCGCGTTGGTGAGGATGCGATTGCCCGCGATGATGACCCCCGAGCCGCCGGAGTTGTTCTGATAGCCCAGCTTCCAGGGCTCGTAGTAGTCGGGCTGCTTGATGACGGTGAAGAACTGCACGACGGAGCTCTTCACGGCGTCCTCGTCCGCCGCGGCCCGGACGGGGGCGGCGGATACGGCGACCAGAAGCGCGGCCAACCAATAGATCATCGGAGCTCCTTGAACAGCGGCGTCTTCACAACAGTCCCAGAAGCGCGGCGGCGTTCGCGCGGCGGTCCGTGCCCAGGGTCAGTTCGACCACGGGGGCCCGCGCCAAGAGGCCCGCCGCAGCCGAGGCGCGGCCCAGGGCCAGGCCGGCCAGGCCGGCCAGACCGGGGAGGTCCCGGCGCAGCATGAACTCCGTGAGCTGGGGCACGCCCCAGCCCACCACGAGCGACGAGAACAGGGCGGGCAGGGCCGCGGGGCGCCACAGGCGCCGGATCGCGGGCTCGGCGGCCCCGGAACGGCGTCCGACCACCACGAGGCCGGCCGGGACGGGTCCGGACAACGCGTGCTGGAACCAGGCGAGGTCCACGAGTATCTTGGTCCCGAACTCGCGGCGATGCATCACGCGCCGGAACTTCTCCGGGATGGCGGAGAGGTCCTCGTTCGGGGAAAGTCCCAGACGGAGCGGGAACGGGAGCAAAGACCCTCCCGGCCCGAGCAGGGGCGTGTCCTCGGAGAGGAGCTGCACCTGCCCGGAGCGCAGGAGGTCCAGTCCCAGGGCCGTCTTCCCGCCCCCCGAAGGCAAAAGCACGAGCGCGCCCTTCCCCTCCCGCGCCACGCCCAGGGCGTGGACCCGGTGCAGGCCGCGGCGGTCCAGTAGGAAGCCCGCGCGGGAGCAGATGAGCAGATACCCCAGCTCGTGGAGCAGGGCCCCGTCCTCGGAGAACACCTCGGCCGACTCGGAGCGGAAGTCCATGATGGCCAGCGCCCTGCCGTGATAGTCCACGGCGCGCACCGGACCGTTGTCATAGGCGACGTAGTGGGCCCCGCACAGGGAGGCGCGGCGCCGGGGGACGAGTTCCCGCGGGACGGCGTCGAGCCGCAGGGTGACGCGGAAGGAGGGGTCGCAGGACTTGGCGAGGAAGAACGCGAAATCCCGGCGCAGGTTCTCGGACACCAGCGGGTCGTCGCAGGCCACAGCCCCGCCCACACCGTGAAAATCCAGCCGGAGCTCTTCCATCGCCGCGTATAATATGGCAAATTTCGGGTGCCGCGGACCGCGGCGCAGATGCGGATCCTCATCATCAAGCGCGGGGCCCTGGGAGACGTCCTCCGCACGACCGCGCTCCTGGCCTCCCTAAAGAGCCGCTGGCCCGACTCCGAGCTCTGTTGGCTGACCTCCCCGGAGGCCCGGCCTCTCCTGGAGGGGAACCCCTATCTCGGGCGCCTCAGCTCCGAAGCGGACGGACTGCTGCTCGGCCGCTTCGACCGGGTGCTCTCCATGGAGGAGGACCCCGCCTTCGCCGCGCTCGAGAAGACCGTGCATCACGGGCTCTGGACCGGGGTGGTCCTGCGCGGCGGGCGCCTCGCCTACACCGCCGACAGCGCCGCCTACTACGACCTGAGCCTGCTCCATCTCGACCCGGACGGCGGCCACGCCTCCGCCGACGAGCTTAAGCAGACCAACACCCTGACCTATGAGCAGCTCTGGCTAAAGGCGCTGGACCTCCCCGATCCCCCCCAGCCCCCCCAGCCGGTGCTCCGGCTCACGGAGGAGGACGCCGCCCAGGCCGACTACCTCGCCCAACGGCTCGGCATCGCGGACCTGCCCCTGCGCATCGGCATCCACCCGGGCGCCGGAGCCCGCTGGCCGTCCAAGCGCATCCCGGAAGAGACGACCCTCGCGCTGGCCCGGGAGGTGCGACGACGCTGGGGGGTGCCCCTCATCCTCTTCGGAGGACCCGAAGAGGCGGCCGCCCACCCCAGACTGGCCGCCGCCGCCGGCGGGGACCTGCTCGACCTGGGGGCGGATTACGGGCTGCGCGTGTTCGCGGCGCTCCTCGCCCGCTGCGACGTGCTGGTGAGCTCGGATTCCCTGGCGCTCCACGCGGCGCGGGCCCTGTCCCGGCCCGTGGTCGCGGCCTTCGGTCCCACCTCGGCCGGCGAGGTGCGGCTCGCGCACGGGACGACCCTTCTGCCGCCCGGCGGCTGCGGCTGCTGGTACCGGTCCGGATGCAGTCGATCCAAGCCGTGCCTGGGAGAGATCCCCCTGGGGGCTTGGATCGACGCCATCGCCGGCCTGCTGCCCCCCTCCCAGCCCTCCCCCGCGAGCGGGGGAGGGTGAGGGTGGGGGATCAGAAGAGGACGCCTCCCGCCGTGCCGGAGTCGCCGCCGTCCCAGTAGCCCCCGCCGGAATCCCCGCGGTTGTTGCCGGGCCCGCCGTCCCACACGTCGTCCGGGCCGCCCCGCCCCCCGTCGCGGCGCGGGTTGCCCAGGTCGTCGAGGCCGTCCGTGCCGTCCGGCCCGCCGTTGTCGCGGCTGCCGCCCGTGTCCGGCGTCTTGCGGGAGCCTTTGCGGGACATGGACTTCAGCTCCGCGAAGGCGTTGCCGCCGCGGTCGTTGTCCGAGCCGTCCCAGACGTCATCGGGGCCGCCCCGGTTGTCGTCCCGCCGTGGGTTGCCGAGGTCGTCGAGGCCGTCGATGTCGTCCGGCCCGATCTCGCGGGTCGGGCTCTCCACCGGCATGCCGCCGCCGGTGCTCTTGCCCCGGCTCTTGCTCTTGGAAGCGAAGGACGGCGTCCCCTGGGACGCCGCCAGCGGGCTCACGGGCAGCAGCAAGGTGGGTGCCGCGGCGACCGTCTCCTTGGCCATGGCCGTGGGAAGGGAGGGCAGGGCGCCGAGGCTGGGCTGCACCAGATCGCTGCGCAAAGACACGTCCAGGTTGGAGACTCGGACCAGGCCTCCGCCGACCGCGGCGGCCATGGGGCCGGCGTAGCCGACCGGCAGCACCGTGCGCGTGATCACGCTCTGCGCGTGCAGGGCCGCGGGCAGCGCCAAGGCGAGCGCGCCGGCGGCTACGGGAATGCTGGTTCTGCTCATGACTGAGTCCTCCTGGGCCGGCGGATGAGCCGTCGGTCCGTCATGAGTATAGCGGGTCGGGGCACGGAGGTCCTGGGTCAAGCATCCCAGCCCCCGGCGGAAAAAGGACCCAGCCGGAACCGGGCCCTACCGGCTGCCGCCGAGTTCCTGCCGCGCCGCCCGGATGCGGTCCAGCATAGGGTCACCGCGGCCCTCTCCTGCCGCGCTGACGGCCTGGTCGTAGAGGGTCCGGGCCTCGTCCGCCTTCCCCTGGCCGACCAGGATGCCGCCCAGGCTGAGGACCGCCTCCCAGGAGCGCGGATCGAGGGCGACGGCCCGGCGCAGATCCGCGACCGCCCCGTCGGACTGCCCCAAGATGGATCTCAGCACTCCCCGGGCGCTCCAATGCCCCGACTGTGCCGGCTCGGCGGCGACCAGCCCGTCCAGAATCCGGATGGCCCCCGCGTGATCGCCCGATTCCTGCAGGAGTACCGCGAGCCGCTGACGCTCCGCGCTCGTAAGGGCATCCTGCCGGACGCGGGACAACGCCTGCGCGGCCAGACCCGCGTCGCCGGTGATGCGCGCCGCTGCGGCCGCTTCCAACCATAGCGCCGGATCCGGAGCGCCGATACTCCCATCCACTAT
Organism: Elusimicrobia bacterium GWA2_69_24; assembly: GCA_001799695.1. Classification (GTDB taxonomy): domain Bacteria; phylum Elusimicrobiota; class Elusimicrobia; order UBA1565; family UBA1565; genus UBA10166. The sequence continues at coordinate 25,045 of MGTY01000026.1, forward strand.
GGGTCTCAGGAGCCCCGCGGCCTTCTTCGCCGCGCCGTTCTCCGCATAGAGCATGGCCGCGCGGATCCGCCCTCCGCAATCCCCCTCGGCCCAGGAAAGGCCATCCAGGATGCGCAGGAGGGATTCCTTATCGCCGATATCGCGCGCCGCATAGGCGACTTCCGGCCAGAGCAGAGACTCGACCGGACCGGATCTTCGGCGGAGGATCGGATGAGCGGCCGCCACCGCGCGACCAAGCTCCCGGGCCAACGCCAACGACCGCGCCGTCTCCGCCCGCAAAGGCGGGGCGGGGTCCCCGGCCAAGGCCCGCTCGTAGGACTCCAGCGCGGGACCGGCATCTCCGAGCCGCGCGCAGGCCTGCCCCAGGCGGAGCCAGAAACCCGCCGGCAGGGCGGAAGCCGGGGCCGTCAGCAGACTCCGTGGAACGGCCCCCGGGGCTTCCAGGAAGGCCTCAGCCAATCTGAGCAGGTCCCGCTTCTCCGCCTCATCCGGCCCCGCCGCTCCGGCCAGCCGCAGCAGAGCCGGCAGCGCTTCGCGCGATCCTGCCGCACGGGCGGCTTCGCAGACGTCGAGCCACCGTCTCGCCGGCACTCCCGCGGGAGGAGCCGAGATCAAGGAACGGAGACGCGCCTCCGCGCGCTGCCGCAATCCGATGCGAAGAAACATCTCCGCCTCCCGCAGGGGGTCCGGCCCTCCGGGATCCTTTCCAGCCGTCCGGGCCAGGGTCTCCCGCGCCAGGGCGGGATCGCCCGCCTGCATCGCCGCCTGCGCGGCGCGCAGCAGGTCTTGCCCCGACGCGTGCCGGTAGGGACGGCGCGCCATAGCCGTCAGCACGCCCCGGCCATCCCCGGCTTCCCGCTCCACGTAGCCCAGGAGCTCCGTCCATTGCTCGGCGGCCTCGGAGCGTTCCACGCCGCCGAGGCCGGCTTCCTCGGCGCGGCTCAAGGTTTCGGGGACCAGCTCGCGCGACCCGCCCGCGCTCAAGCTCCGGGCCAGTTCCAGCCAATCCCAGGAAAGGACGTCCTGCCGCGGCTCGGCAGCCATGAGGGCGATCGCCCGGGCCGCGAGCTCGCGGTTCCCGAGCCCGGCCTGTATCTTGGCGAGCATGCAGCGTTCCCGGGTCGTGAGCGCCGCCCACAAGGACTTCGGCTGGACGATCTTCCGGAGCAGACGCTCGCGATAGGCCGGAGCCAGAGGCCGGAACAGGTCCCGCAATTCCGGCGCCAGATCCTGGTCGGCGAGATGGAACCGTATCGCCGCGCGCACGGCTTCGGGCTCCAACGGCGCTCCCCGTCCCAGCTCGCGCGCCTCGCGCAGGGCCTCGGCCGCGTCCGGATGGTCCCTCAGCGCGCGGGATATCGCCGTAAGGAGATAGCCTCGCCTCTGAGCGGGGATGCCCTCCAAGGACGCCGGGTCGAGGCCGTCGTCGTCCGGCCCGCCCGCGACCAGGCGCGCGACGGCGCAGTCCAGGCGTCTGACGGAGCGCGGATCGAGCCGCTGGGCCTGGCAGAGGTCCTCCGAGGCGCCCCGCGCGTCGCCGGCCGCCAAACGACGCCGCCCTCTTTCCGCCCGGAGCCAGGCATCCTGGGGATGGCGCTCCAGCGCGAACGCGAGCCGGTCCCCGGTCGGATCGAGCCGCAGCGGGTACGCCATGGCCAGGGAGAGCGCCCCGCCCCCGACGAGTGCGGCCGGCAGGAGGAGGGCGAGGACGAACACGGGCCGCGCGTCGGGCTCCTCCGCCGGACGCAGGGCGTGCGCCGCCAGGCTCGCGCCCAGCACCAGGACGAGGGGCCAGATCGGCCAAAGATAGTAGGGCAGGCAGATCATGGCCGTGTGCAGGCCCAGCAGATAGGCCGCGAGGAGGACCAGCGCGGCATGTCCCGGCCGCCGGCGGAAGAACAGGGCCGCCAACGCCCCCAGGAGCAGCAGCCCGAGGTGCGGCGCGGCCGCCTCCCAAGCCCGGACCGCCCAGCCGCGCAGGAACACCCACGGATGCCGCAGGAGCTCCGCCGCGGCCCAGGACAGGACGTCTCCGCCCTGGGCGATCTTCTGGGGACTCAGCTCGTTGGTGATGGCCGAAGGGACGGTGAGGCCGAGAACCCCGCCGGCCACCTGGTCGTAGCCGCGACCGGCCTCGGATAGCCGAGGGACGCCGTCCAGGGACCAGTTCAGCCACATCCAGGGCCCCAGAACGAGCAGGGGGATCGCCCACAGGGGCAGGGCAGCCGCGAGCATCTCCCGGAGCGGAGCCGGGCGCCGCCGGACCCACAGGAACCCGGTCAGGAATATGGGGAAGAGCAGGAGCGGGGACCGCAGGAGCAGGCTGAGCGCCAGCGCCGCGCCCAGGGCGCAGCCCCGCGCCGGGGTCGGCGACCGGGCCCACCAGACGCAGAACTGCGCGACCCCGAGCAGGCCCAAGGTGTAGAGCTCGTACTCGAGTTCGATCAGGTGGTCCGGGAACCACGGTTCCAGCGCTCCGAAACCAAAGGCGGCAGCGGCAGCGAGCAGGCCGCAGAGCCGCGAATGGAGGAGGGTCCCGAGCGTGAAGACGAGGAGGACGAAGACGACCCACAGCGCGGCCCCGAGCCCGCGCCGGGCGTCCCGGGAAAGGTGGTCGTGGTAGACGGCGTCCGCGGCCGCGGTCAGGGGCATGGCGCAATTGACGCCCGCCGCCGGTCCCGCCAGCCCGTGCAATAGGAGCTCGCCGGCGGCCACGTGCTCGTCGCGGGGGACGAAGTCCGGTCGGCCCTGCCAACCCCAGCGGCTCCAGCCCCACAGGAGCAGCAGGACCAGCAGGCACGCCGCGGCGCGCGCGTCCGTGGCAAGGAAAGACCAGAGCCTGCGCCAACCCCCCGTCATGCCACAAGTATAGCGAATAGCCGCCGACTGACAAGCGGGCGCCCGACTTGCTATCCTAGGGTCTGGCGCGAGGAGCCGCTCATGGAAAGGACCTTGATCAAGGATGCGCTCAAGCAGACCCCCGGGACCCGCCTCACCGTGGCCGGCTGGGTCCGCACCCTGCGCTGCAGCAAGGGCGGCTTCAGCTTCATCACCCTCAACGACGGCTCCTGCATGGCCTCCATCCAGGTCGTGGCGGACGGCCAGCTCGCGAACTACGACTCCGAGGTCGTGCGCCTGACCGCCGGCTGCTCCCTGAGGATCCAGGGCGAACTGGTGCAGAGCCCGGGGAAAGGGCAGGCTGTCGAGCTCAAGGCGGCGGCGGTCTCCGTCCTGGGCACGGCGGACGCCCAGACCTACCCCATCCAACCCAAGCACCATACCCTGGAGTTCCTGCGCTCGGTCGCACACCTGCGCCCCCGCACCAACACCTTCGGCGCGGTCGCCCGGGTGCGCAACGCGGTGTGCTGGGCCATCCACGAGTTCTTCCAAAAGCGGGGGTTCCTCTACGTGCACACCCCCATCGTCACGGCCAGCGACTGCGAGGGCGCGGGGCAGATGTTCCGGGTCACGACCCTGGACCTGGAGAAGCTCCCCCGCGGCCCGGAAGGGAAGGTCGACTACGGCCAGGACTTCTTCGCCCGGCCCACCTTCCTCACGGTCTCGGGACAGCTCGAGGGCGAGGCCTACGCCTGCGCCCTGGGCGACATCTACACCTTCGGACCGACCTTCCGCTCCGAGGACTCCACCACGCCGCGCCACCTCTCCGAATTCTGGATGATCGAGCCCGAGATGGCCTTCTGCGACCTGAAAGGCGACGCGGACCTGGCCGAGGCCTTCCTCAAGCACATCTTCTCGGCCGTGCTCGAGCGCTGCAGCGAGGACATGGACTTCTTCTGCGCGAGGCAGGACAAGACCCTGCGCGACACCTTGAAGGGGATCATCGACAGCGAGTTCGTCCGGCTGGAATACACCGAGGCGGTCTCCATCCTGGAGCAGGCCGGGCGGAAATGGGAGTTCCCCATCCAGTGGGGCGTAGACCTGCAGACCGAGCACGAGCGCTACCTGAGCGAGGAGAAGTTCCAGAAGCCCGTCATCCTCCAGAACTATCCCGCCAAGATCAAGTCCTTCTACATGCGGCTCAACGACGACGCGGCCGAGCACGGCGGGGAGTCCACGGTGGCCGCGCTGGACGTGCTCGTCCCGAAGATCGGCGAGATCATCGGGGGCAGCCAGCGCGAGGAGCGTCTGGACCGCATCGCGGCGCGCATGGCCGGGCTGGACATGAAGCCCGAGGACTACTGGTGGTACCTGGACCTGCGCCGCTACGGCACCGTGCCGCACGCAGGCTTCGGCCTGGGCCTGGAGCGCACCGTGCAGTTCGTCACCGGCACGGCCAACATCCGCGACGTCATCCCCTTCCCCCGCGCGCCGCGCTCGGCGGAGTTCTGACATGGAACCCGATCCGCGCGAGCGGTATTGGCTCTTCGCCGGAGACCGGGTGACGGGACCCTTCGACCTCGACGCGCTCATGGAGCTCGACGAGTTCACCGCCGACGCCCCCCTCTGCCCCGAGGCCAAGCTCGGGACGGCGGAGGAGGAATGGCGGCCCGCGGTCGCCTACCCGGATTTCGCCCCTCTCTTCCCCTCGGCCGGCCGGGGCCAGGCGGCGCCCGCGGGGCACGACGTGGCCGCCATCGGGGCCATCGAAGGCCGCATGAGGCTGCTCGACCGCTCCCTGGCCGCGGCCCGCAAGCGCCTCTCCGCGCGCCAGGACGCCTTCGTCGGACTCAAGAACGAGCTGTCTCAGCGCCTGCGCGCGGCGCAGGAGATAGAGGAGCGCATCCAACAGGCGGTGGTCCGGATCCAAGGAGGCTTCCGCCCGAGCCCTGAGATGGAGCGGGCCAAGGCCGCCATGGCCATGCAGCAGAAACGGATCGAGGAGCTCCAGAAGGACCTCGCCCGGTTCCAGGCCCGGCAGGCCGCGCCCCGGCCGCCCGCGCCGGAGCCCGAGCCCGAAGCGGAGGAACCCGGGGCGCCCGCCGAAGCCCCGGAAGCCGCGCCCCGCTCCCGGACGCGCCGCCGCGCCCAACGCACCCCCGTGAAAGCGGCGGTCCGGCGGCGCAAGAAACCCCTCTCCGACCCCGGAGCCTCGGGCCTCCCGGACGCCGACTTCTCGGACGACATCCCCGGACTCTGATGCGGTCAGCGCAGGCGTCGTGGAGCCGCGGGGAAGCCGGCGCCCTCGCCGCACTCGCCGCCTTCTCGAGCCTGGTGCTGGCCTGGCCCATCGTCTCCTACGACGCGTGGTGGCATCTCGCGGCAGGCCGCGACATCGTGACCCAGCTCGCGATCCCCCGCGCGGACCCGTATTCCCACACCCTGCGCGGCTCCCCCTGGGTGGATTTCGAATGGCTCTCCCAGGTCCTGGCCTACCTAGCCTGGACCGTCACGGGATTCCGGGGCCTGATCTGGCTCAAGGCGCTCGTCGGAGCGTCCGCGGTCGTGATCACGGCCCGGAGCATCCTTCGCCAGGGGGCGGACCTGGCGACGGCCTGCGCGGGGGCGCTCTGCGCCCTCGCCATGGTGCGCACCCGCGGCTTCCTGGGCCCGGAGATCTTCTCGTTGGCGCTGTTCGCCTTCTTCCTCTACGCGCTGCTCCGGTTCCGTGATGCCGAGAGCGGCCGCAGCGGCCGCGCCTGGCTCGTCGCCCTCCCCCCCTTGACCGCGCTCTGGGCCAACCTGCACGGGGGCTTCGTCCTCGGCCACGGACTCATCGCCCTGTCCGCCGCGGGGGCCTTCCTGGAATCCCCGCGCGGCGCGGGCCGCCGGACGGCCAAGAGCCTGCTGCTGTGCCTGGCCGCCTGCCTGCTGGCATCCCTCGTCAACCCCTACGGCGCCGGGGTCTACGACGCCATCTGGATCCACCTGCGGGACCTGAACTCGCCGGGCGGGCTGGCGCTCATCGACGAATGGCGCCCCCTGCGCCTGGGGGAGCACCCCGTCTACTGGCTGACCCTGGCGGCCTCCCTGGCCCTCCTCGGCAAGGAGCTCGTGGGCAAGGACCGGAGGGCGCTCGCCTGGGCGCCGCTGCTCGTCGTCTTCGCGCTCTGGGGCTCGCGGGAAGCGCGCAACCCGGTGTACTTCATCCTCGCGGCCGCGCCCTATCTGTTCTCCGCCTTGGACCGGGGCAGCGTCGTCCTGGCCCGGCGGCCGGGACCCTTGAAAGCCGCGGCGATCCTGGCCCTTCTAGTTTGGCTCGGAGCCCCCGTGCGCCGCCGCGACTTCTCCCAGGCCGTGCGCTGGTCCCGACTGCCGGTCCGCGCCTGCGACTTCCTTGAACGGGAAGGGGTCGGGGGAGTCCTGCACAACGACTACGCCTTCGGCGGCTTCATCAACTGGCGCTTCGCCGGCCGACGCCCCGTGTTCATGGACGGCCGGTACCTGTTCTACCCGCTCCTGCTGGAGGACGCGTCCGCCGGGGGTCCCGAGGGCTTCCAGGGACTCTGGGACCGGCACGGCGTGACCTACGCGGTGGAGCGGCGGCGCTGGGACGGGGATCCCTCGCCGTGGCGGACCCGTTTCCCCGGAGACCGCTGGGCGCTGGTGTTCTGGGACGACGCGGCGCTGGTGTTCGTGCGCAGGATCCCCGCCTACGGCGCCCTGATCGGGCGCGGGGAATATCGCCGGGTGGACCCGGACGATGCCGAAGCGCTCCTGGAGGCGGTCCGGGACGGACGGACTCCCAAGGCAGCGGCGCTCGCGGAGCTGGACCGGCACCGCGCACGCTGCGGCGACACCGTCACCGGCGCCCTCCTGCGCCGGCAGATCGCGGCCCTCTAGCATAAGTCCAATCACATTCGTCACCCCGGCGAAGGCCGGGGTCCAGGCGCCAGACGTCACCCCGGCGAAAGCCGGGGTCCAGGCACCAGATGTCACCCCGGCGAAAGCCGGGGTCCAGGCAGCAAAACAGATCTCTTGAATCCGTTCCTCACGCTGGATACCGGCCTTCGCCGGCATACCGGCTTTTCAAATGTAAAGAAGCGTTGGCTAGTTGGGCCGTCTCTTGTCGAGCTCCCGCCGCATCTGCTTCTCGAGGTCGTCCAGCTCGCCTTTCGTGTTCCTCTTGGGCGCCGGGGGCTCCTCGGAGACGCTCTCCTTGCGGGGCTGGGGCCGGACCACGGGACCGGCCGCTGCGGAAGCCAGCTGTTCGTAGACCGAGCCCATCCGCCGATGCAGGTCCGCGGCCTGCGCCGCGCTCAAGCCCCCGCCGGCCAGCTTCTCATCCAGTTCATCCAGGGATTCCCGGAGGCCGCCGAACCCAGCCGAGACGTTGGTCCCGCCGCCGGCTATGCCGGCGACGCTCGCGGGCATGCAGCGCGGCAGGTGCTGGTTATGTCTGCGCGCCGACTCCTGCCGGGCCGCGCAAAGCGTGGGCGACTCGCCCAGGCGGCAGCTGGGGACGATTGTCGGCATCCAGGTCGGATCGACGGCCCAGACATATCCCTCCGGGCAGCGCAGCGGCGGCGGCGTCGTCTCCGCCGCCCCCTGGAGGCCCCACCGGTAGTCAGCGGCGACCTCGTCGGCGCTGCGCGCCACGTTCAGGACCCGAAGCTCATCGATGGCGCCGCGGAAATACCGGAGTCCGTTGTTGCCGGCGAAACGACCGATGTCCGTCTCGACCCCGGATTGGATGGCGGGCCCCATGTTGGGGTTGGTCGCGGCGAGACGCCCATCTATGTAGAGCTTTCCGACGCCGGATTCCAGGGTCCCGGCCAAGTGATGCCATTCCCCGATGGACAAAGGTTCCCTGGCGGAGTTCTCCATCCAGTTCGAACTGAGTATGGTGAGGTCGGGCCGCCCCGCCTTCAAGCGCAGGTCGATGAGGTCGTTATAGCTGCCTTCCCCGTAAACGAACTGATCGGGATGCGTGCCCGTCTCTCCTTCGTAATTGACCCAGGCCTCCACCGTGAACGCCCGGGCTCCTCCGAGGATGAGCCCCGCCTTGGCGCGCACGTACTGGTTCGAGCCGTTGAACCTCAGGGCCTTGCCGACACGGCCCGGCACCCACTCCGGCGAATTGACGATCAGCCCGTTGTTGGGGCCGGCCGAGTCCTGCAGGACCGTCCCGGAGCCTTCGTCGAAGTGCCACAAAGCCAGGGTGCCGGGGATGGCATCCAGCGGCAGGCCCCGGAGCGGCGGATCGACCGGCGCCGGTTCGACCGGGGTCGGAGCCGGAGCGGGGGTCGTGACGACGGACTGCGCGCGGCGCCGGCGATGCCGCCGCTGGTTGTCGTAGATGGCGTAGCCGATCCCGCCCATGGCAGCCACGCCCAGCAGGTTGGTGAACCAGCCGGTCTCCTGCAGGCTCTCGGGGTGGATGGCCAGCTGGTCGGCCGCCCCCTGAGAGACGCGCGCGTAGTCCGCGGATGCCAGGGCGCCCGCTTCGCGGTACTCCATGGCGGCCAGGGTCGAATAGGCCGAGCCGAGGGCGGAGCGGCGCGTGGCCAATCCGGGATGACCTACGGACTTGGCGGGGAGCTCCTTGAGCACGACCCGGTAATCCTCATCCGAGATCGAGCTCAGGATGTCCGCCAGGCTCTGGAGGCGCTCCTTCTCCCGGGCCGAGCGCTCTTCCGCGACCTCGGGTGCGCGGGCCGCGGAAGCCAGCTGCTCGTAGCCCCCGCCGCCCAAGGCCGCGCTCGCCAGTTCCGTCCCCGCGCCCTGCCGGGGCTGTTCCAAGGCCCCGGCCTTCCGCCCTCCTCCTCCCACGAGGTCCTGTCCCCCGCCCAGCCAATAATTGAGGACCGCGTTGCCCAGGAACTTGAGCGCGATGACCGCGACCAGACCCAGGGCCGCCTCCTGCTGTCCCCCGGCGGCGGAAGGGCCCGCCTCCGAATAGCTGGACCCGGCCTCCACCGTGGCCGGCGTCGCGGTCCGCCCCTTCTCTAGCGCGGCCAGGTCCTGGTAAGCGGAACTGAGCACCGTCCGGCGCGAGACGATCTGCGGGGGGATGGCCGCCTGGTCGGGCTGGCGGGCGAGCAGCTCTTTGTAGTCCTCGTCCGACATGGACTTCAGGAACCCGACGAGCTCCAGCAGGCGCTCCTGCTTCGCCTCCGGGGTCTTGGCGTCGACATCGGCGGGCGAGGAGGAGGCGGCCGCCAGCGCGGCCATCGGGGAAGGGAATACCAACGCCAGGACCAGGAGCAATCGGGGGATCATGGAAAGCCTCGCTTGGCGCGCCGACGACCGCGCACCAAAAGGAGTGTATCCCTGCGCCCCGCCCCCGTCAAGACTTCCGGGAGACTTCCGGGAGACCTCCGGGAGACCCGCAATGTAGTGTCTCCAACGCTTCTTTACATTCGAAAAGCCGTCATACCGGCGCCAGCCGGTATCCAGACGACAAACCACTGGACCCCGGCCTTTGCCGGGGTGACGGCAGGCCGCTGGACCCCG